>NZ_JAZEUN010000017.1:0-98681 GCF_037029175.1 Galbibacter sp. PAP.153 | reverse complement strand
AGAAATAGCCATAATTAATCTCAATGGCTGCCTTGATTATAGTCATGAGGTTGTTAAGCCCAACACTTTTATAAATAGGGTCTCGACTGCGTTCTAGGCATTAAATAATATTTTATGATCAATAGCAGATAATGAGAAAAATTATAGAAAAACACAGATGCAGCACTAAAAAGAGATATTTAAGGACAAAAAATACAGAATGGGGTACCAAAAAAGAACATTTACGCATATAAAACATAGAATAGGGTACTAAAAAAGAAGATTTATGCACACAAAACATAGAATGGAGCACTAAAAAAGAAGATTTATGCACACAAAACATAGAATGGAGCATTAAAAGAGAAAAATGTATGTACGGCCACTATAAAAATATGTATTCGTGTTCTATTATTTATTCGGCATCGGGAAGCCAATAATCAAAGGGTTGGTCACGGTTTGCTTTCAAAGTGCCATTTTCTACCGTAATTGGTGCTACCTGTATGCTGGTTCTATGGTTTTGATAAAAAGAATTTTCTGGTTTGGTAACTCCATGCTTGTCACGCCCCGGATGGGTAAAATAAAATATATAAGCCCGGTCTTTAAGGGTAATTACATCGCCATGTGCCCCAGATGGGGTATCGTCCTTCCTTTTGGAAGGAGTATCGAGTATCAAGCCTTGTTTTTCCCAGGTGTTGAGGTCTGTAGAACGGTATATGCGCAGCCCGTGCCACTCGTCGGTAAGCATCCAATAGTATCCTTTATATTCAAAAACATTGGGTCCCTCATGGGCATCGCCTGCTATTGTAGGTTTTTGTGCTGCTTCCCATGTTTTTAGGTCTTTGGACTCCGACATCATGGTAATCCCTCCCTTAGAATCGTCTTTGTACCACATCCGCCATATGCCGTCTTCCTTTTGGAAGAGGGTAGCGTCTATTACTTTATCTGAAGATGCACTTACGCCTCCTTGATAACTCCAATCCCATAGGTTTTTGCTGGTTAAGTGCACGATTTTGGACTTTCCGCCCCAGTGGCTCCTTGCTCCTTGTATGTACGACACGTACATATGGTAGGTGCCTTTATGGTATACAACATCGGGGGCCCAAAATGTGTTTTGTCCCCGCTCGAATTCCAGGTCTAGGTAGCCCCTGAACACCCATGTTTGTCCATGATCTTTGGTAGAGGCAATGCCCACCTTGTTGCCGTAATAAGCCGATACGTCCGGGGTGGGCATATTGGCCCGGCGTGCCGTATAGAGCATCCACCAACTCTTTTCTTGCCTGTTCCAGATAATAACCGGGTCGGCAGCACCATCATATATGGGGTCGTTGTAAACAGGAGAAGGAGCTGTGTGGGGCTGTTGTTGTGCCGTTGCCGAAAATGCTATAGATAGTGCACAGGAACATACTGTGATAAGGTGTTTTGCTTTCAATTTTTTAAATTTTTATAGGTGAATAGTGTTTAGCGGGGTGCAAACATCAATTTTATGGGTTGATTTACTATAAAAAGAAGCGTGCATAGACTAAACTTCCTTGCTGTTTATATATTCGGTAGGGGTCATGTTAAATTGTTTTTGAAAATTCCTGCCAAAACTGGTCTGGGAGTTGTAGCCTACCATTTCGGATACCTCGTATATTTTGTAATCGCCTGTCCGGAGCAGTTCGGCGGCCTTTTTAAGGCGGGTAATGTTAATAAGCTCGTTAGGGCTAAGGTTAGATATGTCCTTTATCTTCCTATAGAGCGTAGACCTGCTCATGTTCATGATTTCTGCTAGTATTTCAACGCTTAAATTATGGTCGGCTATGTTTTCATAGATTACTTTGTCCAGTGCTTTTATAAAAGATTCATCGGTTTTGGAGTGTGCAATGCTTCTTATATGTGCCAATGGCGTACTGGAATAATGTTGCATGATGTGCTTTCTGTTTTCCAATAAGTTTTTAATTTGAATATGGAGATATTCTATCGAAAAGGGCTTTTCAATATAAGCATCTGCCCCCGATTCCAGTCCTTCTACCTTAGCGCTTATGGCACTTTTGGAAGTTAACAGGATAACGGGTATATGGCTGGTTTCTAAAGATGTTTTTATTTTCTTACAAAGCTCGAAACCATCCATTCCGGGCATCATTACATCGCTTATAACCAGTTGTATGTTGTCGTTCTGAATAATTTCCAGTGCTTTTTCGGCATATGCGGCCTTGTGTACAAAGTAATCTTCACGAAGGTCCTTGGCAATAAAGTCCAAAAGGTCTTCATTGTCTTCAACAAGCAGTATGGTGGTCTTTTTAACTTCTTCTGTATCATCTTCATCATGATAAATTGTAGGGAGCCCTGTATCTTTTATAGGAAGGGTGTTTGATGAATAGAGTTCAAATTTCTTTTCCTGGAACAAGGGCAGTTTCAATATAAAAGTATTCATGGCCACATCTGTATTATCCAGGGAAAGTGTCCCTTTATGCAGTTCGGTTAACGAATGTGCCAGCGATAGGCCAATACCCGTTCCTGTTTGGTGCGTTACTTCGGGCGCCCTGAAAAAAGGTTCGAAGATTTTGTCTTTTAAATGGGCAGGAATAAGCTCTCCATCGTTCTTAACAATAAGGATAAAGCTTGCCTCGTCTCTTTTTAGGGTTACAAATACCTTGTTTTTGGCGTATTTAATGGCATTGTTAAAGAGATTGCTTAAAATTTTCTTAAGAGCCTCGCTGTCTACATAAGCATGTATGGGCTCATCGGGATAAGAAAATTCAAATAAGACATTTTTTTCTTCAATGGCCTGGCTAAAGCGCGTATGGGTGTTTTTTACCATAGCGGTTATGTTTGCCTTTACAAAAGTAAGGTCGACCCCTTCTATTTCTGTCCTCCTAAAGTCCAGCAACTGGTTAACAAGGTCCAATAGCCGGGAGGTGTTTTTGGACATGATGTTGAGGTTTTCTTTTAAGAAGCCATTTTGTTGCGTTGTCTTTAGTATTTTTTCCAGTGGGCTTTTAATAAGTGTAAGCGGGGTTCTTATTTCGTGGGCCACGTTGGTAAAAAACTCGATTTTAGCCTGATAGATTTCTTTTTCCTTCTTGTTGTTGAGCTGGCGGATCTTGCGGTTGTTTTTTTCTTCGGTTTGTTCGTGATAAAACCGTACCGCAAAAAACAATATGGTTGAAATAAATAGAAAATAGAAAGCATATGCCGTATTACTGGCCCAAAACGGGGGCGAAACTATAATTCTGAGGTCTTTTCCCCGGCTCCAGGAACCATTGCTGTTAAGGGCTTTGTATTTAAGGGTGTAATTTCCTGGCGGAAGCTTGGTAAAATAGGCGGTGCGGCTTTTGTTAAGTTCTACCCAGTCGTCGTTAAGGCCTTCCAATTGGTACCAATACTTGGTCATTTGCGAGGCATTGAAGCTCAAGGCCGAAAAATCAATGCTAAACGATGATTCTGTGTGTTTAAGGTTGATTTCATCAGAATAGGTAATGGATTTTGAGAGCGGCGATCCATTTTCTGTTACAGAAATTTCTTTGTTGTTGACCCTAAGGTTGGTTAACAAAATAGGCGGGTTGTATGTGTTCTTTATAAAATTGTCTGGGTTAAAAGACACCATGCCGTCCACGCTTCCAAAGTACATGTCTCCGTTATCGTCCTTAAATGCAGAGCGGTAATTAAACTGGTCGGTCATTAGTCCGTTTGCTTTGGTGTATGTTTTTATGCTGAAGTCTTCTGGGTTAAACTTTACAAGGCCATTGGAGCTGCTAATCCATAAATTAAAATCGTTATCTTCTAAAATGGAGTACATTACGTTACTTGGGAAGCCGTCTTTGGTATTAAAACGTTCAAAATCGTTTGTTTCGGGCCGGTATTTGTTCAAACCGTTTTCGGTAGTAACCCAAATGTTTCCCTTGTGGTCTTTGTAAAGATCGTTTATGGCATTGCTGCTAATGCTATTTGCATTCTTGTTGTTGTATGTATAAACTTCTTTTCTGCCGGTAGCTTCATTGTAATGAAAAAGCCCGTTTCTATAGCTTCCAACCCAGGCTTCGGTAGCGCTAATTTCCATAAAGCAGTTAAAAAAGTATTTTTCAGGAATAGGCTTAAAGCCTTCAAAGGTATCCTTTCCTGCATTGTACTGTTGAATGCCGCCCGTAGTTAAAATAACGATATCATTGCTTTTTGTTTTGTGCACGGCATAGACAAAATTGCTGAACAGGCCACCTTTACTGCCCATTCCATAATGTTTTGTTACTTTTCCAGAAGGGATATCGAGCACGTCCAGGCCATGCTCAAAAGTGCCTGCCCAAAGTTTATCGCTATCGGGCAGTATACCGTGAATGTTATAATAGGCAAGCCCGGTATTGTTTTTAAGCGGATTGTAACTGGTGAACTTTTTGGTTTTCAGGTTAAATTTATTCAGGCCGGCATCTTCGGTACCCAGCCATAGGTTGCCATATTTATCTTTGGTAATCTCCCTAACAATGTTCCCGCTCAAAGAATTTTCATTAAGCTTTGGAAAATACTTTTTAAAGGGCGTGTATTGTTTTGGGTAATAGTTAATTCCCCTAAAATAGGTGCCCATCCATACGCCCTGTTCATTGTCTACCGTAATGGTATATACCGCATTGTCGGACAAGGCATAGTCATCGGTATATTTTTTTTGTATATGGTCGTATGTCTTATCTTGAATGTTGTATATATATACCCCGTTTTCGGTTGCAATCCACAATTCTCCCGCTCCCTTTTTGGCAAAGTTCCTTACATAAACTGGGCCGCTCTCATTGGCTAGCAATCTTTTTTGTGTGCCACTTTGGGTGTTGTATTCTATAACGCCATGATTTTGTGTACCAATTAGAATGGTGTGTGAGTTAAGTGCATATATGGTCGATATTATAAAAGGGAAGATTGTGTTTTCTATGGGGGCTATTCCCATGGGCGTAAAAGATATTTTATCGGGGTCGTACTTATACAGCTGGTTAAAAGAAGCAACCCAGAGCGTATTGTCCTGCGATTTGGTAATGCTCAATGCCCCAAAAAAGTCGGCGGGATCAAAAACTATATATTTTTTCTTCTCAATATTGTATTTATACAAGGTTGCACCTGCAATAAACCATAAATTTCCGTGTGCGTCGGTCTCTATATCCTGGACAGATTGGTTTTGGGTAAGCTCCAATAGCTCGAAAGTTTCATGCAGTTCGTCAAACTTGTACAAACCATTGTCGGTACCAACCCATAAAAAACCTTTGTATTGATGCAATTTCTGTATAAAATTGCTGCCTATACTGGTTGTATCCTGCGGGTCGTTTTGATATAACTTAAAAGAATAACCGTCAAAACGGTTTAAGCCGTCCTTTGTTCCAAACCATAAAAAACCATGGTTATCCTGCAAGGAGGATATAACGGAATTATGAGACAGGCCATTATCTACTTGATAATGTTTTAAATAGTATTCTTGGGCATAAATAACAGTGCTCAAGAGCATAAAAAAAATGGAAAACAGCAGGCTTTTTTTCAACTTTATAAATTTTGCCAAAATGTACTAATAATACTTATACATTTTGTTTCATAATCATTCAATTTGTTTCAACTATCATAAAAAGTATACATTTAGTAGCACTTTGGACGAATTTTACGAAAGAATGACACAATCGATATGCTATAAACACGGTTAATTTAGCCTATTTTGATATAACGGAGAATTCAATAAAAACAAATGTGTTTTTTTAATGATATGGCAATGTACAATACGCCAAATTATTTAGATGATAAATTATTGTGAATTAATTAAAGGTAAAGGATAGCGATTAAATGAAGCCAAATAGTATAAACGGCCTTGATAAACTTCAACAATATCGTTCAAGACCGAAGTTGCAACAAATTATATAAACAAAACAGGATAACATCAATAAAAAAATAGAAAAACCAACCGTAAAAATCATGAAACAATTATATTTTTTGTTCCTGCTATGCTCTTTGACCGTATGTGCACAGCAAAAAGAATTTACCAATCCCTTATTGCCATCGGGTGCAGATCCCTTTAGCGTGCACGTAAATGGATATTACTATTATACCCATACCATGGGAAACAAAATAGTGCTTTGGAAAACAAAGAATTTGGCAAATTTGGCTTCAGCCGAAAAGAAAACCATTTGGACCCCGCCAAAAACGGGGCTTTACTCTAAAGATATATGGGCCCCGGAAGTACATTACCTAGAGGGTAAATGGTATGTTTATTTTGCTGCTGATAATGGAGATAATAACACGCACAGAATGTATGTTATCGAGAACGAAAGCAAGGATCCTTTTTCCGATAATTGGGAGTTTAAAGGAAAAATAGCCGCAAAAACAGATAAATGGGCAATAGATGGGAATGTTTTTAATTATAAAGACCAATATTACATGATCTGGTCCGGATGGGAAGGAGACCAAAATGGACAACAGGACATATTTATAGCCAAAATGAAGAACCCGCTTGAAATTGAAGGAGACCGTGTTAAAATTGCATCTCCGACTTTTAATTGGGAAAAGCACGGCGATTTAAACGACCCCATAAACCCACCGCATGTAAATGTAAACGAAGGACCGCAGTTTCTTCAACATAACAATGCTATTTTTATAATCTTTTCGGCGAGTGGTTGCTGGACCGATTATTACAGTTTGGGGGTACTTAAGTTTACGGGACAAGAAAACTTGCTGGACCCTTCCAATTGGGAAAAACAAAAAAAACCTCTGTTAACACAGTCTCCAAAAAACGGAGTGTATGCACCCGGACATAATTCTTTTTTTAAATCACCGGACGGGAAAGAAGATTGGATCCTGTACCATGCCAATTCAGAGCCGGGACAGGGATGCGGTGGCTTCAGGTCGCCAAGGATGCAACGGGTACATTGGCAGGAAGATGGAAGCCCGTATGTAGGCGAGCCTGTTTCAGAAGATACAAAACTACCAATACCTTCAAAATAATTATGAAAACGAACATCGAGAAAAGTAAATTCATTGCAGTTTCAGTTTTGGTAACATTAGTGTTCCTATCGTGCAATAAAGAAACGGAAAGCAAGAATAAAGTAGAATTAAAGGGAACCAACTATGTAGCGTCGGTTTATAATGAAGTCGCGTTGGGAGAGATCCAACCAAAAGGTTGGCTTAAAGACCAGCTAGCCATAATGCGCGATAATTCAACCGGGCATATGGACGAGATTTACGACAAGATAAAAATTGATAACGGTTGGCTTGGCGGCAAGGGCGATGATTGGGAGGAAACACCTTATTGGCTGGATGGTGCAGTGCCGTTGGCCTATCAATTGGATGATGAAAAACTTCAGCAAAAAGTAAAAAAGTACATCGATTGGAGTATAGAAAACCAACGACCGTCCGGTTATTTCGGCCCCATAACCGAGTGGGAACGGGAAACAGGGAACAAAGTAGATATAGCCCATTGCGATAAAGGCGAAGATTGGTGGCCAAGAATGGTAATGCTAAAAGTGATTCAGCAATATTATACGGCAACGCAAGACGAACGTGTAATTCCGTTCATGAAAAAATATTTCGATTATCAATGGGCTACTTTAGATACCTGCCCAATTGGAAAGTGGACAGAATGGGCACAATCCCGCGGTGTTGAAAACATGCGTATTGCACAATGGTTGTATACCATTACCAAAGATGAAAAACTGTTGCAACTGGCCAATAAAATTAAAGAACAGTCTTTTGCATGGAGCGAATGGCTTGGCAACCGCGATTGGGTAATAAACGCTGCTGCGCACCCCAATGGAGAAAGCTGGATGCACCGCCATGGTGTAAATGTTGGAATGGCCATAAAGGAACCTGCCGAAAATTACCAGCGTACGGGCGATTCGGCTTATTTAAAGGCTACCAAAGTTGGATTTAGCGATTTAATGACTCTCCATGGGCTTCCCAACGGAATTTTTTCTGCCGATGAAGACCTGCACGGGAATGCGCCCATACAGGGAACCGAACTTTGTGCCGTGGTCGAGGCCATGTTTTCATTGGAAGAAATTATAGGGATTACCGGAGACCCATTCTATATGGATGCATTAGAGCGGGCAACGTTTAATGCGCTTCCGGCACAAACTACCGACGATTTTAACGAAAAACAATACTTCCAAATAGCCAACCAAATTGAAATAGACAGGGGGGTATATGCTTTTACCTTGCCGTTTAACCGCGAAATGAACAATGTTTTGGGGGCAAAAAGCGGTTATACCTGTTGCTATGTAAACATGCACCAAGGATGGACCAAATTTACACAACATTTGTGGTATAAAAATCAGCAGGACGGCTTGGCGGCACTGGTTTACAGTCCAAATACAATTTCGACCACCATTAAAAATAAAACGGTAACCATAGAGGAAGATACTGCTTATCCTTTTGGAGACGAAATTGATTTTAAAATTTCTGTTGAAGATGAAATAACCTTTCCTTTTGAGTTGAGAATCCCAAAATGGTGCACAGCACCTTCAATAACCGTTAACGGTGAAAAAGTGTCCTTCGAGAAGGACAAAGAAATTGTAACGCTTAACAGAAGCTGGAAAAACGGCGATGTGGTAAAACTAAAGCTCCCTATGGAAGTACGTGCTTCTGAATGGGCAGAAAACTCGCGTGCCATTGAGCGTGGCCCCTTGGTTTACGGATTGAAATTAAATGAAAAGTGGAACGAAGGCAACGAGGAACATGAAGGTAAATATTTTACCGTCCATACCGATTCCAACTGGAATTATGGCTTGCTTCAAGAAGAATTAAAAACAATTGCAAACAATACCGAAGTAATTGCAAAAGGACTGAACGATGACTTTAAATGGAATTTGGAAAATGCACCACTTGAAATAAAAGTAAACGCAAAACAAATCCCCGATTGGAAGGCCATCAATGGTTTGGCATATTTACCGGTAACGGGAAGGGAAGGTTTTTATAAAGGCGAAGTTTCCAAAAAGGAAGAATCCATCAGTTTGGTGCCCATTGGTTTTACAAAGCTTAGAATTGTTGCATTTCCCGTGGTCAAATAGTTAAAAAAAGAACACTAATTATAAAAATAGAGAACAATGAAAAAAATACTTATTGTAGCTGTAACGCTTCTTATGTGCAACTTGGGGATGGCCCAGAAAAAAGATGTGCTTATAAAAAACAAATGGTCTGCCGAGAAAGCCAATAACTGGTATGCACAGCATAAATGGATAAGTGGTGCCAACTTTATCCCGAGTACGGCCATTAATCAATTAGAAATGTGGCAAGAAGATACTTTCGACCCCGAAACCATCGACCGGGAACTAGGCTATGCCGAAGGAATTGGATTTAACACCATGCGTGTGTATTTGCACAGTCTGGCGTATAAGGCAGACAAAGAAGGATTTAAGAAAAGGGTAGACCAATATTTAAAAATAGCTAATAAACACGGCATACAAACCATCTTGGTTATTTTTGATGACGTTTGGGACGCCAACCCAAAGATAGGGAAGCAGCGCGAACCAAAGCCGGGAACCCATAATTCCGGGTGGATGCAGGACCCAGGATATCCGGCATCAAAAAACGAGGCAAATTTTCCTGAACTGGAAACATATGTAAAAGATATCATAAAAACTTTTGCCAACGACAATCGCGTATTGCTGTGGGATTTGTACAACGAACCCGGAAACAACGGCAAAAGCAGCGAGTCTTTGCCATTGCTAAAACAAGTTTTTACCTGGGCACGCGAGGTAAACCCATCGCAACCTATAAGTGTAGGTATCTGGAAATGGAACGAAAAAGAACTTAACGAATTTCAGGTAACAAACTCCGACATTGTTACCTACCATGATTACGAAGCACCCGAATGGCACTTGCGCGTAATACAATTATTAGAATCCTTTGGACGCCCGCTTATTTGTACCGAATACATGGCAAGAACCAGAGACAGTCGTTTTTCCAATATACTGCCAATGCTTAAAGAGCATAACATCGGGGCCATAAATTGGGGATTGGTAAATGGTAAAACAAATACCATTTATGCTTGGGACACGCCCATAAGCAGTGGAGAAGAACCTATTGAGTGGTTCCACGATATATTTAGAAAAGACGGAACTCCTTACAGGCAGGATGAAGTAGATTTAATAAAAAAACTAAACAATAAATAAACATGTACAAGTCAAAAATCTTCATGGCTCTTTTGCTGGCAGGAATAATCAGTGTAGTGGCGTGTAAGCAAAACAAAAAAGAAGAGGCAGCATCTCAAGGAGAAACCGTTGAGGTGGTTACCAAGGATTCCATTGCAACTTTAATTAATTCAGAAGCTTTCGATACTATTGTAAACGGGAAAAAAGTACAATTATATTGGATTCAGAATAAAAACCTAAAAGCGGCCTTTACCAATTACGGTGGGCGTATAGTAGGTTTATGGGTGCCCGATAAAAATGGTAAAATGACCGATGTTGTCGTGGGTATGAACAGTGCTAAAGGGTATATGGAGTCTACCGAACCATATTTTGGAGCTACCATTGGAAGGGTTGGCAACCGAATTGCAAAGGGAAGGTTTACTTTAAACGGAAAACAATATATAATCCCCACCAATAACAATGGTAATACCCTTCATGGAGGAAACAAAGGTTTTCAGGATGTTATTTGGGACGCCGAAAAGGTAAACGAACATACATTGGTACTTAAATACCATTCCCCCGATATGGAAGAAGGTTTTCCGGGGAACCTGGACGTAACGGTTACCTATTCCATTACCAACGATAATGCCGTAAAGATGGAATACAGCGCAACTACAGACGCGCCCACGGTGGTAAATTTAACCAACCATGCCTTTTTTAATTTAAATGGTGAGGGGAGCGGGACTATTTTAGGTCATCAAGTTCAAATTTATGCCGATAAGTTCACTCCGGTCGATGCCGGTTTGATTCCCACGGGAGAATTAAAACCGGTAGCCGGGACCCCGTTCAATTTTACCGATCCGCATACTATTGGGGAACGCATAGAAACCGATAACGAGCAACTAAAAAACGGAATGGGCTACGACCATAATTATGTGTTAACTGGTGCCAAGGAAGATAGTATGAACCATGTGGCAACCATTGTTGGGGATAAATCGGGGATTGAAATGGATGTTGTAAGCCAGGAACCGGGCGTACAATTCTACAGCGGAAATTTCATGCAAAGCAAAAACACCTTCAAGTCGGGGGCTAAAGACGATTTTAGAACTGCTTTTGCATTGGAAACCCAGCATTTTCCAGATGCGCCCAATCAACCAGACTTCCCATCCATTACCTTAAACCCGGGAGAAGAATACCATACGGTTTCTGTATATAAATTTTCAGTAAAAAAATAAAGGGTTTTATACCAAATAACCCCAATGTTAATATAGAAAAAACCGCAAAGTACTTATTTTGCGGTTTTTTTGTAATCTTACTTTAAATAAACGTTCGTGTCAACGAGCTTAAATTCAGGAGAACTGTCAAAGAAAATGTTTAATAGATTCATATGGTCTGCCCCAAATATTATTAAAATCCGATTAGACGGATCGGTTTTTATACGCTGTATATTTCTAAATATTTTAAGGTTTCTACTAAACCATCTTCCCGTTTCAAAATCAACACCAAAAAAATCGCCTTCATTTATCTCATATTTAAAAGGGCCCAATAGATAATTTCCCAAACTTTTCTTTATAACTTCAGGGTTGTTCATCATTTTTAGTTGTTCCAGAATACCTTCAGACTTATATATGTCTTTTCTTATGTTCTTTAGCGGGGCATCCGGGTTGTTTTCAACATATTTTACAAATTTCTTACGGTTAATGGAGTCATTTCCATTTATTACTTTTTCAACGGACTGGGTAAAGTTGCCCCACTCATCTACACAATACAGTTTCTTTAACTTTAATTGTTTGGCAAGCCTAAATCCTATTTGTTGGTATTCGGCTCTTTGCAATTTATAGATGCCTTCAAGAAATAAATTATAGAGCGAATCGGCTTTTGCCTGCTCTTCAGGTCGAAGTTCTATTGCAATAATAGTAGGCTTAAACGCGCTTAGTTTTTTAACAATCTCATTTATTTCTTTTTGATAACGCTTCTCATAAATATCTATTTTATCGGAATCTTCAACCTGTTGCACGTCTAGGTTTGGGAAGTCAAAATGGAACGTAGCAAGTGTTAGCACTTCAATTTTGTTTTCATTTTCGCTTTTCTGTGCTTGAATGGCGAATGTTACGCATAAAAATAACACCGTTAATGGCTTCATAAGGCTATTGTTTATTATGAAGACTAGCCAGGACCACATTTGTTACAATATTTGTGTGTAACCCAGTGGGATAGCTGTTCTTTTTTCAAGATAATCCGAAGGGATTATTTGTTTTTGGCAATTAAAATAGAGTTACTTTTATAAGAGATGAACAATACCAATAGTTAAAACACATATGTTTAGCAAGAATCAGGTTTTAAGGCCTTCAAAAGCAATATATTTTTGCTTCTATAAAACATAAAGAAAAATGACACCGCAAGAAGAACTCAATTACAATAGAATTGCCGAGGCCATACAGTATATTAAGGCGCATTTTAAGGAACAGCCTTCTTTAGAGCATATAGCGGAGCAGGTACATTTAAGTCCGTTTCACTTTCAACGGTTGTTTACCGATTGGGCGGGGGTAAGTCCAAAAAAATTTATGCAGTATTTAAGCATTGAATATGCAAAACGGTTGTTAAACAAAGGTCGGCCCACATTATTCGACACCGCTTACCAAACCGGACTTTCGGGTACTAGCCGTTTACACGATTTATTTATAAACATAGAGGGAATGACGCCCGGCGAATACAAAAACAAAGGCGAAAACCTACGTATAAACTACAGTTTTGCCGAAAGCCCGTTCGGGCAGATTATAGTAGCCTCCACACCAAAGGGAATTTGCCATATGGCTTTTTTAAACAACAAGGAAGAAGCCTTTTATACGTTAAAAAGCAGGTTCCCCAATGCAGAATATCATCAAATGGTGGATAAAATCCAACAAAATGCACTTTTCATTTTCCGTGAAGATTGGAGCAAGGGCAACCAAATAAAGTTGCATTTAAAAGGCACTCCCTTTCAACTAAAAGTTTGGGAAACCCTTTTAAAAATCCCCAAGGGAAACCTCTCGACCTATGGGGCCGTTGCCAAAAAAATAGACATGCCAAAGGCATCACGGGCCATCGGGACCGCTATTGGCAACAATCCCGTAGCATATTTAATCCCGTGCCACCGGGTTATACAGTCTACCGGGAACACGGGGGGCTATATGTGGGGAAGCACCCGAAAATCTGCCATAATTGGCTGGGAGGCCGCTAAAACAAACGTAGAATAAATGGAAAGCATCAACACTAAAATAGCAACAATAGATTGGAATACCGTAACTGCCCAAATGCACGAAAAAGGTTATGCAATTGTGCCCAAATTTATAAACCAAAAGCAATGCAATACCTTAATCGGCCTATATCCATCGGTAAGTGCATACCGAAAAACCGTGGTCATGGAACGTTATCGTTTTGGCTTGGGCGAATACAAATACTTTAATTACCCTTTGCCCAAAATTGTACGGGAAATACGCCAAGGATTATACCCAAAATTAGCGCCAATTGCCAATTTGTGGATGAAAGTTTTAAAGATTGACAGAAAATTCCCGGAAACATTACGGGAATTACTTGAACAGTGCCACAAAAACAATCAATTAAAGCCAACGCCCCTTATATTAAAATACGGCAAAGGAGGTTTTAACACCTTGCATCAGGATTTGTACGGAGACATATACTTCCCCCTGCAAGCAGTCCTGTTTTTAGACCAACCCGATATTGACTATTCCGGCGGCGAGTTTGTACTTACCCAGCAAACGCCAAGGGCACAATCCAAGGCAATGGTTTTAAGGCCCCAAAAAGGAGATATGCTTATCTTTACCACCAACTTTAGGCCCATAAAGGGCACAAAAGGCTATTACCGTGCCCGCATAAAGCACGGGGTTAGCCAATTGCACCATGGCCAAAGGCATACATTGGGCATTATTTTTCACGATGCACTTAGCTAATACTATTTTGGCGGGCCCTCCATTTCATTCCGGCCGGGCTATCCACTGCAATCTTTTGTTCGTGCCTCACAAAAGGATTTACGCTGCTATCCCTGCCCGAACAATTAAAAGAGGCATTAAATAAAAGAGATAATAACATGGTACAACATCAACAAATAACATCCTTAACTTTGCATGGCATGATAAAAAATGGACAAATATGTCTTGCAGGAAACAAAAGACTTAAAATTTATGGCACATTAAACTGCAAATCGGGAAAACGCATGCAAAAAGAAAACCGCGTGTTTTTCAAAACAGAAAAAGAAGCTGTCATAAACAACTACCGCCCATGCGGGCATTGTATGAAGCAAGCATATAAAACATGGAAAAATGGACTTGTTCAATAACGAGATAGATACAACACAAAACCTATTGCCCAAAGACGGAACCGTAAATTACTATGGTAAATTGTTTGCCGCCCAAGAGGCCAATAGCTATTTAAACACGCTGTTAAGCTCCATACAATGGAAAAACGACGAGGCCATAGTATTTGGAAAAAGGATAATTACCAAAAGAAAGGTGGCCTGGTATGCAAACAAACCCTTTTCCTACACTTATTCCAACACTACAAAGCGGGCGCTGCCATGGACCCAAGCACTTTTGGACCTCAAAGGCACGGTAGAGCAAAGAACCGGCGAAACGTTCAACTCCTGTCTCTTAAACCTATATCACGATGGCAGCGAAGGCATGGCATGGCACAGCGATGCCGAAAAAGACCTGAAAAAGAACGGGACCATTGCCTCCTTGAGCTTTGGCGCCGAACGAAAATTTGCCTTTAAGCACAAAACAACCAAAGAAAAAGTAACAATTACTTTGGCCCACGGAAGTTTACTCGTCATGAAAGGCACCACGCAAACGCATTGGCTGCATAGATTGCCGCCCACAAAACTAATAAATAGGCCAAGGGTAAATCTTACCTTTAGAACCATAGACAAATAGTAACAATATTCCTGCTGGACAGCTAACTAAGAAAAAGGGGCAACCCAAATTAGGCAAAGTAGTATTTAAAACCTGAGATCCGGAACAAACAACCGTCAATTGTTTTATGGAACCAAAAAAGTGCCTTCCCATCCGGTAGGTTCTTTAGCATAAAGCACCCTTATGTGCTTATCTTTCTTCAATTGAAGGTATTCTATTTTAGAGGGAATAATATGGATAATAGCAAAATGGTTTACATTCTCCAAATACTCTATCATTTCGGGATCTTTAATCTTCGTACCGGGATCCCTTGAGGTACTATAGTCTTTTTTAGAAGAAACTTTAACCTGTTTCCACCCATGCTGTATTATTTTTTCATCTGCTTCCAGAAAAGCCTTGCCATCAACTTTAAGTTGCAGCATCTCGTTATGGTTAAAAAAAAGCAGGCACACATTATTGTTTTCCTTTAGGTGCGTAACTTTTTTAGAACGCTTGTCGGTATAGATGGTTAAGGCCAAATCGTCCTGTACTTCCCTAAGTACTACTGTGCGTAGCCTAGGACTATGGTTTATGCCAATGGTAGCCATGGTAAAATACCTAAAAGGGTGCTTTACATCTTTAATGGCATCCAGCAATTCCTGCTTGGCGGTTCTAAAATAAGCGTTGGTCTTCATCTATTGGCTTTTTATAAAGATAGCAAATTCTATTGAAAACCGAACAAAAGCATACCTTTGCCAAAAAGAGATTTTATGCACAATATAGATATGGACAGCGTAGAAATGACACTCGATGTCATGAAGTACGCCTTGAACAGGATTACAATGATCTCCCCCGAGCTAGGAAAGCCTAAAAAGGAAGAAGAGCTAAAGGCATTGGTAGGAGAGACCGTAACGGCAAAAGGTATTGGGGGCGAAAAGGCCTTCCAGCTATTTAAGGATGTACTTATAAAAGCCACCGTCCCCATAGACCACCCCAGGCATTTGGCATTTGTGCCGGCATCGCCTACACGGGCCGCCATAATGTTCGACCTGGTAACCTCGGCATCGAGCATCCACGGGGCTTATTGGATGGAAGGTGCGGGCGGTATCTACTGCGAAAACGAAGCCATGAAGTGGTTGGTCTCCCTAACGGGCATGCCCAGAGGAGCTTTTGGCGTATTTACCAGCGGGGGCACTGCCGCCAACCTTTCGGCAATGGTAACAGCCCGTGAAGAGTGGCGAAAGGATGAAAATAACCAAGGTGAAAAGGGATTGATTATAACTTCTATCGGGGCACACTCCTCTATAAAGTCAATGGCCAAAGTAATAGATGCCGATGTCCTGTTGGTAGAAACCGAAGACCAGATGAAAGGACAATATCTGGAAGAAAAAATAAAAAGCCTTACACCGCACCAGCGCAAACGCTTATTTGCCGTTGTTGCCACGGGCGGCACTACCAATGCCGGTATTATAGACGACCTGGACGGTATAGCTAACATATGCCAAAGGGAAAAACTTTGGTTCCATATAGACGCAGCATATGGTGGCGGTGCCCTTGCCGCCGATTCCGTGAAGCATTTGTTCAAGGGTGTAGAGCGTTGCGATAGTATTACCATCGATCCGCACAAATGGTTGTTCTCTCCTTACGATTGTGGGGCCATTATTTATAAAAACCCACAATTGGCAAAAAATGCACATACACAAGAAGGCTCTTACCTGGATATATTTAAGGATGAAGGGGCACATGGCTTCAATCCATCTGAGTACCAAATACAATTAACGCGCCGTGTAAGGGGGTTGCCTTTATGGTTTTCGCTAGCCATGCACGGAACCGATAAATACAAATGGGCGGTAGAACAGGGCATCAAGCTTGCCAAGCTTGCGGGGAAGCTAATCGAGGAAGACCCAAATGTAGAACTGGTGCGCGAGCCAAGTTTATCCTGTGTACTATATAGGCGCAAAGGATGGACCCCCGACGATTACAGGAATTGGACCTATAAAAACCACCGCGATGGCTTTGCACTGGTAACGCCTACCAAATGGCGCCAGGGCGATAGCTTTGAGACCGTTTCACGTTTTTGCTTTATCAATCCAGATACAACCGAAGCCGATATTAAAGCAATACTGGATTCCATGGCATAGAAAATATAAGAAATGCTCATAAAATTAAAGAATGCCCCACTAGTGTCCATTTAAAATAAACTGATTTTCAGTTGATTATATTCGTGTTCTTTGAAATTATTGTAATCTGTATTCGTAAACAGCTCTTTTACAGGTGTTTTATCCAGTAGAGATACACCTAAAATCTGTAATATTTCGTAGGTTGAACGGTCAGTTTTCAGGTCATGTCCTACAATAGCTACTAAGCAATAGGCAATAATAGCCGTGTAAATTTGGATACGAACCGCATTTTCGGATGTTCCCCAAAAGGATTTGATCTTTAAATGTTGTTTGATCCATTTGAAAAAGAGTTCTACCTGCCAACGGTTTTTGTACAACAAGGCGATTTCAGGGGCTGATAATTCCATATTGTTTGTCAGGAAGACAAAGGTCCGTCGGGTTTGTTCATCACGGAATTTGACCCTGCGCAGTTTATCCGGATATTCCTTGGAAACATAGAAGCCGGAGAGCTTGCCCAATTGGTCACATAAAACTCCGGTGGATTTATCGACCTTATTGGAATACATCCGCCTGAACTTTAAATTGGATTTAGCTCTAACCACAAAAAAGGCTTGGCATTGAGTGATATGGTAAAGCCTTTGATAATCTACATACCCGCGGTCAAATATGTAATAGGCCCCGGTTTCATATGGGATCACGTCCATGACATTCATATCATTTACCGTTGCCGCTGTGATGTGGATGAATGCCGGAATTTGAGTGGTGATATCAAAAAGTGTATGAAGTTTGATCCCTCCTTTGGTTTTACGAAACTTCGCCCACCAAAACACATTTAAGCACAAATCAATCGTAGAGGAATCAAAAGCATATACCTTTCCTTTGATCTGAAAATCATCATGGGCTCGTTTTTTACGGGCTATATCAATCAGGTGGTAAGCAAATTCCTCAAAGATTTTGCTGTTACGTTTTTCATTGGCTTTAGCCAGATTGCTTCTGGTTACACTTTTGCCAAAACCAAGATGATACGATTTTGGATGATGAGCTTCAATGACCGTAATTAAGTCACGAAGGCTCTCCCGATTAGTTAATTGACCAAAAACCATACAAAGTAGTTGATTCCAACATGTAAAATGCCGAACGTATTTATTACCATGATGTTTGGTAACAATACGATCAAAAACGCGCCGGGGCAAAAAAGATGTGACTTGCGAAAAAACATATTTGCCTGTGTTCATAGGGAAGTGTTATAAAATCTTCCCAACATAGCCATTCAAATCGTCACGCTATAAAAAAACGCTGAAAGCTACGGATTACAAGGGTTTCAAAGAACATATATTAATTTTTAGTGGACACTAGTGAGAATGCCCCATAAAAAACCCTAATATATCTTATAAGCACAACGCATAAAAAGACTTAGGGCCGTAGTATGTTGGGCATTCTTTGTTTTTTACTTTTCTGTGTCCCGTTTTCTTCGGTATGCACAAAAATTGACAGCTAACTTTTAACCACCTTGTCCAAAGATTCCAATAATTGGGGGTGTTCCTTAAGTTCTATTCGCGCAATAGTATAAAAATGCCCCATCCATGTATTTAGGTCCATTAAACTTTTATTACGTTCTTTAGTAGCATCCTGTTTATTACCATCAAGTTCAATCCGTAGCTTGCGGTAACGATCTGCTTCCATTGCCTTACTGTAAGTCATGTCTATGTTTGCTTTAGTAAGCTTTAATGTACTTAATTTTTGTAACAGATCTTCACTTGCCAGTATTGTGCTGTAAAATTTTTCTACATTAGAAAGCTAATCGGTATATTTATTTGGGATGCTCCTATCAATGCGAAGTTCTTTTAATATATTTTCATCCTTATTAAACAAAACTTTTGCCTTTAGGCGGTGTTCCCTATAAGTGGGATCTACCTCTTTATACATTTTTTTATAGGTTATAGGGGCATTATCTAGATCGTTTTTCCTTTTGTCAAGGTCGCGATAAGCAGCATAGGTGTTTTCTACCAGCTTTTTACCTTCAGATATCTTTTTACTATCATATCCGGATTTGGCAAGTGCCGTTCTTACTTCATGGCTGTTCATTGCATTGTCTAATGCTGTTTCAAAATGTTTCAATCGGTCATTCAAAGAAGTCTTTGCTTTCATTTTAATAGTATTTAAAATTTATAATCGACAATATACAGCATAATAACTATATAAGATATTAAATAATGAAAAAAATCACCTAAATACACAAAATTAATGTATTTTATGTAAGTTTAAGATTACAATTTTGAAGCTTTTTAGATGAAAAAGATAGTTTTAATAGTGTATATTGAGGAAAGTAATATATACATTGCTTGCTAAAAAATATAAAAAATCAATAAGAAGCCATCAAAAAAGTAACTTTTATATTAGTAAATCAATATTGTGCACACAATACATAGAATGAAACATTGAAAAATAAGATTTATGCATTTAAAACATAGAATGAAGTATTGAAAAACAAGATTTATGCATTCAAAACATAGAATGAAGTATTGAAAAACAAGATTTATGCATTCAAAACATAGAATGAAGCATTGAAAAATAAGATTTATACATTCAAAACATAGAATGAAGCATTGATTGCATATATTAATACCTGATTATGAGGTTTTTATGGTTTTAATGAATAACGGTAGGTGCCGAAAAATTATAGCACTGCAAAAAAAAAATAAAAATTTATGCCCTAAAATATAATGGACATTATATTTTTATTTATTACATTTATAAAAAATGAGTCTTCCCCACCTATGTTTATAATACCTTGTATATAAAGGTATTATTGTATTACTACATTTATAGATTATAGAAAGTTAAAGTTTATAGCAGGATAAAATTATAGCATTATAAGTCCCCCTTATACCTATACATTTTTAATATAAACTAAAAATAATTATGAAAAACAAATCTATTATTTTACCAATAGCATATCTATTGGTTAATTTTCTAATTGCTCAAGACAAGCCCAATATTCTAGTGATTTGGGGGGACGACATTGGTTGGTCCAATGTAGGTTTTAACAACAATGGGCTTATGGGGTACAAAACCCCTAACATAGACCGTATTGCAAACGAGGGAGCTGTATTTACCGATTGGTACGGGCAACAATCCTGTACCGCAGGGCGTGCAGCATTTATTTTAGGGCAGCACCCTTTCAGGACAGGGCTGTTAACCATTGGTATGCCGGGAGACAAACATGGTATTGAGGCCTCTCAACCAACAATAGCCGACCTTCTAAAACCCCAGGGCTATGCCACAGGGCAATTTGGTAAAAACCACTTGGGCGATCAGGACGAACACTTGCCAACCAACCACGGCTTTGATGAATTTTTTGGTAACCTGTACCATTTAAATGCAGAAGAAGAGCCGGAAGGATACTACTATCCAAAAGATCCAGACTTCCGTAAAAAATTTGGTCCGCGTGGTGTAATCCATAGTACTGCCGATGGAAAAATAGAAGATACGGGGCCATTAACGAAACAACGAATGGAAACTGTAGACGAGGAATTTGAAGATGCAGCCATTAAATTTATTGAAAAGGCACATGCAGATGGTAAACCCTTCTTTGTATGGTTAAGTGCCACACGTATGCACGTATGGACACATCTAAAAGAAGAAAGTGTAGGGGTTACAGGTATAGGCCTATATCCCGATGGAATGGTTGAGCATGACAAGGCTGTGGGCAGGATACTCGATAAACTGGATGAACTTGGCATAACAGACAATACCATAGTAATGTATTCTACAGACAATGGTGCCGAGAAGGTTACATGGCCCGATGGGGGAAGTACCCCATTCCGTGGAGAAAAGGGGACTACCTGGGAAGGCGGTTTCCGTGTGCCATGTGCCATTCGCTGGCCGGGGGTTATAAAACCGGGGACCGTATACAACGATATCTTCTCTCATGAAGACATGATGCCAACACTTGTGGCTGCTGCCGGGGAGCCCAATATAAAAGAGAAGGTATTAAAAGGCTACAGTGCCAATGGCAAGACCTTTAAGCAGCACCTAGATGGTTATAACTTCCTCCCTTATTTAAAGGGTGAAGTAAAAGAAGCACCCCGGAAAGAAATTTTCTATTTTGATGCAGGAGGAAACCTAAATGCCATCCGTTATGGAATGTGGAAGCTACATTTTACCATTATGGAAGGAGATATAACAGAAGCTTATAGAAAATCTCCCAGTTGGCCGTTGATTATTAACTTGAGGGCAGACCCATATGAAGTGTCGCCAGATGCCAGGATGTATGTACGTTGGTATGGTGAGAATATGTGGCTGTTTGTGCCTGCGCAACGCTATGCTGCCGAGTTTTTATCAACTTTTAAAGAGTTTCCGCCACAAACGGGGTCTTCTCTGTCTATAGATAAGGTAGTTCAGCAATTAGCATCACCACCTAGGAATTAATTAGGCATAAAAAAACATATCAACAAGAAAATTACAGGGGTGGTTATCTATGGCCATCCTTGTTTTTTACCCTTTGCCCTTATGTATAATTAATTTTAAAAACATATAATATATGACCACACATGAAGCCATTGCATCTTTGCACGAACGAATGAACAAGGCCATCATTGGGCAGGATACTTTAATAGAGCGACTTATATTGGTACTACTGGCCGATGGGAACATGTTGTTGGAAGGCCTGCCGGGACTGGCAAAAACAAGGGCAATCAAGACCCTGGCCAAAGAATTGAACTGTGGATTGAGCAGGATACAGTTCACTCCCGATTTATTGCCTTCGGATATTACCGGAACAGAGATATATCAGCCCGAGCTCAAGGAAAAGTTTGTTTTTCAGCAAGGGCCCATATTTAGCAACCTTATATTGGCCGATGAAATCAACCGGGCACCGGCCAAGGTACAATCGGCATTGTTGGAAGCTATGGAAGAACGGCAGGTATCTGTAGCCGGGAAAACTTATTTAATGGATCCGCTATTTATGGTAATGGCAACACAAAACCCGGTAGAGCAGGAAGGTACTTACCCATTGCCCGAGGCACAAATGGACCGTTTCCTGATGCATGTCATGATCGATTATCCCGACGATGCCTCCGAACTTAAGATTATTAAACTTAACCGGGAGGAGCAGAAAAAAGCGAAGGAAGGAAAGCATGAACGGTTAGACCCCAAGGTTATTTTTGATGCCCGAAAGGAAATAGCCAGTGTGAATATCTCTGAGGCTATGGAAAAATACATAGTAGATATTATCTCGGCAACACGTTACCCTTCAAAATACAGTGAAGAAATAGACAAATGGCTGGATTATGGCGCAAGTCCACGGGGCTCTATTGCCATAGATAGGGCCAGCAGGGTGCATGCCTGGATGCAAGGCGCCAATACGGTAACCCCCGAAAACATTCGGGCCGTGGTACACGATTGTCTGCGCCACCGCATTATCTTGAGCTACGAGGCAAATGCCGATGGGGTATCGGCCAACGAGGTAATAGATGCCGTGTTGAAGCAAGTGGCAGTAACCGCATAAAAACAAACAATGGCAAAGGCAGAAGCATATCCTAAAAATGTGTTTATCTCTTTGGGCGAACTGCTCAAAAAGGAACATATGGCACATCACTTTAGTCTGTTGGCACGCAAGCACAAAGTAAACAGTGTGCTCTCGGGAAAACATGCTTCCAAGCTCCGCGGAAGGGGTTTGGACTTTGAAGAAGTTAGAAATTATGTCAAAGGAGACGATATACGCAACATCGATTGGAAAGTTACTGCCCGGACACAAAAAACACATACCCGTGTGTATACCGAAGAGAAAGAAAAACCCGTTTTGATCGTCGTAGACCAATCGTATTCCATGTTTTTTGGCTCGGTAAACAAGACAAAAGCCGTTGTTGCCGCAGAACTGGCCGCCATTACAGCATTTAGGGTCTTTAAGGAAGGCGATAGGGTAGGCGGGGTTATTTTTTCTGATGATGGATATGATGTAATTGCCCCCAAACGTAACAGGAAGAACATTGTTCACCTACTTGAAAAAATTGTACAGCGAAACCACAAGTTAAAAGATGCCAGGCCTGTAGCTATAGACGATACACTAAAGAATATAACACAACGCATACGCAATATAGTAACGCACGATTTCCTGGTTGTTATTATAAGCGATTTTGTTCGGTACGATCCAGGGATTATCCGTGCCATTGCTGCCATTTCGCGACATAACGATTTAATTGTGGCAAAAATAAACGACCCCATGGAACACTCCATCCCCAATACAAAGTTCGTGGCCGGGAACATGGAGCGTCAAATTTCCGTGGACGGAAGGAGCAAAAAAATTTCTGAAGCTTTTAAAAAGGGATTTGATAAAGATTTTTTCTTTTTTCAAGATACCATGAAGAAATACCGAATTCCTGTTTTTATGATTGATACCATTACGCCCATTGAGGACCAACTGAAAGACGTTTTTGGGAAAATAAATACAAAAAGTTGATGCCAATAGCACTAAAAATGCAAGATACGCTTGCAATAAAGCCAGCAGACTTAAAACTCGCACCACTGTACGAGCCGGAAAGGGTGCCGTTTACCTTCGAAACCATAGGATGGAAAGTCCTTGCCATCGTTTTGGTTGTTTTGGCATGCCTTATTGCTTATTATTTAATAAAACGGTATTATAAAAATGCATACAGGCGCGAGGCCATAACAAAATTAAACCAGGCAGGGTCGGTATTAGATATATTGGTAATAGTAAAGGTTGTAGCAATGCAAACTTTTGGAAGGGAAACGGTGGGCCCGCTTTACGGAAGGGAGTGGCTCGAATTTTTAGACGATGCCGTAGACGAACCCTTGTTTGCTCCTTATAAAGAAGATATAGAAGAGGTAACTTATAGAAGCAATACACTGGCCCCCGAAACACGGGAGCTAATCTTGTTGAACTCAAAAAAGTGGATACGTACTCATGCCCGATAATTTTGAAATAGCATACCCGTGGGTCTTCTTTTTAGTGCCATTGCCCTTGTTGATATACTTCTTTCTTCCGGCATTGCGCATAAAAAGTGCTTCGCTATTCCTGCCGGTATTCAACAAAGCTTTGGATTATACCCGCCAAAAGCCAAGGAAGTCTGCTTTGGTAAAGCGGCGCAACTTCTTGGTCTGGTTGGGGCTATTCTTGTGCTGGGTACTGCTATTGGTAGCTATTTCTTCTCCCCAATTGGTTGGAAAACCCGAGATGAAAGTAAAAACGTCCCGGAATTTTTTAATAGCGGCCGACATTTCTTTTAGCATGGCACAAAGCGATTGGACAATAAATGGTAAAAAAGCCAGAAGATGGGACGCCGTGAAGCAGGTAATGCACGAATTTATAAAAAAGAGGAAAGGAGACAGGATGGGGCTCATTTTTTTTGCTTCCAACGCCTATATACAAGCGCCTTTTACACCCGATTTACAAGTGGTGGACCAAATGCTGGAAGAAGCCGATGTTGGTATGGCCGGACAATTAACCTACATTGGGAAAGCCATTACCAAAGGGGTAGAAATGTTTGAACGGGATACCATTAAAACAAAAGTAATGTTGCTTTTAACAGACGGTGTAGATGCAGGATCGGATATTTTACCTTTAGATGCCGCCGATTTGGCAAAAAGGGATACGGTAAGGATATATACCATAGGAATTGGCGACCCCGGGAAAGCAGGCGTAGACTTGGACGAACGCACACTACAGGAAATTGCAAGAGTAACCAACGGACAATACTTTAGGGCAAAAGATAAAGCCCGCCTTGAAGAAATTTATACCGAACTGGACACATTGGAGCCCATAGAATATGAGGAGGAGCAAAACAAACCCATTACCTTATTGTATTATTATCCGTTGGGGGCAGCCATCGGGGTTTTATTGGTAATGGTGGTAATCTTGACCATAGTAAACTTTATAAAACTGTTCAACCAAAGAAAAGAATTGTATGTATAAAGACCTGCTCCCTATAAACTGGAGTGATTTTCACTTTCTGAGGCCACAATTTTTATGGTTGATGGTGCCTGTAATAGTACTTATCATTATCAGTTTATTATCAATGCGTCAAGAATTAAAATGGAAAAAGATTATTGCCCCTCACCTTCGTGCTTATGTAATATCAAAAGGGAGCAATGCCATAAAAATATGGATGCATATAGTACTATTAATAGCTTTTTTGTTTGGGATTATGGGATTATCGGGGCCTACATGGAAAAAAATAGAATTACCGGGGCAAAAACTGGAGACCCCAATGATTGTTTTGCTGGATTTATCGCAAAGTATGATGTCCGAAGATATTCAGCCCAATCGTTTGGAGCGTGCCAAGTTTAAAATTAAAGATTTAATAAAATACAATCCCCGTGCACGCATGGCCTTGATAGGTTTTGCGGGAACGGCACATACTATTGTTCCGCTAACAAAAGACTATAAAATAATCAACAGTCATGTAGAGGGGCTAAAGCCATCGGTAATGCCTTATCCGGGCTCCGATCTCCAAGCGGCATTGAAACTGGGCGATTCCCTTACACAAGTAACCAAGGCACCGGGCACCATTGTAGTGTTTTCTGATGATTTTGAAGAAAAAGAGCGTGCCATTTTAAATACGTTTGTTCAAAACTCTAAAAATAAGGTGGTTATTCTCGCCATGAACACACCAAGTGGGGCCGATGTAAAAGATATGCGGGGCCGTGCGGTAAAAAATAGTAAAGGAGAAGTGGTTCGTTCTTACCTAGACAACAATGTAATGGCAAGCATGAATGCCATAGAGGGAATTACGGTGCAACCGCTTACCTTAGACGATAGCGATGTTGAGGTAATAGCCAAAACCATAAAGGAAAATCTGGTTTTTACAGAGAAAAAACAGGAAAAAGAGAACGATTGGCGTGATTTGGGCTTGCTGGCTGTAATTCCAATGGCCTTTTTTATGTTATTGTGGTTTAGAAGGGGCTGGGTACTTTATTCGCTCGTGTTTTTGTTTTTGACATCATGCTCCGGTGAAGGGACTTCATTTAAAGATGTATGGTTCACGCCAAATTATCAAGGGCAACGGTTGAGCGATAAAAACAATTTTGAAGATGCTGCCAAAACATATACAGATCCCATGCGAAAAGGAGTGGCCTATTTTAAAGCTGGAGATTATGAAAAGGCCGTTGATGAATTTTCTATGGATACTACGGCAATGGGAGCCTATAATTTAGGGCTTGCATATTTTAAGAACGGCGATTATGAAGCGGCTGCTTTTGCTTTTAACCAAGCGGTCGAAAAAGATCCTTCTCTGGAGAATGCCAAGGAAAATCAACAGCAGTTAATGCGATTGTTGCCACAAACAGATGGAATGACACCAGACAATGCCCAAGAAGCCGCACCAGATAAAAGGGCGAAAAATAAACAAAACAATAGCATGGAAGATTTAAGCGGCGGGGGACAGGAGGCCACAAAAAAAGATATGGAGAAACAGCGTCTGGAAGAAGATGTTGCCTCTAATATCCATAAAGGAAAAGAGCTCGATGAGGTGCCCGATAATATCGAGGCCAGTATTCAAAAACAAAACAATAACCTCCTTATGCGAAAAGTAGATGATGACCCTTCTATTTTCCTGCAAAAGAAGTTTAGGTACCAGGTAAAGAAATACAATATAAAACCTACGGGAAATGAAACGGCTTGGTAAGGTAAATTACATATTGTTTTTGTCGTTCCTTTTCTTGGGAACCCAATGGTTGCAGGCGCAAAGCGTATGGAGCAGTGTACAGGTCAATAAAAAAAGTGTTTATGTGGGCGAGCCTGTACAAGTAAGTATTACGGTATATACTTCTACTTGGTTTACTAAAGGATTGGATTTAGGCAACATAACAGTTAATGGGGCTTTTACGGTTTATTTTAGGCCCGTAAGCAGGTCTTTTATGCAAAATGGCAAAAATTATTCGGGTGTGGAGCTTATTTATCATGTATTCCCTTTCAGCGATGATGACATTCAATTCCCTTCGTTGGACATTGAAGTTGAAACACCACCCCCGGGAGGATATAAAGGTGTAAAAAGAGTAGTTAAAAGTAAAGCGGTGACCATTAATGTAAAACCGATTCCTGCCAACTTTAAACATTCTGAATGGTTGGTAGCCACGAGCTTAAATGTGTCCGAAAGATGGTCTGGAAGCACCAAGAATATAAAAGTAGGCGATGTTTTGGAGCGTACCATTACCCGAAATGCCGGTTGGACAGTTGCAGAGCTTATTCCGCCTACCGAATGGGACAGTTTGCCCCATGTAAGCATTTATCCCGGAAGGAGCGAGATACATAGTAATAAGTCTAAAACGGCCATAAGCGCACAACGTACAGAAACAGTGCGGTATCTTTTTGAAGAAGAAGGAGATGTAACAATTCCGGACAAAGTATATACCTGGTACAATTCGTATCATAAAAAACTGTACAAACGTACTTTGAAAGGGATGACGGTGCATGTAGGTCCCAACCCCGATTTAGGCATGTTAGAGAGCGTTCGGGACTCGTTAATGTTTCAGCAACAAGAAATAGTAGCAAACGAAAATAAAAATGAGACAAAAACACTGACAATTTTGGGCCTGTCGCCCAAGCAATTTGTTATTGCCACATTGGGGGCTTTATTGCTGTTACTTTTGCTTTTTCGATTTTTCAAATGGCTGCTTAAATACATAAAAGCAAGAAGAAAGGCATATTTACATTCAGAATTGTATTATTTCAATCGTTTAAAAAAAGCAATCCGTTCAAAAGACGAACTGCAAATTAAAAATGCCATGTACAGATGGATTGATGAACTCGATTTAAAAGAGCCCAGTATCAATTATCTCATTATTGCCTGTGGCAGTGAATCATCAATAGACAAAACAGCTCTGGCAACGACCTTAACCCAAAAAAATGTTAAGGAATTGCGCAAGAACTACCTGCATAGGGAGGAACACCAGAAAAAAATATTTTGGATAAATCCTTGAAATACAGACATAGCAATATACCCACAATGCTTATTGCGGTAAACTTATTGAAACCGGCATAAAAAAACTTCCGAAGTTTTAATAAACGCATTAAAAGTGCAGGTGTCTTTTAATTATCAGACCTGTGTTTAACTTGAATAAGGCTAACTTTTTTCATTAGGGCCAATACGGCGGTACTGACTAACAAACCAATGGTTAAACCAAAAACTAACATAATAAAAATAATCATAACTCAACTTTTACATTAAAAAATCAAACAAAACATTTATTCTAAGTTGATCATTAAATAATATTCAAGATACACTTCCCCATATCCAAGGTAGAACATGTATACAGAACATATTTAATTATTATAAGTATAGATTATTATATGAAGTTGGTAACACTGTGCTTTTTACATTCGGAATCCCTAAGTAACAACTAGCTGATGCCAGTTTTTCCGAATTTGATAAGTGTAGTTGGTATACACTATGTACAGTATGAAGGTGCAAATATCTGAAATACAGTTATGTTATGAAAAATATTTAACATATTTGGAAGCCGCTCCGTTAGCAATCCAAAACCGATGGACTACTTTTTTAATCGCCGGACTTAAAAAACTACCGTAACTCCTAATCTACCAGGGGAAAAAGATAGGTTCCAAGAATATTGTTTGTTCTTTTGATTGTATTTTTCATCATAACGGCTGTCCAAATATTTGTCAATGGCTTCAACGGTAGCAATACTAATGGCAACGCCCACCACAACATCGGTTAACCAATGGGCTCCTTCCCATAGCCTTGAAACCCCTGGAACAAGGCCTATGGTATACAGCCCTCCTTTTATCCACGGACTTTTAAATTGTTTGGCTATAGCATATGCATTGGTAAAGGCCAAAATGGCATGCCCTGAAGGAAACGAATGGTAATCTTTATCGGTAGTAAAAGGATAGAAAGTATTTTTATCGTCCCCGCTTCTGGGACGGGCCCTTCCAAAAATGTACTTGCTGGTTTGTTGTAATAGCCCCGCAGCCGAGGCGGAGGCAATTAGGAGGACTCCGGTACGCCTTAGCTTTTCGTTTTTTAAGGTCAGCCCTGTTAAATATACTGCTCCGGTAAGCATATAATTATTTTGCGGACTCCCATAATACCAACCATAATCCTTGACGGGTTGAGGGATATCATTGCTTTGGTCCCTAAAATATTTACTTGTTTGATCGTCAAAAATGTAAAGAACAGAAGTTCCTGCAACCACACCGCCAAATTCTAGCCATTGTTTTTGTTCCCAATGAAAAGGCCTACTGTACGAATATAGAATGCCCTTAAAGATACTTCCCGTATCATATTTTAGCATTTGCCATCTGGTAGCATTATCTGGAAGCTGATAATTTTGTTGAGCGTTTACACCTGCATATATGCCCAAATTGGCAAAAATGTATAAGATGAGTATCCGTTTCATCTGTTTAAAAAGTTTGCGGTCATTTTATAAAACTGGAAGGAGTTCCAAAAAAATATAAAATTACTTATATTATTTAGGACGATATGTCGGAAGAAGTGGAAATATTTTACAACCTTAAGTGAATTTATTAAAATGAGTTCAATAAATTATTTGGAAGAGAATATTAAAAAATTGATTTTCTATATGAAGCAAGCATAAAAAATGTAGAATTGATTAAGAGTAGTAGAGAAAATACTGTAAAAAGACATTTAAATTAAAAGCGTATGATATTTTTTAAAAAATTATAATTTTCATCCATATCAGAAATATCCAATAAATCATAAATAAAAACCACCAGATACTTCTTAATTATAAAATATGGCATTTACCATAGTTTATGGCTCTATTTTTCATCTTCTTTGACCGAAAATTTAAATACATCGGGACGGGAATAATTACCCGCAACGTCA
Organism: Galbibacter sp. PAP.153; assembly: GCF_037029175.1. NCBI lineage: Bacteria > Pseudomonadati > Bacteroidota > Flavobacteriia > Flavobacteriales > Flavobacteriaceae > Galbibacter > Galbibacter sp. PAP.153. The sequence continues at coordinate 68,814 of NZ_JAZEUN010000017.1, read as the reverse complement.
AACATACGTTTGCCTTCGATTATATTCTTGATAAGAATATCACAGTAAATAATAGTTTCTTTATTTTCAACGGGACCTTTCCAAATATGACCTCCGGGGCCAATAATGCAACTATTTCCTTTTTTGGACCAATCCTTGGGCATATTCTTTTTAAATTCGTATGTATCGGGAATCCAATCTCTGTTTCCCGGGGAACATACATTTATAACATACATTCCGCCTTCAGAAGCATTACTTCTTACAGTAGCCAACCAAGAGTCGGTGTCGTCTGCTGTAGGCGAGGCCATTATTTGTGTGCCAAGATTATACAAGGCCATCCTGGCCAAAGGCATTTTATTTTCATAACAGATCAAGCCAGAAAGTTTACCTACTGAGGTATTATATGTTTGGAGTGTGTTGGCATCACCTCTTGCCCAAACCATTTTTTCTGCTCCGGTGGGTACCAATTTGCGATGTTTACCGAGCAGTACACCCTTATCACTAATAAATAATATGGTATTGTATATGGTTGCATTGCTGGATTCTGTGTTGAGTTCGTCTATTCCAATAACTACATTTATATTGGCCTGCCTTGCGGCTTCGCATAGCTTATTGGTGGTAGGGCTGGGGATAGCTACAGCATTGTTGACGAGTTTTACATACATTTCGCTGTTCTGTTCCCAATCGCTTGGCATGGTATGCCACACCCATTCTGGATATCCGGGAATGAAAGCTTCGGGAAAAACTACTAGTTTTGCCCCATTTTTACCTGCTTCTATAATGGCTTTACAGGCTTTTTCTAGCGATTTTTCCCGGTCCATATAAACAGGTGTCAATTGTGCTGCTGCAACTTTAAATTTAGTACTGTTCTTTTTACTTTCTGATTGGCTATGGACGGTATTTAACATAATGAAGCAACCGAAAAAAAATAATACAAGTATTGCAACTGAATAATTTGTTTTATGTTTCATGATTTTTGAATTTTAATTATGTTTTTCAACCCAATTCAGCCATTTTCTTTCCAACATGGGTCATTACTTCACTAAATTCTTTAGAAGGGCTGAACTCTATTAACATGATATCTTCTTGTACAATGGCTGTATGGCCATTTGGAAGAAAGTAAACATCTCCCTCGGTAAGGATTTCTTCGCTTCCATTATCGTATTTTACAAGCAAAGAGCCGCTTAATACGTATCCCCAATGGGGGCAATGACAACTGTTGTTGTCAAGTCCGTTTAATAGGGGTGAAAAATCTGTTCCTTTAGGTAATTCGTTAAAGCATACTGTCATTTTCCCAAAGTTGTTCTGAGTCCGCATGACGGTTCCCGGACCTTCCATTGCTATTGGAATATTATTCTTATTGATTTTCATATCTATTATTTTAATGGGATTTTTTATTTAATTTGGTTTGTTGGATATGCGTAAGTGTGTGGGCTTTCAGTATTCTATAATAAAATTATTAATAAAGCATTTTGGTTCTCTTGAAGCCTCATCGTTTTATTCTTTAGGCTTGATATTTTGATTTACATGAAAAAAATTATCAGGATCGTATGTAGCCTTCACTTTTTGTAGTCGGTCATAGTTATCACCATAAGTAGCTTTTACCCGGTTTTCACCTTCTTCCATCATGAAATTTACATAAGCCCCATTTTGATGAAAAGGATGAAGCGCTTCCCAATAAGCTCGTGCCCAATCAGTAATTTTTTCTTTATTGGCCGGGTCGGGATCTACGCCAAAAATTACCATAGACCAGTTGGCATCCCGCATATTCCAGGCTGTTTCATTCTTTCCAACCCGGTGCACGGCACCATCGATAGGATATAAGTGCATGCACGATTGAGAAGTTGGAACCTGTGAAAAATTAAGATGTTCATGGATAGCTTTATCCGATAATTCATGGACGAAATCACCTTTCCAATATTGCTGATGTCCCTTTGGATATAATCCATCAAACATACTCTGTAAAGTAGTATATGGCATGGGACCAGTAAACTCGAATAGCGGTTCGGCTATGTTCCTGGCTTCTTGGATAATAGGGTTAAATGCTTGCTCTGTTCCAATAAAGCTCCACATCAGTCCACAAACTTTTTCTCCCCGGATAGCTTCTGGAAATGGATCGGCCGAAGGTACTTCGGCTATGAGGTAAAAAGTACCTATCTCCTCTGGGGCATTGGGCAACCATTCCCGGTACCATTTTAAGGTGGGTTCCAATTTGTCGATTGTCCAAAACATAGGTCCGGCAATAACAGAATCTACGGGGTGTAATTTATACGTAAAAGAAGTTACTACTCCAAAATTCCCGCCACCGCCGCGAAGGGCCCAAAATAAATCGGGGTGCTGTTCTTTGCTGGCTTTAACTATATGTCCATTGGCTAGAACTACCTCCGCTTCCAACAGATTATCTATGGTTAGTCCATATTTGCGGGTTAAATATCCATGTCCGCCCCCCAAAGTTAGGCCCCCCACTCCCGTAGTAGAAATGATTCCGCTTACGGTAGCCAATCCATATTTTTGTGTAGCTGCATCTACTTCACCCCATGTGCAGCCAGATTGTACTTTAGCGGTTTGTGCTTTGGCATTCACCTTTATTTCTTTCATGCATGAAAGGTCAATAACAAGGCCATCATTACACAGAGCAAGCCCGGGTCCGTTATGACCGCCACTACGGATAGAAACCTCAAGGCTGTTTTCCTTGGCATAATTAATTGCCTGTATAACGTCATTGTTATTTCGACATTTTATAATAATACTTGGCCTTTTATCTATCATGGCATTGTGGATTTTTCGGGCTTCATCATAATTATCATCTATAGGCAGTATTACGTTTCCTTCTATTTTGTGTTTTAGTTCTTTGATAGTTGGTTCCATTGACTTGCGTTTATTGGTTTTTTAATTTTATAATACAGTTGATTATTGCCATGTAATAAATGGCAGACCAATCTATGTAAAAGGATGAGGGAAGTAATATATTTTACATCAACAAAACTAAGGGTTATAAGAAAGGGGGGCTACTCGATTTTTCTCAAAATCGGCTACAGGTGTCTCATTTACAGTATAATAATGGTATTTTAATGCTAGTTAAGGACCTGTGAAGGGGAAACACCATAAGTTTCCTTAAAACATTTTGCAAAATAAGAAGGGTTGTTATAACCAACTTCCAGTGCAATTTGAGAAATATTTAATTCTTGTTCTTTAAGGAGTAAAAGGGCTTTGTGCATTTTAAGATTGCGGATAAACCCGTTTGGAGTATCTTTTATTATGGATTGTACTTTGCGATAGAGTTGTGGCCTGCTTATACCAATATCCCGCCCAAGGCTACTTATGGAAAAGCAGTCGTTAGAAAGTTTTTCTTCAGCTGCATTAAAAAGATTGTTTAGGAATTTTTCTTCTGATGCCTCTAAAATTCTAAGGAACACTGGGCAGTTATTCAATATATTATTATTGCATAGCCGTTTTACAGTATTCGAGACAAGAATTTCTTGCTTACCGGCTATTAAACTCAACCTTTCTGCTAATTTAATTGCCTGTTCAAAAAAGCCTTGGTTTTCGTTAAGGGGCTGACTGCACCCAATTCCCATTTTATAGGTAATGTTCCATTCGGAATTTTCATGTTCATGTCTCCGCTTACTCAACTCTCTATGGATTTGATGTGCACAGTTAAGGACATTCTCTGGACTCTTAAAGGCCGCCATGATGCTATCGTCTACAAAGGGCCTGATTTGTTTTCCTTGATATTTGGTTATTATTTCGGCAACAAATTTTTTCGGCTTATCGGGATGCCGTAATTTTTTATAATCCCGGTTAGAAGTAATCTTGGTATTGCCATAAATATTGATGCCCAGTACCAATCGATAACCTCTATCAGCAGTTCCATCTTTGTTAAGCACAACTCCACCATCCAGTTTTGAGTTATGTTCCATAAAAGATTGATAAAAACCAACCGCTACTTCTTCAATTTTACAGGCAATATTTCCGTGAGCTTCTCTATGGGTTGCGGCACATGCTTCTTTATTGGGGCCTTCCATAAGACAAAAAACAGTGCCCGCATCTTCATTTACCCAAAATTGATGGTATTTTACCCCAAACCTATCCTGAACGGCCTTATCTGCAATATGGGCCATTTTAACATCTTCAATTGTTACGTCCGGAATAATATGGAAGTCCATATAAAGTGGCATGACTTTACATTTTACTAAAATTTATGCTATTAAAGTTAACAAAAACTTTGGAGTTCTTTTAAAATCTAATATAAATGGTCTTTTTTATCGGGGAATAACCCCAATGAATGTAGTTTAGGTTTTATATTTTCTACTTTTTAGTATCGTTTCAATATTAATTATTGAGATTGGCAGCAGATGCATATCTAATTTCCACATAGATTTTCTCCCCTCCATTATTTTTAAAAACATGCTCTTGGCAGTACCCCATTGTTTCTTTGCCTGTAGATCCCATACTTACCTGTTCTGTCATTCCTCCTTGTAGAGTTCTTCTTATTTCCAGGTCGCCTCCTTTTGGGTACGGTTGCCTTATCTGCCAAGTATACACCACAAATCCAGGCCCTGCACAGGAAGGTTCTGGATAGGTAGCTATATATTCATACAATTCATTGGCCTTAATGGTTTTTGACTTACCTGGTTTTAAATAAAATTGCATTAATTTTTCGCCCCATATGGTATATATTTGGTTAATCTCAATTTTGGGGGCATGCGGACCTATGTCCATATTAGAGTTTTGACTGTCTTTTGATAATGTTTTATCAATAATAACCGCTCCCAATGATCCGATTAAACCGATTACTGCAACAATAATAGCGATGCGATTTTTGTTGTTTTCCATAATTTTAATGTATTTCTTTTCATTAGATTACTGAGGCTATATTGTGTAAGAGGTGAATGTTTGTTTTTTTCTACTTTTCATGTTCTCCTATAAATTGCAAAACAGCTCTATTAAAGGCTTCCGGGCTTTGATATTCCAGTCCATGGGTTGTATTTGGTAATATTACCCGGTTCTTGTTTTCTATACAAGCCTCCAATTTGTCCATAATGTAGCCAACCCATCCCGGAGATTCTCCCCCTCCTACGAGCAATACAGGCACACGAATGTTTTTAATATCGCTACAATGAAGTGGGACCGGATCGGCCTTGCGGCTTTGTGCAAGTAATGAGGCTTTTCGTTCAGCAATATTATCCATAATAATCTTTTGGTCAAAAACAGGGAGATTGTCAAAAAAATGTGCGTCACCAGTAGCCATTTCTAGAAAAAGTTTAGTCCCCTTTTTATCTTCATTTTGGCTGTATGCCTTTATTGCTCGTTGGTAATCTGTTTGAAATATATTCATTATTGAATCGCGCTTAGGGTCTCCAATAAGTAATTCAAAAGCTGGTGGTTCGCCTAAAGTTAAAGTTTTGATTAGTTCAGGATGCTGAATTGTAGCCTGCAATGCAATCCATGCGCCAGAAGAATGGCCTACCAAATGTACGGGCACCGTACTTAGGGATTGAATAAAAGAGGCAAGGTCATCTATATTTACCTTGCTAAAGTCAGAAATTGAATCGATTGGTATATTATTGGGGTGATAATATCTCCGACTATAAGAAATGGCTCTATATTTGTGGGAAAAGTCTCCCATTTGATTATGAAAGGTCCGATAATCACCAAAAGCCCCATGGACAAAAACTACGGGATTTCCTTTACCTTTTTCTACATAATGAAGATTAACCCCGTTAACTTTTATTATTCTTGGTTTTAACTCTCTTTCAACAGGTTGTTTATCCATTTCTTTACTAGCTATGCTTTTTGTTTTAGAAGATTGGTGACATGCCATTAATAATAAGAACACCCCTAAAAGAGTTACTTTTACAAGTAATTTCATAATTTATATTGTTTAAAGATTGGTTACAATATGCTACGGCTTATATAAGGGAACCTATATTAATACCTGGATTTTCAATGTAATAAGACCTTACTATAGTTGTTTAATTATTGGTGCAAAATCCCTTTCCTCTTCATTATATAGGTAAAATAAAACTATAACTGTCATAAAATTAGGTGATTGCTGATGTTTGTGTACTGTAAAAAATGGACATTATTCAAAAATCACCTTATTTTCGAGGTAAGTTCGTGTGAGTGGGTTTAACTTATTCCTTAATATAGAAGGAGGAAGTTCAATCCTGCTCTTAAAGTCATGGGCAAGATGGGCAACATCGTAATACCCTGCCCGAAAGGCTACCTCTGCAAGACTCATTTTGGGGTTACTTCCAATAAGCCCTATAGCGTTCTGTACTTTCCATATACTTGAATAAGCTTTAGGGGTGAGGCCTACTTTGACGAGGAATTGTCTTTGTAGAGTACGCTGACTGATACAAAATTTTTCTGCCAATTGTTTGATACTTACCTTTCCTTTGTTTTCTATAACATAGTTAACAGCATGATATATCGGATCGTTTAAAAAAGAGGCTTTATCGGGAAGAACCTTCCATAAGAAACGGGTAAGGCATTGGTTATTAATAGAACCGATATCTTCATTCCTTTCCAACCTCTTTAGTAAATGTCCGCTTACATCAAGCACATTACTTACCATGACCTGTTTATCAGAGAGTTCGTCCATGGGGGTTTTTAAAAGATGATAACCTATTACCGGGTGTAACTTAAAAGCATAACCCTTTCCTTTATTATTCATTGAGAAAAATAAAGAACCTTTTGATAACAGGCCGGTTATGTAAAGTCGGTTGCTATAAAATGCATCTTTGGTATAGTTTAAAAATCTACAGTTTAACGTATCACCAATAAATAAATTACAAACTAAAAAACCGATTCGTGGGAATATATTTAAAAACGCTTCTTTTAGATTAAATTCAATCAAGGTATAATGCAAGTTATAATCTTTAATACCTTTTGTCCCAATGCTGATGTCAAATGGCAGTGCAGGAGTAGTATTTTTGGTATTCTTGTTCACTTGTCTAGTTGGTTGATTTAAATTTTAAATAGCTGATTATTAGGTAATTTAATTATATAAAAGTATAAAATATAGATAAACTATTGAAGTTATAAGATATAATCTTTAAAAGAGTAAATCTTTTTTATGGCAATGGGATGGGTAAATTTTAAGAGCGCAACTGGTAAGCGGGAATTGGCAACAGTATACTATGAATGATTACCGTATAACCGAGTCTAACCTTTTAAGCGGTTAATCTGGAACTTCAAAAGCAAGTACTTAAACTTTATACGGTTATACATAATGGTTTCGCCTTGCTATTGTACCTGACCTTTTATTTGCTGTTTTTTCACTCTTATTTAGGTCGGAATTATCCTTGATTTTGAATCACCACTGATTTGGTTGCCCCTTGCCTTCAACGATTAAGTTATGCAAACTGATATTGATATAGTTTTGCCAAGCATTTTGGCAGGTTTTGTAGCAATCAAAAGGGGGGACAAGTCCTTGATGTGTAAAACGAAGTTGGGTTTGTCCACCTTGTTCCGATATTTCAAAAAGCAATGTGGTGCCTTTCCATTCTTGCTTTTCGGTGTTTGCGAAATTTTGATCTACTACCAGCCATACAACCCGTTCAAACGGCAGCATTTCAATAATCCTAAAATGGAATTGAAGTTTTCCATTAACAAAAAACTTGAATTCTCCATTGAGCTTCCCTGTGCTTCCCTGAATATCTTCAAGCCACCAATCACGTACATTATTGACCGCTTCGTATACTTCTTCAGCAGTTTTATTTACGGTAAAAGAAGTAGTAAAAGAGGCATAGTTGCCGGAGATAGGGTCGCCCTTACCGGTTTCTATAAAACCTTTTAAACTATTGTTTATAAAAAAATCCCAGGCCTTTGAGCATACATTATAGCATTCAAAATGAGGCGTAAGCCCATCATGTGTAAAATCGATATGTGTTGTACCCTCTGTTTCTGTGATTTTAAATATTATCGTAGTATTTTCCCACTCATGCAGATTATCTGCAAACATATTGTTATGACTTGATACGATTTCCCAAACGATTTTTTGTTTCGAGAGTTCGGCAATCTTGAACGTTACGTTAAGATATCTGTCACGATGGGTAAACGTTGCGTTAAGCTCATCTGTTTTGCCTATTAGATTCTTTGACCACCATCCGCGTACATTATTGATACTTATAAAGACTTCGTTTAGACTTTTATCTACCGCTATATTAGTTTTGAAGCTATTTTTTTCCATGAGGTGAATTAATTTATAAATACTGATAATAATGTTTAATTCCAGTTATCGATTTTGATGTCATGGGGAGAGGGCCTGCCCCTTCCTGTTTCCATAAGTTCTTTGAGGCTAAGTAGGAATATGGCCCATTTCATACTGCAATGTGCTGTAAACTCTATTGCTTCACTCCAGTTTTTATGTTCAAAGAGGATAATGGTTAGCCCTTCTTCCTCATGTAAGTTGAAGACTACATCGGTGCCGAGCCACTCTTCAGGGCCTGCTGTAAAGTGCCAGTGAACTTTTTTATTGGGTACAAGTGCTTTGACAAGCATTTGCATACTGCCAATCTCATTTCCTTCTTGTGAATGAAATCGCACGGCTATTGTCTTACCTATTTCAGATGTGCCGGAAGTGTTTTGAGTCCACCATTTACCAATACCTTGGACTGACGATAATACTTTATAAACTTCTGATATAGAAGCTTTAGTTCCTACACGATGAATAATGTTTACCATTTCTGTTTTTTTAGGAGTTAAAAATTTATTTACTTTTTTTATAATCTTCGTTAATAACGATTATCCAAATGTAGTGTCTAAAAATAAGATTAATAGGTTGTAATATAGACTTTGTGACGGGTTGATTTAGACATTTAATGTTTTTATCTTTGTAAAAAAAGATATGAAACAATTAACCATATTAGTGCCAGAAGGTCAAAACAACCTGAGCAGTATTGTTGGCCCCTATAAAATATTTAATAAGGCTAACGATTACTGGAGGGAAAAAGGCGGGAAGCGGATATTTGATATAAACTTGGCAGGCATTTCTACAGAAGTGGACTTTTATGACGGGTTATTTTGTGTTAGACCGCAAACCGATATATCGGTTATAAAAAAGACCGATTTGATTGTCATTCCATCGCTTAACCATAACTATGAAAAAGCTCTAAATGGTAATCGGTTACTTATAGAATGGATTAAAACACAGTACAAAAGCGGGGCGGAAATAGCGAGTATCTGTACAGGAGCATTTCTGCTGGCCGCAGCAGGCTTGTTGAATAACAGGACTTGTTCCACACATTGGGCAGCTTCAGAAAATTTCAGGAAAAGATTCCCCAACGTAAACCTGCAAACGGACAAGCTAATTACAGATGAAAATGGAATCTATACCAATGGTGGAGCCTATTCTTTTCTGAACTTAATGGTTTACCTTGTAGAAAAATGCTACGACCGCCAGACGGCAGTATATTGTTCTAAAGTTTTCCAGATTGAAATGGATCGTCAAAGCCAATCTTCATTTATTATCTTTAAGGGGCAGAAAATGCACGGTGATGAAATGGTAAAAGAAGCTCAGGCATATATCGAAAGTGCATCCCATCAAAAAATTTCCATTATGGAATTATCTTCAAAATTTCCAGTTAGTAGGCGACAGTTCGACCGACGGTTCATTAAAGCCACCGGAAACACCCCAATGGAATATATACAACGAGTAAAAGTAGAGGTTGCCAAAAAATCGCTGGAAACCACCCGAAAAACTATCAACGAGGTAATGTACGAAGTAGGGTATTCAGATGAAAAGGCATTTCGAGAGGTCTTCCGAAAAATTACAGGGTTAAGCCCATGGGAATATAAAGAACGTTACAATAAAGAATTGATAAGCCAAAATTAATATTGGCTATGCCTAAAGATTTAATTTGATAAGGAAAATCAGCCCTGCTTTAATTGACATGGAAACCATTCAGGTTGATTAAGGAAAGAAAATGTAAGCTCCCTTGCAACATTAAAAATTTAAATTACAGATAATAACCATATTATATTTTTTTAGATGTTTGTAATTTTTAATCTGCCGAACACTATTTTTACATAGTAAAATTGAATGGAAATTGCTTCCCTCTATTAGGTTATCAGTATAGGGTTTAAGAAAAAAAAGGGCTTTCTCAAGAAAACCCTTTATCGTGGAGTCGGGGAGATTCGAACTCCCGTCCAAACAAGCAACCAAAATGCTTTCTACATGCTTAGTTTCCGTTTAATTGTCGACAAATAGCTGACCGAAAACCGCCCACTATTTGCTTAGCTCCTTAAAATTTAAAACCGTGCCGGAGCTACACCGTTTCTATGTTGACTTTTATGGTGCCTCAAAACGGGTCGCCATCAACAAGGGCTACCCAGAGACATCTCGCCTTCCCGCCTTGCGGGAACGTGGCCGAAATCTTACTATAACTTCAGATTAGGCAGCAAGAGCGTAGTTATTCTCGCCATTTAAAAAGTGTGAAATATGAGATTTAAGAGCTGTATCCCAGCGCTCTGCATGCTTACACCTCAATTAGACTCGCTGTCAAAACCAGTCGACCCCAATATATTTATAAAGAACGTTTTGTGGGCATTCCCTGCTCCTTCCCTGCGGTCGGGCACAGGGCCGGGCTATCCGCTATATCCCCGACAAACAAAGTTTCGTCGGGGATGCCGCTGCTATCCCTAATGCGGGGTGCAAATGTAATACAAATTCTTCTAAACTTGCACATTTACAACCAAGCATGTATTTTTAGAACAAAATTTATACCAGAGTGATATGAAGTTCGGAATTATCAAAGAGCGGAAAAATCCGCCCGATAGAAGAGTGGTGTTGACACCCCAGACCTGTCAAACTGTCAAAAAAAAATATCCATCCGCAGCAATTATTGTAGAACCGTCCAATATCAGGATATTTAAAGATGAAGACTATGCATCGGCCGGGTTCGAACTTTCAGAAAACATGCAACAATGCGATGTTTTATTGGGGGTAAAAGAAGTGCCTATCGAAGCTCTTATTCCAAATAAAAAATATTTTTTCTTTTCGCACACCATAAAAAAACAACCTTACAACAAAAAGTTGTTACAAGCTGTTTTGGCCAAAAACATAGAATTGTACGACCATGAAGTAATTACCAACACAAACGGGCAGCGTTTGGTAGCCTTTGGCCGTTACGCAGGCATAGTGGGTGCATACAACGGCATACGTGCATACGGACTTAAATTTGAGCTTTTCGAGCTCCCCAAAGCAGAACACTTACCTAATATGCAGGCACTTATCGATGCCTTGCAGCGCATCCATTTACCCGCTATTAAAATTTTGCTCACAGGGAAAGGCCGTGTTGGCAGTGGCGCCAAAGAAATACTGGATGCCATGAAATTAAAAGAAGTCTCTGTAGAAGACTATTTAACAAACAATTTCAATAAGCCGGTCTATTGCCAAATAGATGTGCTTGATTATAACAAAAGAAAAGACGGAAAGGATGCTGATGTAACCGATTTTTATCAAAATCCATCAGCATACCAATCCAATTTTATGCGCTTTGCCAAGGTAACCAACTTTTATATTGCAGGGCATTTTTATGGCGATGGGGCTCCTTATTTATACACACGGGAGGATGTAAAATCAGAAAAGTTCAACATACAAGTGGTGGCAGATGTCAGCTGCGATATAGATGGGCCGGTAGCCACCACCATTCGCCCTTCAACCATAGCCAGCCCTATTTATGGCTACAATCCAGAAACCGAAGAAGAAACCAATTTTAAAAATAAAGAGGCCATTGCGGTAATGGCGGTCGATAACCTGCCATGCGAGCTTCCCGCAAATGCCAGCGAAGGCTTTGGCGAAAGTTTTGTTAAATATGTAATCCCATCCTTTTTTAATAATGACAAGGATGGCATTTTAGAACGGGCCAAAATGACTTCAAATGGGCAGTTGACCAAACGCTATGCTTATTTGCAAGATTATGTGGATGAAAAAGAATAATAAGAAATTTAAATAGTGCTTCACAAGATGTTTAAATTTATTATGGCCTACCTAGAAAAATATTAAAAATCAAGGAAGCAGTGTGGATAAATGATAAAAATCTGTTTAAGGTCGACCGTAGGAAGAGCGCGTTATTTTTATCAGTGGTAGGAGATTCCGTAGTATTTTCTCATATTTTTATAGCAAGCCTAGATTTTTTTGGTTCGTTTTTTCATCAATGGAAAAAATGAACATATAACATTTAGAACATGATTGTTTAATTATAATCAATTAGTTACTAAAACTTAAACGTGTGAAAAAGAACAATAACCTAATACATTCAAAATAAATTCATTACCTTTTGTCTACCGTCTTTTTATACATTTGTTAATATTGTGTAACTTGCGGCGCTAATTTTTAATGAAATCGTATTATAAAAGACGATTGTTTTATTTTTTATAAAAAGGAAGGATAAAAAAGATGTACAATTCAAAGATAACAGGATTAGGGTATTATGTTCCCGAAAATGTGGTAACCAACGACGATCTATCTAAGTTGATGGACACGAATGATGCCTGGATACAGGAGCGGACCGGTATTAAAGAGCGTCGCCATGTGGTAAAGGGAGATGGCGATACCACCACCACAATGGGTGTAAAAGCCGCAAAAATTGCCATAGAACGTTCTGGTTTGGACAAAGATGAAATCGATTTTGTGGTTTTTGCCACCTTGAGCCCCGATTATTATTTTCCGGGCCCGGGAGTGTTGGTACAACGCGATTTAGGCTTGAAAACCGTTGGGGCACTGGATGTTCGTAACCAATGTTCGGGTTTTGTGTATGCCATTTCGGTGGCCGATCAGTTTATTAAAACCGGGATGTACAAAAATGTGCTGGTAATAGGTTCAGAGTTGCATTCTACCGGATTGGATATGACTACGCGCGGACGCGGGGTTTCGGTTATTTTTGGCGATGGAGCTGGAGCTGCCGTATTGAGTAGGGAAGAAGATACAACAAAGGGCATACTGTCCACACATTTACATTCTGAAGGAGAGCATGCCGAAGAGTTGGCATTGATAGCCCCGGGAATGGGGAAACGCTGGGTAACCGATATTTTGTCCGAAGACAATCCAGAAGAGGATACTTCTTATTTTCCGCACATGAACGGTCAATTTGTCTTTAAAAATGCCGTGGTCCGCTTTAGCGAGGTAATAAACGAAGGCTTGCAGGCAAATGGCTTAACGGCTTCAGATATCGATTTGTTGGTGCCGCATCAGGCAAATTTGAGAATTTCGCAGTTTATTCAGCAGAAATTTAAATTGAATGATAATCAGGTATTCAACAATATTATGAAATACGGAAATACCACGGCAGCATCCATTCCTATTGCTTTAACCGAAGCTTGGGAGCAAGGTAAGGTTAAAAAAAACGATACAGTGGTGCTGGCCGCCTTTGGTAGTGGATTTACTTGGGCAAGTGCCATTATAAAATGGTGATTTAACGTTATTAACCGTTAATCAGCAGGCGTAAAATATTCAGTAATATAGGAGCATTGAGAGGATTTTAATAAATTTCACTCAATGCTCTTTTTTTTGCTTGATATTATTGGTGAAATCTTAATCAAAAATAAGTGAATAACCAAAACGATACTTTGTGTACAAATCAATACCGAGAAGTATTATTAGGATGAAAATTGCTGCGAACAAAAAAGTTTTTTTAAATTCTTTAGCGTTAAATTCAAAAGTTTCGGGGTGAATAAAAAAATCTGAATAAACAGATTCCGAAATGGTTAAATGAGGACAAAATAATGCTATTCCTTGTATAAAATGCCCTCTCAATTCTCGCCAATTTCCTGTAGCTCCCGTATATATAACATCGGTATTGGAAAAAGTAATATGTTTCTCATTTCCTTGATAAAATATTATTAATCGGGTAGATGAATAGGGTGTAACACCAACTGTTTTGATAAAAACATCATCGGAGAAAGGAGACGGAGACGATGATTTGGTCAATTCTGAAAATAAGATGCTTTCCCTTTTACCATTAAGTTTTAGGTAATGCACCCCTTCTTTATTGATAGTTACTTTTTTTATTGATTCCCTTTTTACTGATTTGTTGTATTTAATCAATTTATAAGTACCAAAAAGGAGAAGCAAATAGTATATAAGAAAAAAAAAGATAATGGATGTGACTTCCAAATTATTTTCACTTGCAAATAATATGGGCAACCCATAAAACATCACCGTAAAAAGACAAATTATTAATATGAGCAAAATTTTGCACGCCCATGTTAATGAATGATTAATAACGGTTGATTTTTCAGGAAAATTGTCTTTAGTGTAGCGCATCCCTTGAGTATTATTCCCGAGTAAAAATAGAAAACAATTACCCTTTAAAAAAGGTAATTGCCTTTTTAACACTTTGGTGTTCCATTAACAGCTTTTGGGCTTCTTCTTTTTCTATATGCAGTTCATCCATCAACATTTTTACACCTCGTTTCACCAATTTTTTATTAGAAAGCTGCATATTAATCATTTTATTCCCCTTTACTTTCCCCATTTTTATCATTAAGGAAGTAGAAATCATATTCAAGATTAATTTTTGGGCAGTTCCGGCTTTCATGCGAGTGCTTCCGGTAACAAATTCAGGTCCCACCACGACTTCAACAGGATAGGCTACATTGGCAGCTAGCGGACTGTTTTTGTTGCAGGTAATGCACCCGGTAACAATATTGTTCTCTTTTGCTTTTTTTACACCGCCAATAACATAAGGAGTAGTCCCCGATGCTGCAATGCCAATAACGGCATCTTTATCAGAAATTAAATGTTCCTGCATGTCGAGCCATGCTTTTTCGGTATTGTCTTCTTCATTTTCAACGGCATTTCGCAAGGCAGTATCTCCACCGGCTATAAGTGCAATAACCAATTCTTTAGAGACCCCATATGTAGGTGGAAGTTCTGATGCATCGAGAACTCCTAATCGTCCACTTGTACCAGCTCCAAGATAAAATAACCGTCCGCCATTTTTCATTTTTTCATATACAACATCAACGAGTTTTTCTATTTTGGGCAGTGCTTTTTCAATAGCATTCGGCACCATTTTGTCTTCGGTATTTATATTGTAGAGCAGTTCTTGCGTGCTCATTTTTTCTAGATTATTGTAATGCGAAGCATTTTCAGTGGTTAGTTGTTGGTTCATGATTTTTTTTGATTATGATTAAGAAGGATATGGTAATAAGGGCATTTATAAAAATGTTCATAAAACCGAGGTCGAAACGGAAGTACTGTATCAAGGCTTCATTTAAAATATACGTTAAAACAGGAGCAAGAATGCAAATAACGGGCACGAGTTTATCGGTAATGTTTGTTTTGGTGAAAATCCCTAAAATGAAGAGCCCAAGTAATGGACCATACGTATACCCGGCTACTTTAAATATGCTGGTAATAATATCTCCGGTGCTATTTGCAAAAGCCATGATAATTGCAAAAACGATAATGTTAAACCCGAACAGCGTTATATTTTTTGCCTTCTTTTTTTCTGATGGTGTTTTCTTTTCCATGTTTAAAAAGTCGTGGGTAAATGAAGTTGTTAAAGCAGTTAAGGCAGAATCTACACTGGAAAATGCCGCGGCGGTAATTCCTAAAATAAATGTAATGGCTGCTGCAATACCAAAATAATTAAGCGACAATTTAGGGAAAAGATCATCGGTATTGATAAAAGTACCGTTTTCATTTACAGGAAGGGAAACACCTTGTTTTTCTGCATAAATATATAGAAGCACCCCTAGCCCTAAAAACAGAAATTGAGTGATGGCTAAAATGAAACTGAAAACCAACGCATTTTTTTGTGCTTCGCCTTTCGATTTGCATGTGAGGGTTTTTTGCATGATATTTTGATCGAGCCCCATCATGGCAATGGCTATTAAAACACCAGAAATAATCTGTTTGAAGAAGTTATTTCCCGATTTTGGGTCCCAATCAAAGACCTGAAAGTATTTGTGGGACGTAACTGCGTCAATGGTTTCAGAAAATGAAAAGTTAAGGGCGTTTTTAATGGCAAAAATAGAAACGACGGCCGCAACAATTAAAAAGGTGGTCTGCAAAGTATCTGTCCAAACAATGGTTTTTATTCCCGATTTGTTTGTGTAGACCCAAATTAGTGCCAAAATAATAACAACCGTTACAGGAAATGGAACGCCCAAGGGGGCAAACATGGCATAATCGAGTACTTTTACAGCCAATAAAAGGCGTAAAGACGCACCAAAGGATTGTGATATGATGAAAAACAGCGAACCGGTTTTGTAGGAATAAAACCCAAAACGATTGGATAAATAGGTGTAAATGGAGATCAATTTGAATTTGTAGTAAATGGGAATAAGTACAAAAACGATAAAACTATAACCAATAACGTTCCCGATTACAAACTGAAAATAGTACAAATAGTTGTTGGAAACCATTCCGGGAATAGAAACAAATGTAACTCCCGACATGGCGGCGCCAATCATTCCGTAGGCTACCAACGGCCATGGGGATTGCCTGTCGCCGGTATAATAAGCATCGGCTCCCGACTTTTTGGAAACGAGGTATGAAATGCCTACTAAAATGATAAAATATCCAAGAAAAACGGCTAAAAAGAGCGTAGTATTCATATAAGGTTATTTATACTGTAAAATTGGTTTGATTTGTAAATTGTATTCGTGGAGGTCTTCAAAACCTTCCAAATCCTGCATCGACATTCAAATTGGTAACATTGGTCGTTAGGTTGCTGGTTATAACGCCATCGATAACATATAAAGGTTCTGATGAACCGCTAATTGTGCTTGGCCCCTTAACCGAATCGAGAATCCACCGGCCGGGTCTCCAGAATTTTGTGTAATCTGGGCACCGGGAATTTTCTCCTGAATAGCCGCCGTAACGCTTGGGGTAGGTGCTTTTGTAATGTCCTCAGATTTTAAAGTGGTAATGGCATTACCGATTTTCTTTCTGGATTGCGATACGCTCGACCCCATAACAACTACTTCTTCTAAAGCATTTGCGTCGCTTTTTAAAAAAACGGAGATGCGGTTTTGGCCGGAAGGAACCGTAACTTCTTTGGCAATATAGCCAATATAGCTAATAATCATTACACTTTTTTCGTCTGGGATCGTAATGGAAAATTTTCCGTCAAAATCTGTAACAGCACCTATAGTTGTTCCCTTAATTATAACATTTGCTCCCGGGAGGGGTTGATTATCATCTTCTGAAGTAACCGTCCCATTAATCGATCTTTCTTGAGCTAACGCATAATTTACCAATAGGAAAAGAGCTGCTAGCATAGTAAAATATTGCTTTTTCATTGTAAACAAAAATTTTTAAGTGGGAATGAAGTTAGTATTTTTTCTATATGTATGCAAGAAAAATGTATAAAAATGCATTATTTTTGCATATTTGAATTAATATTTGCTTTTTACAGCATTAATGTTTTATATTTCATGCATGTATTAAACAATATGCAGGCAAAACCATGCAAAAAAAAGAAAGACAAGATATAATTGTAGATGAGGTAAGGGTAAACAGGAATGTATCGTCCAATTACTTAGCTGAAAAATTAAAAGTTTCTGAAGATACCATTAGGCGGGACCTCAATGAACTTGATAAAAAGGGATTGATAATGAAGGTTCATGGGGGGGCCGTATCTACCATCCAGAAGCTATATCACTACAATGAAGATGTTGTGTTTAATAAAGAAGGAAAGAACATTATTGCCATAAAAGCAGTTTCATTGATAGAAGATGGCATGGTGGTAATTATTAGTGGGGGGACTACCAATTTAATGTTGGCAAAACAACTTCCTAAAGATTTAAAGGCAACTGTGTATACCTATAGTTTGCCCATTGCAATGCAACTCTCTGAGCATCCATCGGTAGAAGTGATTTTTATAGGTGGAAAAATTAATAAAAAGTCAATGGTTACCGTTGGTATCGACGTGGTTCAGTCGCTTTCCGAAGTTGTTGCGGATATCTGTTTTATTGGTGTTAGCAGCATAAATATTGCAAATGGCCTAACGGATGAAGGTTACGAAGTCTCTCTTGTAAAAAGGGCCATGATTGCGGCTTCAGACAAAATAGTGGCTTTGGCAACTTCTAATAAATTGAATGTAAGGCAAAACTACAATGTGTGCAGTTTAAACGAAATTAACACTTTGATAACCGAGTTGAATCCAAATGATAATAAATTGCGCAACTATTTATTGCAAAACGTGCAAACAATCTAATGTAAAAACAGGTATAAAAATGGCAAGATGCAGGCGCATAGTTGCTGAAATTGATGGAAAATAGTAACTTTAATGATTAACCGATTTAACATACACAAATGAAGGTACATATCGATGCACAGAATACTATAAAGTATGAAAAGGCAGGAACCCATGAGCATAACCGTTATGAGAAGATTCATAACGTAGTTTTTGAAAAATCTTCAAAAGCATCGTATTTGGTGGCGAAAGAGATTGCCGATTTAATTCGTGAAAAAAATAAAAAAGGGGAAACCTGTGTGTTGGGCTTGGCCACGGGATCGTCGCCCATACGTGTTTATGATGAGTTGGTCAAGATGCATAAAAACGAAGGGCTGAGCTTTAAAAATGTAGTAACCTTCAATTTGGACGAATATTACCCGATGAACGCGGAAAGTATTCATAGTTATCACTATTTTATGAACGAGCATTTGTTCAATCATATAGATATTCCAAAAGATCAGATTAACATTCCCGACGGTACCACCGATCAAGATGAAATAACATCCTATTGCAAGGCATACGAAGAAAAAATAGCCAAATACGGCGGACTCGATTTTCAGTTATTGGGTATTGGTA
This sequence comes from Galbibacter sp. PAP.153, assembly GCF_037029175.1. Taxonomy (NCBI): domain Bacteria; kingdom Pseudomonadati; phylum Bacteroidota; class Flavobacteriia; order Flavobacteriales; family Flavobacteriaceae; genus Galbibacter; species Galbibacter sp. PAP.153. Next base: position 50,062 of record NZ_JAZEUN010000017.1, on the reverse strand, counting down.
GAACGGGACACATTGGTTTTAACGAACCGGGATCCCATTATAATTCTATTACAAGAAGCATTACCCTGGACCAGTTAACACGGGAAGATGCGGCGCCGTCTTTTTTAGGAATAGAAAACGTGCCCAAAAAGGCCATAACCATGGGAGTGGGCACTGTATTTAGTGCCAAAAGAATTGTGTTGTTGGCTTGGGGGCACAAAAAAGCAAGTGTTTTAAAGGAAACCATTGAAGGCGAAATAAGTCCGCAAATACCCGCAACATACCTGCAAGAACATAACAATACCACATTTGTGCTCGATACAGAGGCGGCTTCGTTACTAACCAGATTTGAATCGCCGTGGTTGGTTGGCGAAGTTACATGGACCGATGCCATGACCAAAAGGGCCGTGGTATGGCTGTGCGATAAAGTAGAAAAGTCTATCCTTCGTTTAACCGATAAGGATTATAACGAACATGGATTGGCCTCTTTAATTACGGAAAAAGGATCGTCGTACGAACTGAACATAGAAATGTTTAACAAACTACAGCATACCATTACCGGTTGGCCGGGCGGTAAGCCAAATGCCGACGATACCAACCGGCCCGAAAGAAAATCGCCAGAGAAGAAACGCGTTATTATTTTCAGTCCGCACCCGGATGACGATGTAATTTCCATGGGAGGCACTTTTGATAGGCTGGTGGAGCAAGGCCATGAAGTACATATTGCATACCAAACATCTGGAAATATTGCTGTGTCCAATGCCGATGCTTTAAAATATGCTGAAGTGGCTATGGATTTTCTTCCGGAAGGTGAGGAACTGGAAAAGATAAAAGAGGTAGTTACAGGAATTAACAAGAAAAAAGAAAATGAAACCGATGCAATTTCCGTTAGGGAATTAAAAGGCTTGATACGTAAGCGGGAATCTATTGCTGCTACGCGGTATTTTAACGTGCCGGATACGCAGGTTCACTTTTTGAATTTACCTTTTTACGAAACGGGAACTGTGAAGAAGAATCCGTTAGGACCTGATGATATACAGATCGTGAGGGATTTAATTGCAAGCGTAAAACCACATCAGGTGTATGCTGCCGGAGATTTAGCAGATCCGCATGGAACGCATAAAGTATGTTTGGACGCTGTGTTCAAGGCCATGGCCGAACTAAAACCGGAACCGTTTATGAACGATTGTTGGCTGTGGTTGTACAGAGGGGCATGGCACGAATGGGAAATCCACGAAATTGACATGGCCGTACCAATGAGCCCCGACCAGGTGCTTAGAAAACGAAAAGCTATTTTCTTCCATCAAACACAAAAAGATGGGGTACTGTTTCAAGGAGAAGATTTAAGGGAGTTTTGGGTACGTGCCGAAGACAGAAATAAAAAAACGGCACAGCATTACCGCGATCTTGGCCTAGCAGATTATGCCGCCATTGAAGCCTTTAAGCGTTTTGATTATTAATTCAACCAGCTATTTTAAAAAGCCAAGGGCGCATTTAAAATAGCTGGTTGAATTAGAGACTGTCTAAAAAGTTGTAAATCCTGATGTCATGCTGAGCCTGTCGAAGCATAGTTCGCTGAATGCCAACAAGTCTTCGACAGGCTCAGACTGACAAACAAGTTTACATAAGGCTTTTTAGACAGCGGGAAACAGCTCCTGAAAAAAGTGTAAATTGAGTTCAATAATTATAAAATGTTAAAACCCGGAAGTATTACTGCTCCCGGGTTTTTTATTAATAACATGCAACCTTTTACACTAACCATCAACTATATGAGAATGTTGCATTATTACTAATTTTTTACATAATTCCGCCGCCTTCTTTGGTGTTGCTGTCTCTTTGTTTGCGTTGTACCTTTCGGTTTTTGCCGCTTCCGAAACGATAAGATAAACCTGCAAAAATGGTGCGGCTTTCCCAATTAAATGTGCCGTTTTGTTCGTATGGACGCTGTCCTTCAAAGCTAAATTGCATGGTGTTGAAAATGTCGTTAAAATTAAGACTGAAAGTTCCTTTCCCGCCGGCAAAACTGTAACGGGCGCCTGTGTTTACAAAATACATGGGCTTGGCATCCATTTGCAATCCTTTGTTTTTCCCCCTGTAATAACCAAATAAGGAAAGGGTAAGGTTTTTGGTAACTGTAAAGTTGTTGTTTAGCCGGGCGTTAAAAGCTACGTTGTTAACTTCAACTTCTTCGGTAATAATATCGTCAACGGTTACGTCGTTATCGTCGGGAATTAATTGCTCGGTTAAACCGCGTTGTTTTTGTGCGTACATATCAACACTACCATTAATACTCCACCAATCTAACGGTTTATAGTTGGTAGATATTTCAAAACCGTAAGCGTTGGTGTTGTCAAAATTGTCGTAAGTAAGAATTTGTTTGGTTAAGTCCAGCCTGTCTACATATAAAACTTGGTTAATCTCGTCTTCAATGGAGCGGTAATAGATTCCAAAAGTAATGCTTCCATGCTCCAATCTTCGGGTATAATTTGTTTCGTAGGAGTTGGTAAATTGTGGAAGCAATTCATCATTTCCATACGAAGAAATTTGAGGGGTACTCCATTCCCTTATTGGGTTTACCTGTCCAAGTCCCGGACGGTCTACGCGGCGACTAAAACTTATTTGAAATTGATTTTTTTCTGATGGATTGTACGTAACAAAAGCCGAAGGGTAAATTTGTTTATAATCGTCCGTGAAACTTCTTACGCTATTGGTGTCTGCCTTTACGCTCACATCTTCAAAACGGGCACCGACCTGGTAGCTCCATTTTTCAAAATTTTGCCCAAAGGTGGTATATGCCGAATAAATGTCCATGCCGTAAATAAAATCAGTATCGGGTGTTGGAATAAGCACGCCACCGGAATTAAAGGTAAATCCTGTTGAAGAATAATCAACATCGGTTTCAAAAGTCCTGTATTCCAAACCTAATTCTAATTTTGACTTTTCAGAAAGCGGATTTACATAATCTAAATTGGCAATGGTCTGTTGCCTTCTGGTGTCTACAAAATCTTGGTAATCCGGTTGTGTAGAGGCTCCAATGTAATTAAAATCGGCATCCTCTTCGTCTTTAAAATTGTTGTAATCAATTTCAAATTCTATATTATGCCCTTCTTTTTCAAAATCTCTTTTGTAGTCAAAGTTGTATTGTTCGTTATGGTTGGAGTTCTCATTGGTAAAAACCTGCCGGGAGTTATCAACAGAAGGGTCCATGTTTACAATTTGAGTGTCTCCGCGACCTTTTCCGTCAAATATGTTTTGGTTGGTAAAAACGGAAATGGTGTTTTTTTCGTTGAGGTAAAAATCGATTCCCGCTTTGTAAAGGTGTGATTTGTTATTGTTTAAAAACGAAAAGTATTGAAACTGATTTTCGTTAAAATCGGTTGTATTTTCATCGTCCATACGTTCTACAACACCATCGTTTACGTATTTACCAATGTTGTTGCCATAACTTCCGTAGACATTAAATTTTCCGTTGCGGTAGTTTAAATCCCCGGAACTGTTAAATTTTGCTTCGTCTTGATATGCAAGTCCGAGATTTATATTTCCATTAAAACCTATGTTGGCATCTTTATACAAAACGATATTGATGATACCGCTCATCCCTTCGGGGTTGTATTTTGCTGAAGGATTTGTAATCAATTCAATCTTTTTAATTGAAGTGGAAGGGATTTGTTTAAGTAATTGAGCAACGGGGACGTTCGATAGTTTCCCGTCTACCATAACACGCACGTTTGAATTTCCGCGCATGCTTAACTGGCCCGTTTGCTGGTCGACATTTACCGAAGGGATATTGTTCATGATATCTGATGCCGTAGCCCCTTGTGTGGTAAGGTCTTTCCCTACATTGATTACCTTCCGGTCTATTTTCTGTTCAATTGTAGAGCGCTCGGCAACCACGTCCACACCTTCCAGCTCGGTAACGTTTTCTACCAGCGTAATGGTCCCTAAGTTGGTTTTATTGCCGGTAATGCTTATTTCTTTACTATAAGTTTGGTACCCAATAAATTGAATTTCGAATGTGTAGGTTCCTTCTTCAATTTTGGTAAGTTCAAAGCTACCGTTGTCTGCTGTAATTCCACCAACAATATTCTCCCCGTTTTGTTTAAGGACAACTGTTGCGTAAGGTATTGGCTGTTGTAAGCTTTGATCGATGACAATACCGGTAACACTTCCTGTTTTTGCCAGTTCGTTATTCGGGGTACTGTTTTGAGAATATGTAAGGAACGAAAAGAATGCCGTACATAAAAGAATGAAATGTTTCATTGATTAGTTGATTTTTTTGATTGATGATTTTAACTTAAACTCTTTTCGAGTTGTTACCTAATTGACGATTTTTATGGAAAGCTGTTACAATAATTTATAACCTTTAACAAAGTTTAACATATGGGAAAGACATTGGTTATGGGCGCCTCATTAAAGCCTTCAAGATATAGCAACATAGCAGTTAACAGATTGGTTTCTAGTAGTAAAGAAGTTGTGGCTTATGGCTTAAAAGCTGGCAATGTGGCAGGTGTGGAAATAGATACGGAATTAAAAAATTATACCGATATAGATACCGTTACACTGTATATGAATGCCAGAAATCAGCAGGAATTTTATCAATACATAATCGGGTTGAAGCCCAATCGCGTTATTTTTAACCCCGGTACAGAAAACCGTGAGTTTTTCGAGCTGCTAAAATCCAATAACATTGAAGTTGTTGTTGCCTGCACTTTGGTTTTATTGGCAACAAACCAATATTAATGGGCTGGTTTTAAATCTCTTTCCTGTTTAAAAGAGCTGGCAATAAGTAGCCCTATAAAAGTGAGGGCACCGTTTAAAATAAGAACAAAAAATCCGAAATCGAAATTAAATTTCTTATTGCTGTAAAAACTAATAACATACGATAATATTGGCGAGATTATAGCGATAAACGGAATAAATTTATCGTTTGCCTTGAGCTTTGTAAAGAGGCCAAAGCTATACATTCCAAGCAATGGACCATATGTATAACCTGTAAATATAAACAGTTTTGCAATAACGCTTTCATTTTTAATGATGTATTTAAAGGCAATAATCACTAAAATAAGCAAAAGGGAAAACAATATATGGATGCGCTTTCTTACGGCTATTTGCTTTTTTTCTCCATATTTATTTTCAATATTTAAAATATCCACGCTAAACGATGTTGTAAGTGCTGTTAAAGCACTGTCGGCACTGCTGTACGCTGCGGCTATAAGGCCTATTAAAAAGAAAATAAAAACCGCAATGCCGAGGTAATCTTTTGCCAAAACCGCAAAAAGATCGTCTTTATGGGCATCGATCCCATTTTGCTGTGCATATACCGTTAACAAGAGGCCAAGGCAAAGAAAGATAAAATTAACGATGGTGAGTACAATAGTAAACCAAAATACGTTTTTCTGGGCATCTTTTAAGGAGCGGCAAGTAAGGTTTTTCTGCATCATATCTTGATCGAGGCCTGTCATTACCACGGCGATAAAAGCTCCCGAAATAAACTGCTTCCAAAAGTAATCGGCGCTTTTTATATTGTCAAAGAAAAACATTTTGGAGAGGTCGCTGGAAGCTACATAATTGGTAATCTCTTCAGAAATATTCATATCATTGTAAACCGTAACAATAGTAACGCCCAGCGCAATAAGCATAAACAAAGTTTGCAAGGTATCGGTCCACACAATGGTTTTAATACCACTTTTAAACGTATAGAGCCAGATAAGCAGTATGGTAAGCGTGACCGTCGCCCAGAAAGGAACACCCATTTCATTAAAAATAATTACCTGTAAAACATTGGCCACAAGAAACAAACGAAAACTGGCGCCTACAACCCTGGATAATAAAAAGAAAGAGGCACCGGTTTTATAACTATGTGGCCCAAACCTTTGTTCCAAATAGGTGTAGATAGATGTTAAGTTTAATCTGTAATAGAGGGGCAAAAGTACAGCACCAATAATAAAATAACCCAAAATATACCCAAAAACAACCTGCATATAGCTGAACTTGGAAGCTTCAACCCAGCCAGGTACCGATATAAAGGTGACCCCGCTTAAAGAAGCCCCAATCATTCCAAAGGCAACAACATACCACGGCGATTGTCTTTTGGCCTTAAAGAAAGTATCGTTACTTTCTTCGTCTTTACTGGTCAGGAAAGAAATAAGGATTAAAATTCCAAAATAAGCAGCAATAATTAGAAGAATATAAATTGGCTTCATATGGTTTTTTGTAAATGTAATCACAAAACTATGGCATAAAATTCATTTATGCGCCTTAAAATTGTAATTTCGCAATAATGGAATTCTCATCAAAGTTATTAGAAAATGCTGTGTACGAAGTTTCTCAACTTCCGGGTATCGGCAAACGTACAGCTTTGCGGTTGGTGTTGCATTTATTAAGGCAGCCCGAAGCACAAACCAAAAACTTGGCCCTGGCTTTGCAGAACTTGCGTAGTGAAATTAAGTTCTGTAAAAAATGCCATAACATATCAGATACAGAGTTGTGCGAAATATGCGCAAACCCTAAAAGGGATACTTCATTGGTCTGTGTTGTCGAGGACATACGGGACGTAATGGCCATTGAAAGTACAGGTCAATACCGGGGCGTATACCATGTTTTAGGCGGAAAAATTTCGCCCATGGATGGCGTTGGGCCTTCCGACCTTAACATAGCTACATTAATAGAAAAAGCAAAGACGGGGGAGATAAAAGAGATAATTTTTGCATTGAGCTCAACAATGGAGGGAGATACCACCAATTTTTATATCTTTAAACAGTTGGAACCCTATGCGGTTATTACCTCTACCATAGCCCGGGGGATTGCAGTAGGGGACGAATTGGAATATGCAGACGAAGTAACTTTGGGTAGAAGTATTTTAAACAGGATACCGTTTGAAAATTCATTGAAAAGTGAACAATGATAAATTTAAATTAGAAACGAAAATTAATAACATAAAGCCTATTTTTTTATTATTTTCGCAAAATATATATCTATAAACAGCTACAATTTACCGATATGGCAAAAATAGAATTAAAACTACCCCAAATGGGTGAAAGTGTTGCAGAAGCAACGGTTACTTCGTGGTTAAAAGGAATTGGAGATACTATCGAAGCCGATGAGGCCATACTGGAGATAGCTACCGACAAGGTAGACTCTGAAGTTCCCAGCGAAGTGGACGGGGTGCTAATTGAAAAGTTTTTTGAGGTAGACGATGTTGCAAAAGTAGGCGATGTGCTTGCTATTATTGAAACCGATGGCGATGAAGATGGCAATGAAGAAGAAACCCTTAACCATACTCAAGTAGAAGAAGTAGATGAAGAAGCAGCTGAAGAGGCTGTTGCTTCAATTCAAGAAGATATCAATACGGTTAAAGAAACGGTTGTAGCACCGGTTGCAGATTTTTCAACTTCAGAAAAATTCTTTTCGCCCTTAGTGAAAAATATTGCAAAGGAAGAAAACATCGGTTTGGAGGAATTAGAGGGCATAGCCGGGACCGGTAAGGACGGTCGTGTAACCAAAGACGATATTTTAGGGTACCTGGAAAAGAGAAGTGGAAAACCCACAATAAGTACAGAAACCGAAACAAAGCCTGAAACCAAAGAAGCTCCCCAGGCGGCAACCAACGAAGAACCCGTTAAAACACAGCCGCCTCAAGTTGTTAATAAGCAACAGGCTGCCACACAGGCAACTCCGGTATCGGTAAATGGGCAAGATGAAATTGTAGAAATGACCAGAATGGGCAAATTAATAGCTCATCATATGTCGCAAAGCGTGCAAACATCGGCGCACGTACAAAGCTTCATAGAGGTAGATGTTACCAATATCTGGAACTGGAGGAACAAGGTGAAGCATGAGTTTCAAAACCGCGAAGGGGAGAAGCTTACCTTTACGCCCATTTTCATGAAGATTATTGCCAAGACGATAAAAGACTTCCCGTTAATAAACATTTCTATTGATGGAGATAAAATAATCAAAAGGAAAAACATCAATCTTGGAATGGCGGCCGCGCTGCCCGATGGCAACCTTATTGTCCCGGTTATTAAAAATGCCGACCAGCTTAATTTGGTAGGGATGGCAAAACGGGTAAATGATCTTGCCGGAAGGGCAAGGGAAAACAAGTTGAAGCCAGACGAAATACAAGGCGGAACCTATACTGTAACCAATGTGGGGACATTTGGGAGTGTCATGGGTACCCCAATTATCAATCAGCCCCAAGTGGCCATTCTGGCATTGGGCGCCATTAGAAAAGTGCCTGCGGTTATAGAAACCCCGGAAGGCGATTTTATTGGTATACGCCATAAAATGTTCTTGTCGCACAGTTACGATCACAGGGTTGTAAACGGTGCCCTTGGAGGTCAGTTTATACAGCGGGTGGCCGAGTATATCGAGGCATGGGATCCCAACAAAGAAATATAATTACAAATAAGCCCTGAAATTTTCAGGGTTTTTATTTTTCAATACCTAATTTTATAGTTTCAAAACAATACAATGGAATTAAACTTATCTAAACCCATTTGCTTTTTCGACCTGGAAACCACTGGAATCGATGTGGCCCGGGACAGGGTGGTAGAAATATCAATTTTAAAAGTTTTCCCGAACGGAAACAAGGAAAGCCGTACCTGGTTGGTAAACCCCGAAATGCCCATTCCGCCGCAGTCTTCGGCAATTCACGATATAACCGATGAAAAAGTAGCCAATGAGCCCACTTTTAAAGAACTGTCCAAAACCATTTATAACATGATAAAAGACAGCGATTTGGCCGGATATAATTCTGATAGGTTCGACATTCCTGTATTGGCCGAAGAGCTTTTAAGGGCGGGAATAGATTTTGACATGGGCAACAGGGTGTCTGTTGATGTACAGACCATATTTCATAAAATGGAACAACGTACACTTTCGGCTGCATACAAATTTTATTGCGGGAAAAACCTGGACGACGCCCATTCTGCCGAAGCCGATACCAACGCCACATACGAAGTGCTTAAATCGCAACTGGACCGGTATGGGGAACTGGAAAACAATATGAAGTTTTTAGGAGAGTTTACCACTAGAAAACAAACTGCCGACTTTGCTGGATTTATTATTTTTAATGAAGACGAAGAAGAAGTTTTTTCGTTTGGAAAGCACAAAGGAAAAAGAGTAGAAGATGTCATGGAGCAGGAACCGGGATATTTTGGGTGGCTGTTGAATGCAGATTTCCCCCTCTATACCAAAAAGGTGCTTACGGCCATAAAACTACGCAAATTGAATAATAAGCTTAATTAATGCTCGGGCGCTTATTAATAGGTGCCATATTGCTAATTGCCGTACATGGCGTAAGCGCACAACAGGTAATATTGAAAGGGGAACTGGTGGATCAAGGTTCAAAACAAAAAATACCTTATGCGCATTTAATATTCACCGATGTTGCCATTGGAACTACGTCTAATAAAAACGGCCGCTTTTTTTTAAATATCCCTAATGAGTTATTGGTAAAAAATGTACGTATTTCATGTATTGGTTATCAAGAAAAAATAATTCCTGCCAATCAATTGGCCAATGCTACAATTTCCTTAAAGAAACGCGTGGAAGAATTGGGCGAAGTCGTGCTGGTAAACAATAGCGCGTACCATCATAAGAAAAATTTAAACCCTTTTAAAAACAAAAGAAGAATAGGCTTGGGCAATTTTAGTGGGGGCTTGTACCCCTCGGTTTTGGCCAGGTATTACCCAAACGATATGCAGTTGCCCAATCCAGTTTATATGGATGAGGTAACTATTTTTTTTGATGAGCATTATGTGGGAAACTCAAAATTCAGGCTCCGTGTGTTAAGTGCAACCGACTCGTTGTCTCCGGGGGAAGATTTAATTCGGGGCAACCTCATAATAACTTCTTATAAATACGACAGAAAAATACGGGTAGACCTATCGGGCTATTCCATAAAGGTACCCGATAATGGATTTTTTATAGCGGTTGAACATTTGTTTATTAAAGAAAATTCTTACGAAGAAAAAATAGATGTACGGGTAAACGATTCTGTTTATAAAAATGTTGGGACCATACGTTACGGACCTATTTTTAAAGGGGTAGAAGAAGATAAAGACGTGTCAAACTCCTATTACATGTCCAACAAAGGATGGAAATCCATGAAAGGGTTAAATATTCCTCAATATGGGAGTATGTTTAAAGAGGGAAAAATTGCTTCCCCTGCGTTTAAAGTGAAAGTAGTTTATTAATTTGCAAACTTAAAATAACAGCAATGAAGATTATTTGTATTGGTAGAAATTATACCGATCATATTAAAGAATTGGAAAACGAAAAACCTGCCGACCCCGTTATTTTTATGAAACCCGATACGGCATTGTTAAAGAGTAATGACAATTTTTATATTCCGGATTTTTCAAAGGACGTGCACTACGAAACAGAGGTTTTGGTAAAAATCAACAAAGTAGGAAAGCATATAGACGCAAAATATGCTCATAAATATTATGATGAAGTAGGGCTGGGAATCGATTTTACGGCGAGGGATCTTCAAAATAAATTAAAAGAAAAAGGGTTGCCGTGGGAAAAGGCCAAAGCCTTTGACAACTCGGCCGTAGTTGGTTCGTGGGTTTCCAAAGAAGAAATTCCAAACATTAATGAATTAGACTTTAGCTTGCTGTTGAACGGAAAAGTTGCGCAAAAGGCAAACACTTCGTTAATGCTATGGAAAATAGATGAGTTAATTTCGTATATTTCAGCTTATTTTACATTAAAGACAGGAGATGTACTATTTACCGGAACACCAGCGGGCGTTGGAAAGGTAAAGGCCGGTGATTGCCTGGAAGGATTTATGAACAATGCAAAAATGTTTGATGTAAAAGTAAAATAGAAAAAGATTTATATAAAAAACAACCTTAAGTTAGACCCAAAACACCATAGAACCTAAAAAAACATATCAAGATGAAATATAGCCTAAATAAACTAAACGAACTCTCTGGCGGGGACAAAGAATTTAACACCTCCGTAATCCAGACCTTTATAAGCGAAACACCCGATGATATAGAAAACCTAAAGAAAGCGATAGCCAATAAAGAGTTTGACCATATCTATCAATTTGCTCATAAAATAAAGCCCAATGCAGACCTGCTTGGGATAGACCAGGTAAGGGAAAATATGCTGGCCATAGAAGGTCACGCAAGGGGCGATAAAAACATTGACGCCATAGAAAAAACCTATTTAGAGGCCGAAACAGAACTACAAGCAGCCTTTGATGCATATAGAAACTATTTAAAATAATAAATGTTTGCAGAGATAATTACTATTGGAGATGAGATACTTATTGGCCAAATAGTAGATACAAATTCAGCCTTTATAGCGAAACAATTGAATAATATTGGGGTTTCGGTATATCAAATTACTTCAGTACAAGACGACAGGGAACATATCCTTCAGTCGATTAAGGAAGCGGAAGGACGAGCAGATATTATTATAATTACAGGCGGATTGGGGCCCACCAAAGACGATGTTACCAAGCATACATTATGCGACTATTTTAATGACAAGCTGGTGGAAGACCCGGCCGTTTTGGCGCACATCGAGGCCTTGTTTAAAAAATACATAAACGCCCCCATTTCCAACCTTAACCGCTCTCAGGCCATGGTACTTTCCAAGGCTACGGTTTTAAATAATCAATACGGCACAGCGCCCGGTATGTGGATAGAAAAAGGCAATAAAACCATAATTTCCTTGCCTGGTGTCCCGTTGGAGATGGAGGGACTCATTACAAACGAGGTAATGCCGCGCATACAGGCAAAATATAAACGGCCATACATTCTTCATAAAACAATGATTACCTATGGATTAGGAGAAAGCTCGCTGGCAGAACGTATTGAAGATTGGGAAAAAGCCCTTCCAAGGCATATACGGTTGGCTTATTTGCCTAATTTGGGGAAAGTTAGGCTCCGTCTTTCAGGAAAAGGGGAAGACATGAATATACTTGAAGATGAAATTGAAGCACAGATACAAAGTTTAAAACCACTTATTGAAGATATTTATTACGGCCTTGAAGAAGACAGTGCTCTGGAAATACTCACCGGAAAATTGCTAAGTGAAAGAAGGCAAACAGTTTCCACGGCCGAAAGCTGCACGGGGGGCAAACTAGCCGAAACATTTACTTCGGTACCCGGTTCATCGGCTTATTTTACGGGCAGTGTAGTAAGTTACGCTACCAGTGCCAAAATAGAGGTTTTAAACATCGACAAATTGCTTATAGACAAACATTCGGTGGTAAGTGCCGAAGTGGCAACGGCAATGGCTATAAATGCCCAAAAGCTTTTCAATACCAGTTATGCATTAGCGACCACAGGAAATGCAGGCCCGGAAAAAGGAGATTCTGATGCTGCTATCGGGACGGTCTTTATAGCCTTGGCCACACCTTTTGACGTAAAGGTACAGGAGTTTAATTTTGGAAATCACCGTGAAAAAGTGATTAATAAAGCGGTTAACAAAGCTTTTGAATTGCTCTGGAAAGAAATTTTAAAAAAATAATCCATTTGCTTGTCTGTCAAGTGAAAAATTCGTTAATTTGCACCCTGTTTTAAAATAACACTAAAGTATAGAATAATGTCAAGAGTTTGTGAACTTACAGGAAAGAAGGCAATGGTGGGAAACAACGTTTCTCATGCAATGAACAAAACCAAACGTAAATTTGATGCTAACCTAATCAAAAAACGTTTCTTCATACCAGAAGAAGACCGTTGGGTTACTCTTAAAATTTCTACCGCTGCGTTAAAAACAATTAACAAAAAAGGTATTTCTGCGGTTTTAAAAGAGGCAAAAGAAAAAGGATTTATTAAGTAATTAATTATCCGTTAAAACAATATAAAAATGGCAAAAAAAGGTAATAGAATACAGGTTATTTTAGAATGTACCGAGCACAAAGAGTCTGGCAAGCCAGGAACTTCCCGTTACATCACCACAAAAAATAAAAAGAACACTCCGGATAGACTTGAAATCAAGAAATTCAACCCTATCCTTAAGAAAATGACTGTTCATAAAGAAATTAAATAATTAAGAAGCCATGGCAAAGAAGACAGTAGCAACTTTACAAACAAGTTCAAAGAGATTGACTAAAGCTATAAAAATGGTCAAGTCTCCTAAAACAGGTGCTTACACTTTTGTAGAAGCTGTAATGACTCCGGAAACAGTTAACGACTGGTTAAAAGAAAATTAAGAAGTTCACAACTTTACAATATATATTAAGGCTACTTTCCTATAGAAAGTAGCTTTTTGTTTTTATATCTTTGACATAAATTGCAAAACCATTTTTTGCATAATAGGTACCATCTGTTGTGCGGGGTTTAAGGATTGAAAGAATTAAAATTGACAGGCGTTTTTCATTAAATAAACTTTTATGCCGTAAAGGGCATTAATTACCCATTGAAATATGAGTTTTTTTAAAAAAATATTTTCATCAGAAAAAAAAGAAACTTTAGATAAAGGGCTGGAAAAGTCCAAAGACAGTTTTTTCTCCAAACTGGGGAAGGCCGTAGCAGGAAAGTCTAAGGTAGATGATGAGGTGCTTGACAACCTTGAAGAAGTATTGGTAACGAGCGATGTTGGCGTGAATACTACCCTAAAGGTAATTGAGCGTATTGAAGAACGTGTGGCCAAGGACAAATATTTAGGGACCGACGAGCTCAATTTAATTCTACGCGAAGAAATTGCAGGCTTACTTTCTGAGACTAATTCTGGCGAAGAAAAAGATTTTGTTATTCCCGAAGGAAAAAAACCGTATGTGTTAATGGTGGTTGGTGTAAATGGCGTTGGCAAGACCACAACCATCGGTAAACTTGCCTATCAATTTAAAAAACAAGGGAAAAAAGTGGTTTTGGGGGCCGCCGATACTTTTAGGGCTGCGGCAATAGACCAGCTTCAAGTTTGGGCAGACCGTGTAGAAGTGCCCATAGTAAAACAGCAAATGGGGAGCGATCCTGCATCAGTTGCGTTCGATGCCTTGAAATCGGCTGTTTCTCAAGATGCCGATGTTGTTATTATCGATACTGCCGGAAGACTTCATAATAAAATAAACCTGATGAACGAGCTTACCAAGGTTAAGCGTGTTATGCAAAAAGTGGTGGATAATGCACCGCATGAGGTGCTTTTGGTCCTGGACGGTTCTACAGGGCAAAACGCTTTTGAACAGGCCAAACAATTTACAAAAGCCACCGAAGTAACTTCTTTGGCAGTAACAAAACTGGACGGAACGGCAAAGGGCGGTGTTGTTATCGGTATTTCCGATGAGTTTCAAATACCCGTAAAATATATAGGCGTTGGCGAAGGTATTGAGGACCTGCAAGTCTTTAATAAATACGAATTTGTTGATTCCTTTTTTAAATAATGAAACCAGCCCCGTTTTTAATTACCGTTACCAAAATAATAGCGTACTACTGTTTGTTTTATGCGGCCGTAAAAATATACGCCATTGTTAAAGGGATGTGGTTTTGGCCCAATTTGCTTATAGCTGTTTTTTTGGGCATTGTAGCATGGTTTGGGTTTCGGGTAATCAAAAAAGAAACATACAATTGGTATTTTGCGGGCATATGCATAGTATTGCTTTCGGCGCTCCGCTATTACGAACCACGACTGATTCCATATTTGCAAGGGCTTTTTGCTTCATAATTATTTTGTTGGTATAATCTTCGTATAATACACTTTCAAGTTGTAATTTTGCAAACTGCTTTCTAGCGCTTAAAAATGAGGTAGATAAAATTCAATATTTATCATTTATAATTATAGTCGGGTATGAGAACGAAGTCACTTAAAAAAAATAAAATCAATGTAGTTACATTAGGATGTTCCAAAAATGTATACGACAGCGAGGTGTTAATGGGGCAGCTCAAGGCAAGTGGAAAAGAAGTGGCACATGAAGATGATGGAAATGTAGTGGTAATTAATACCTGCGGCTTTATTAATAACGCCAAAGAAGAAAGTGTAAATACCATTCTTGAATTCCTACAGAAGAAAGAACAAGGAGAAGTTGATAAAGTTTTTGTAACCGGTTGTTTGAGCGAACGCTATAAGTCCGATTTGCAAAAAGAGATTCCCGATGTGGACCAATACTTTGGCACAACCGAATTACCAAGTTTATTAAAGGCTTTGGGAGCCGATTATAAACATGAATTAATAGGCGAACGGCTTACAACAACCCCTAAAAACTATGCGTATTTAAAAATTGCCGAAGGTTGCGACCGTCCGTGTAGTTTTTGTGCCATTCCGTTAATGCGCGGCAAACATAAAAGCACGCCCGTTGAAGCCTTGGTAAAAGAAGCTCAAAACCTAGCGGATAACGGGGTGAAAGAATTGGTGCTTATTGCGCAAGATTTAACCTATTACGGACTCGATCTCTATAAAAAACGTGCTTTGGCCGATCTATTGAAAGAACTGGTTAAAGTAGAAGGAATAGAATGGATACGTTTGCACTATGCATTCCCGACCGGTTTCCCGATGGACGTATTGGAAGTAATGAAGCAAGAGCCTAAAATTTGTAATTATATAGATATCCCGCTTCAGCATATTTCTGATGCTATTTTAAAATCGATGCGTCGTGGTACCACATACGAAAAAACCACACGTTTATTACGTGATTTTAGAAAAGCGGTGCCCGAAATGGCCATTCGTACCACATTGATAGTTGGTTATCCCGGAGAAACGGAAGAAGACTTCCAGATTTTAAAAAACTGGGTCAAGGAAATGCGTTTTGAACGTTTGGGCTGTTTTACCTATAGCCATGAAGAAAACACGCATGCCTATAATTTAGAAGATAATGTACCGGAAGAAGTTAAACAACAGCGTGCCTCAGAAATTATGGACATACAGTCGCAGATTTCATGGGAGCTAAACCAGGAAAAGGTAGGGAAGACGTTCCATTGCGTAATAGACCGAAAAGAGGGTAATTATTTTGTTGGGCGTACCGAGTTCGATTCTCCCGATGTTGATAATGAAGTATTGGTAGATGCCTCTCAATATTACTTAAAAACCGGCGGATTTGCCGAAATCTTTATTGAAGAAGCCGGAGACTTCGACCTTTATGGAAAGCCTGTGGTTTAATTAGTTAAACAACGGCAATACGCTTTTTTATTTCATGTTGTTTATTTTTTCAGGGTCTTGTCTAGTGTCGAACACATTTGCACTTTCAATTCTGTTGAAATCGTAATTTATCCAATAAACTATTTTATAATTTTTAAAGACTAAATAATATCTAAATTGATGCTTTCTATGCTTTAAGCTAGTTTCAATTTGTCCAATTTCTGGTTGTTTTTAAATCCCAATCGTTGTGTCTGATAAATTCGGAATTTTCACTTTCCAAAATAGCTTTTAATAATTCCAATTTTGTTGTTAGAGTATCCATTTTATAACTCTTTTATTAAACGAATTTACGAAAAATATCTTTTGTGTAGTTAGTTTTTCGTATGGATCCCGACGGGTTTGTAAATGGTTTGTTGCGGGAAATCCACGAGGGTTTTCTACCGAAAAACTAAAGATAATAAATAGTGGTAAATCCCAATTAGTCTTGATAGCTATCTGGACACGTCCGGAACCTCACGAGATACGTCCACCAACATATCTAGAACCCTTCCGGATAGGTAAAAAATAGCTCGGGATACGTCCAATAACGTATCTGGACAAGTAAATAACCCCGCCAGAGGGTTTGTTTTAACGTGTCGGGATGGGTAAAATAGCTTCGGACAGGTTATATGTACGTGTCCTGAGCAGTAAAAAACGGGTACGGATAGGTATAGGTATATTAACAACCGTGGTTGGTTGCCTTTAACTTATGGTGCATCTATATAATCTATTTCCATAAAGTCGGCTACTTCTTTTTTCCATACATTTTCTACAAATGTCACATGGTCTGGATGGTTGGAATAAGTGTCGTAATCGGTTTGGTTTTTAAATTGCATGGTCAAGCCCCAGTCGAAATCGTTCTTTTTGCCTATTTCTTTTACGCAGGTCATTTTCATTACCGTTGAAATGGATTTTAAGGCTACTGCTTTTTCCAAAAAAACTTTTTCGGCTTCGCTTCCTTGCGGATGCTTCAGTTTAAAGAATACGGTGTGGGTAATTGTTCCTTTTTTAGAAGAAACGGTATTGCATGCTGTAAACGAAATTAGGGCAATGGTAACGAAAAGAAGGATAAGTCGGTTGATTTTCATAGGTTATAATTTTAATTCCGAAGATACTAAAAAGAGCAGTTAATGCGAAACAAATTTAAGGCCTACAACAGAAATTATTAAAGTTGAGATAAAAAACACGCGCCAAAAATCCACGGGCTCGTTAAACAGGGCTATGCCGGCAACAACGGTACCAATGGCACCAATGCCAGTCCATACGGCATAAGCAGTGCCAATGGGCAACGATTGCGTTACCTTGATAAGCAATAGCATGCTTATGGTTAAACAAACAACAAAACCAATATACCAATAGGTAGCGGTATTTCCCGTTGCTTCTTTGGCTTTTCCCAGGCAGGTGGCAAACCCGACTTCAAACAGCCCTGCGATGATTAAAAGAAACCAGTTCATAAAAAAATAGGTGTTAAATTACGGCATGCGCAAATTTATAAAAAATAAAAACTACCACATGCCATAAAAGCTATGCGGTAGTTTATGAATGAAGGAAATATTTTTAGGCAAGGGTTTTAGTTTTGACCTTCTTTTACATCAACTACTTCGTACTGGTTTTTGCCGTTTACCTGAACCGGTTGATAATAGGTTTCTCCGTATTTAACGTAGGTTTGATCGCCAATGCGTACTTCTTCGCCGCCTTCGGGTAAGTGTTCAACAAGGGTGCCTGCCGTTGGTGGGACCACGGTGTAGCCGTTGCTGTCTTTTTCGTAATAGGTTCCTCCGTAATAATAATTGTTTACGGTAGTATCCCCGCCGGCATCAACAACCTGATAGCCATCGGGAAGTACTTTAATGGTGGCGCCAACTGGTGCCTGGACAACCGTATAGCCGTCTTTTTCTTTCATGTAATAATTTCCTTGATCGTAATAATATTGCTGGTTGCTGTTTTCTATGCTAACAATAATGGCAGTGGTGGCCAACGAGGCCACAAAGAATCCCCATGGGTGCCATACCGGGCCCCAGTAAAATGGGGTAAAAGGATGGTAGAAATATGGGTGGAATGAATAATAGCTAAATCCGCCATAGAAATACGGGGGGCGGGGATAAGGGCGAATTGCAGGGCGAACAATGGTATTGCGGTTGTTTACGTTTATGTTTACATTGTTGTGCCCGCCCCTGTTGTTTATTACCGTGGAATTGTCAATGTTTCTATTGGTCCTAACGTTGGTGTTGTTGGAGCGCGAGTTTATATTCCTATCGTTGCCAATATTTGTATTTCGGTTGCCTATGTTGTTGTTTGTACTTGGCCTGCGGTATTCGGTATGAGAACTTGGAAAGCTTCTGTTTGTCTCCCGTTGAAATCCCCCGTTTATGGGCTGCCTCCCGGTAGAGGGGCGCGATACATTTGGGCGGCTCATGCTGGACCCGTGCCCAAACCTTTGTGCTTCAACCGATATGGGGGCCGTAAGTAAAAGAACAAAAAGTAACAGGCTGCCGTAATGCATGGTATGTTTTTTTATAGTTGGATTCATCTTTCTATCTTTTAAAGTTTGTTATTTAGACGTGGCCATGATGCTAATGTTTTTTGAACCTTCCGGGGGGTAAAAGTTAAAAATGGTGTCTTCTACATCTGTATTTATCTTCCAGTTTTTAAATGTGGCTTCGTATTGTTGGCGGTCGCCGTCCTTATGGATGATGACTATTTTTTTAGGCAATGCTTTTTCGTCGTTGGTAATCCATAACTGGAAGTTCATTTTATTGTTTGAAGCAAGAATTTCCTGGCATTCTACATCGTCTATGGTTTCTGTTCCGTTATAGACAATGGTTGGGAATTCTTCCAAGAGGTCATCGGTTAAACTGGGATAAAAAACATCGGCGGCAGGAAACCGTATGCTAAATTTTTTATGGAGGCTGTCGATCATTTTAATAATGGTGTTTGGGGCATCGACCACGCAATAGTTGTTCTCGTCTAGAGAATAGTATACAAACTTGCTCCCGTTGTAGTAATAATTTCTGTTACGGTCGGCGCTTCTGGTTTTAACCAGCATTTTATCTGGCCCTACCATGGTAATGTCGTCAAAATAAAAGTGTTTTTCCATGCCAAACATGCCATCGTTGTCCAGTGCCCGGGAAAGCTGGAAGTTGCAGGAATGGATTTTCCCGATGGATTCCCCCATTTTATCAAGAATGTGGATTGCAGCACTATCGATAACTTTGCTGTTTTGTCCGAACATATAAGATACTGACAAGCAGCACAATGATAGAAAATAATTTTTCATTACTTATGGATTTATATCTGATTAAATAAGAGAGGGGGAGTGTATGTATATTAGTAAAAATAATAAAAATCTTTAAAAGTGGCATAAAAAAACCTCTTATTGTGCAAGAGGTTTTTCTAACATGTTTTTTAAATTCAATCTTCCTGTGCAGGGGCAAGTGCCTTGTATACAACACCTGCAATGGCCGCCCCAATTATTGGTGCTACCCAAAAAAGCCATAATTGCCCCATTGCCCAATCGCCAACAAACAATGCCTGGCTTGTACTGCGCGCAGGGTTAACCGATGTATTGGTAACCGGGATGCTTATTAAATGTATTAATGTTAGCCCAAGGCCTATGGCTATACCGGCAAATCCTTTGGGTGTATTTTTATGTGTGGCCCCGAGTATAATTATAAGAAACATAAACGTCATTACAATTTCGGTAATCAAAGCGGCTGTCATGTTATAACCGTCCGGAGAATGTTCGCCATAACCGTTTGCTGCAAAATTACCAATGGAGGCGCCGTCTTTTCCGGTGGCAATAAGGTATAGTATTGCTGCCCCGGTTATCCCGCCCAATACTTGAGCAACAATATAAGCAAACAGTTCTTTGCCGCTAAAACGGCCACCAATCCATAGCCCTACAGAAACGGCCGGGTTTAAATGGCACCCCGAAATATGCCCAATGGCATAGACCATGGTTAAAACGGTTAAACCAAAAGCAAGCGCAACCCCTGCAAAGCCAATACCCAATTCTGGGTAACCGGCAGCAAGCACAGCGCTACCGCATCCACCAAGCACCAACCACATGGTACCAATAAATTCTGCAAATAGTTTTTTCATCATTCTAAGTTTTTAAATTAAAGTTTATATCTATATCCATTAAATACTAAAGTATAATACTATTAAATATTGAATATAATTTTAAAGTTAATAAAATAAGTTTAATTCTTGAATGATTTTTTCATTCTAAACCATCGTTGAATGTTTGTAAGTATTTGTAAGCTAAATTTTTAGAGAGAAATGTCCTTTGTATTCTTTAGCATTTGGAAGTTTTAGGTAGTACCAATAATCGTCAGGTGGCATAAGTTGCCCATGGTATTTTCCGTTCCAACCATTAGAATTTAAGGGGTTGAAGGAGTTGATTAATTTTCCGTACCGGTCATATATATAGATATGAATAGTTTGAAGAAAATTAGTATCATCAAGGCCGTATATGTTCCATGTGTCATTGGCCCCGTCGTTGTTTGGGGTGAAGAAGTGTGGAAAACCAATTATAGAAAATTCCTGAGAAATGGTTGTGCAATTGTTTATGTCTCTTACAAATAGTGTGTGATTTCCAGGTTCTAAACCTTCAAATTGGTTGCTTGCTTGAAAAGTATCAAACTGGTTATCAACTGAAAATTCATATCCATCAATAGGGGCAGAAAGTATAACTTCGATATTTCTGTCGTCTATTTTAATATTGTTAATATAGGGAGGCTCTATTTGATTGACTTTTACCTGAATTGTCTTTTCGCAATCTAATGTGGGGTCCGTAACCCTTAGCTCATAAAGACCTGGTTGGTATACGGTAATTGTATTTGTCTCTTGGTTTGTATTCCATTGGTAATTATACAATGTGGAAAGAGGGGTGTTTAATCCCGAGCTGATTTCTATGGGGAATTCAGAGGCACATATGTCTATCTCTTGATCTTGTATAACGGGAAAGGCTTTGGTGGATATTTCTACAATTCCCCCGCCGTAACATTCATTGTTGTGTTCTACCCTATAATATAATGAAGCAGTTGATGATTCATAGAAATCTGCAATTCCATTGGTTCCAATAGAGGCGTCTTGTTGATTTTTATAAAATGAAACCTCGGTAATACCGGGTAAATTTAAATTGCTGATGATGTTTGCCCTAACTTCGGATAGATCGAATATGGCCGTACCAGTATCGTCCAGATCGCAGGCCTGTTGTGTATAAGTACTTAAGTTTGATGAAGTAGATGTGGTCAATTCTATAGGTACGATATTGTAACATTCAGGAACAATGCCAAATACTTTTGCATATAATAGTTCGTTTGGTTGGGTATTTCTGTATATGGGGTTTATATAATCTAAGTTTAGGCTGTCGTTTTCTGCTTCGGTAATCGAGTGATAATAGTTAACATTTATAAAATCGGTCGTGTTCAGTGTTATATCGGCATTGGCGTTACTGAGGTTGTAAGTGGTTTGCCCGTCATTTGGATTGTTGTCAAACGAATCGCATTGAGATAATTCATAGGTGCCATTTATAACTTGCGGCGGCTCAGAAATGGTTATCTGCTTAATTAAAGGGTCGTAATTTCTTCCGGCAGTAGAAAGATATAAAGTAACGGTATAATTGCCGGGCATTGCATATTGGTGTGTTGGGGAAGCATCATTAGAAGTGGAGCCATCTCCAAAATCCCATTCTGCTGTGTCGTATGGGTCTTCCGTAGTAATTTCAAACTCGGTAGTATCTCCATAGCACAGATTTTTAAAATCAAAGGTGTATTTAAATATGGACTGAATAAAAGGAGGCAAACCAAGCGTTGCAAATTTTCCCTCTAAAAATACTGAGTTATGGGAATAGATACTGGCATTTCCTATTTCATTGGGTTTGTTTATGACGGATAAATGTGTTCCATCAGCAGATACTTTATATCCTGCCCTGTATATTTTTCCGTTAATGGCCAATTGCAATGCACCTGGAACATTATCAGATTCATTAATGATTTTTTTGGTCCCCGAAATGTTCGAACTGCCCAAGTCATATTGATAGATGTAACTTTTGTCCAGGCCGTCATTTTTGTTGTATATCCCGGAAGTGGCATATAGCAATTTGGAATTTGGGGAAAACTCAAGTCCGTACGGATATTCGTTGTTGAGTATAAGCTTTTCATTGGTAACCTTTCCGGTCGAGTTGTTAAAATCGTAAATCAATAATTTCCCTGATTTTTTAGCGCTGCTCCTTTCGTTCCCCAACCTGGTAGAGCTATGCGCGATGGCTATTTTTTTTCCGTTGGGCGAAACCTTTAAATAGCCAATGGCGCTTATGTTTATCTTGTTTTTATCTATAAGTGGGCCAACAGCCTCGTTGACCGTTGAAATAACTGGAGAGGTATTAACCCCGTTCCCATCTACTTCAAAGGCATAAAATTTATTCATAAAAAAAGTAATCACCCATATGGAAGTTCCGTTGCTATGGGAAACGGCAGTTATTTTTTCAGAAGATTTATATTCTTTTTGTATTGGGCTGGAAGCATCATAAGTTACCAAATGAATGTTTTTTTCGCCTGCAACAATGTCTCCATAACCTCCGTCAAGGGTCATATCGATTTCAGAATAATTTATACCATCTATCGGTTCGTCTTCTGTTAAATAATAACTGGGCTTGTCTATTGTAAAAACGTAGTAAGAATTGGAAGCTCCCGGTTTAGGTATTATTATGGCAGATTCCGTACTGGAGCTATGCCCCAACAGCCCGGTACCGTTTGGCATTTTTTGGTGTCTTCGGTTCCATACGCTTACCCCATCTGTATAAAATAGTAAATTCCCGTTTTTGTCAGATATGGTTGCACACCCTTCATTGGTAACAAGCTGGCCATTGGTCATTACAGTTGGAGGCTCGGTGTTAAAGCTTAAACCTGCCTTTTCTCCAAAATACCAATTAGCCGATTCTTTTTGAGCAAACAAAAAGTTACAGCATAGTAATATAAAACCTATTGAGATACGTATGGATATTCTCAAATTAAAACGCCTGTTTATTAGTAAATTATGAATAACAGCAAAAATAATAATAAAAACGGGTAGACAAAAGAAGTATGTCATTGTTTAGAGGAAAAGCAACATTTCTTAGCTTTGTAACCTCTATATTGTATAAAAACCATTAATTATGGACCTAAGCAGTTACATCCGGAATGTAAATAATTTTCCCAAGCCGGGCATTGTTTTTAAAGACATTACCCCGTTGCTTAAAGATCCCAAGGCAGTAAATCAGGCCGTTGCCCAACTGTACCATCTAACCGAAAAGAAAAATGTAGACTTGGTAGTGGGCATAGAAAGCAGGGGTTTTTTCTTTGGCACCTTGCTGGCCCAAAAGCTCAACTGCGGGTTCGTGCCCGTAAGAAAGCCCAATAAATTGCCTTATGCAACGGTCTCAGAAACCTATGCCCTGGAATATGGCAACGACACGCTTGAAATCCATAAAGATGCCATACAAAAAGGAGATAAGGTTATTGTTCACGACGACGTACTGGCTACCGGGGGCACCGCTTTGGCCGTTTGTAAATTGGTCGAAAAACTAGGTGGGGAAGTGGTCCAGTGCAATTTTTTAATGGAGCTAAGCTTTCTGGAGGGAAGAAAAAAGTTAAGCGGGCACAATGTCCAAACCATAATTAAATACTAGCCCAAAGCATTTTTGGTAACAAAAACGCGCCATCCAATAATGGCCATTTGCAATTTATTGGCCTTGGCCAGATCCAGCCCCTTTTTGGAATAAGAAGGCAATATGGCCCTGTTTAGCTTTGCCAGTAACTTAAAAAACTTTTTTTTCATGCCTTTGTTTTCCCATAAAGGTAAAAAAACTAAATATAACTAACGGTTTTTGGCTACACTTTAATTGGTTCTTGATATTATGCAGATTTGTTCCGTAAACTGCACAACCGGGCTTTCCGCTACTAGTTTTGGTAAACCATATATAAAAGTTTACCAAAAGCTAACCGCTGCAATCCCTACCTGAAAAAAAAAGCCAAGCACAGCATGAAACCGCACTTGGCCTTACAAAAATTATTGATAAGCCCGCTTATTCCTTTTTGGTGGTTATTAAAATTACCCCATCCTTTCCTTTCTCTCCGTATTGTTTTATGGCATTTTCATCTTTTAGCACAGACACCTGCTTTATGGTGTCCGGACTTATGCTGTTCAGGTCGAAATCGGCAGGCATGGTTTTCCCATCGACCAAAATAAGGGGTTTTTCTCCTTTAAAATTAATACGGGTACCGGCTTCAGAAGCTCCTGTAACCTTGTACGGATTGTATTGGGTCTTGTTCTTTAAAGTAATTTCTATCACGCCATTCTTTCCTTGCACGTCATACTTATCACTGGCATTTTTATCTTTTAAAACATTAATGCTTTCAATTGCATCGGGCTGGATGCTTTTTGTGTCAAAATCCTTAGGCATGATTTTCCCGTTCAGGACAATAAGTGGTTTTTTGTCCATAGTATGTTGGTCTGTAGCAGCTATAATCACCCCTCTTTGGTTTTTTGTGTACGCAGAACCAACAATTATATAAACGCCACCGCCTTCCCCAATGCCAAAATAGAGATTTTCAATTCCCTTTCCTTTGTTAGATGATGTCCCGGTGGCTTTTCCCCCTTTTTTGGTCTCGTAGGTTACCTGTATGTTGGAAATCTCGCCTGTATCCGTTCTTTTAATGTTGGAATAGGTCAAGCTTCCCCCGTCTTCTTTAACTTTTGCCTGGAGTTGCTTTAAATCTTCCGCCGAAAAGTCTTTTGTAATTACATATTCAGGTAAATTACTGTTTTGGGCCACTTCGGTATTCAAGGCCAACTTGGTTTCTGTTTTAAAGCTAAAGAGCATCATAAAACCTGCTAAAAAAGGTATTATCAATGTGTAGCGCAGTAAATTTGTTTTGTTTGTTTTTTGTTTTTGTAACATAACGATTCGTTTTTTTACCTGCCCGCTGCGTTTACCAAAAGTAAAGGTATGTCCAAAAGCGGTTAGGCTGGTTGATGAATAATAAAATGGATTGATGACAGAATAGGGTATTCCGCTTATTTGTTTCAGTAATAAATATTGGTAATTTTTAGTTTGAGACTGGCTTGTTGTTGTTTCTTTATCTGTTAAATATTCAAGATTTTCACCTATGGCTTTTTTATACAGCCAGCTAAATGGGCTAAACCAAAAAACTACGGTATACAGGTGCGCAAAGAGAATGTCTATGGTATGCAATTGCCATGCATGTATCTTTTCATGCCTTAAAATAGTTGTCAGCTCCTCTTCGGTATATTTTTTTGGATTGTAAACAATAAACTTGAAAAACGAAAACGGACTAATATCCTTGCTTGTGGAAACATGCATAAAACCTTCTTCTTTGGTATGCGTTTCCTTTTTCATGAAATGGTACAGGGAGTATAACTGTATGCAAAACCTGCCAAAGAAAAAAAGTGCACCCATTAAATAAACCATAGCCAATATAACTAGAAACTGCTGTGTGTAATCGTGCCCTTGAGTAGTGTAGGTAGCGACATGGTCAATATTTTTTCCCAACGTGTTAATGGCTTCAACCAAAACAATTTTTTTATATACAACCAACGGCAGCAATGCAGAAATTAACAAGCCGCCAAGCAGATAAAACCTATTCTGTTTGTAGAATGTAGTTTTATTCAGCAGGCACACATACATTAGCCAAAAAACGGCCAACAATCCCGAGGCTTTTAGTAAATATATGGCAAAGGCTTCCATTATTTGTTGTTTTCTATTTGGTTGATTATTTCTTTAAGCTCCTCCACACTTATTTTCTTTTCATCGGCAAAAAAAGAAACCAGGTTTTTGTAAGAATTGTTAAAATAATCCTCAATGGCATTTGTAACAAAACGTTTTCTGTAATCTTCTTTTTTTACTATCGGGTAGTATTGATGCGTGTTTCCATAGGCGTTATGGGCAACATAGCCTTTTTCTTCCAGGTTCCTTATAATGGTAGACAGCGTATTGTAGTGTGGCTTGTCTTCTTTTATTTCTGCCTGTACATCTTTTACAAAAGCCTTGTTGAGCTTCCATAAAACCTTCATTATTTCTTCTTCTTTATTGGTTAATTTTTGCATGATAAAATGGTATCGAAACTGATTCTGGGGGTAAACTTACAACTATTTTTTTAGTTACACAACTGTATTTTTAGTTAATAAACTATTTTTGTAGTTTGTTTATGGCCATGTTCCTTTATCTATGTCAATTTGTGTATCTTCACCTTCAAAAAAAATAAATGAACCTACTTTTTATTGTCCTTGGTTTGGCGCTTTTGATTTTAGGCGGAAACTGGTTGTTGAAGTCGGCCGTAGGCATGTCTTTAATGCTTCATATTCCAAAAATAGTAATTGGGATGACGGTTGTTTCTTTGGCGACTTCGGCCCCCGAGTTGATAGTGAGCATAAAAGCTGCTTTAAACGGCTTTCCAGATCTTGCCATGGGGAATGTAGTTGGTTCAAATGTTGCAAACCTTGGTCTGGTGCTGGCCATAACCATTATTTTAATGCCCATTGATGTAGAACGGAGCTTTTATAAAACCGATTGGCCGGTCATGATGATTGCCTCTTGTTTGCTGTTTGGTTTTGTAATAACCGATGCTGTTTTGCAACGTTATGAGGGAATTGTGTTGGTGTGCTTTTTAGTGGTATTTCTTGTTTATTTACTGCGCACTCAAGCTAAAGCAGTGGTAGTAGATACCCCAACCGAGGATGAGGTGTTGCCGGGATACAAAATATTGATTTTCATGGTCGTTGGTGGCATCGCTTTATGGGGCGGATCAGAATTATTAATTAGCGGTGCAGTGGGCATGGCCGAATTTTACGGGGTGAGCAAAAGGGTAATTGCAGTAACCGTTGTGTCGGTAGGAACGAGCATTCCCGAGTTGGCGGCCTCAATTATTGCGGTGTTAAAAAAAGAAAAGGCTATTTCCTTGGGGAATTTAATAGGCTCCAATGTATTTAATATTTTGGCGGTATTGGGCATTACGGCAATAATTCAACCAATTCATGTCAACGACGGGCAATTGCTAACAAACGATATTTATTGGATGTTGGGCATTTCGTTTGTGGTATTGCCTTTGGTTTTTATCCCAAAAGGTCTGCGTTTGGGGTGGAGGGATGGTGTGGTGCTTTTAATAATTTATATACTTTTTGTTTGGCTTACCTTAAAATAAACTCATTTTAACTTTTTTCAATTGGTTAAAAGCCTTCAACCAGCTCAATAAAAAAAGCTACCAAAAAGGTAGCTTTTTAAATGTTTAAATCTAAATCTTTAATATTTATTATGCTTCTACACTAATATCGGCAGTTTTAACTGTTTCTATAATTCTAGCAGCAACTTTGTATGGATCTGCATTAGAAGCAGGACGTCTGTCTTCCAACCATCCTTTATAGCCTTTTTCTACAGTGATGATAGGGATACGTATGGAAGCACCTCTATCTGAAACGCCATAACTAAAGTCGTTAATCGAAGCAGTTTCGTGCTTACCTGTTAAACGCTCGTCGTTAAACTCGCCATAAACGTCAATATGTTCTTTGGTAACGGGTCTAAATGCTTCGCAAACTTTGTCGTAAACATCTTTAGAGCCACAAGTCCTTAATAAAGAATTAGAGAAGTTGGCATGCATACCAGAACCGTTCCAGTCACCTTTTACCGGTTTCGGGTGGTATTCAATATAGTAACCATATTCTTCGCATAATCTGTCTAGTAAATAACGGGCAACCCATATTTCGTCTCCTGCTTTTTTACCACCTTTTGCAAAGATTTGGAATTCCCACTGTCCACAAGCAACCTCTTGGTTGATTCCTTCAAAGTTAATTCCCGCTTCTATACATAGGTCGGCATGTCTTTCAACAACTTCCCTTCCATGGGTGTTCAAGCCGCCAACAGAACAATAATAGAGTCCTTGAGGCCCTGGATAACCTCCTACGGGGAATCCTAACGGAAGTTGTGTTTTGGTGTCCATTATAAAGTATTCCTGTTCGAAACCAAACCAGAAATCGTCATTCTCATCATCAATCGTTGCTCTTGAGTTTGTTTCGTGGGCTGTACCGTCTGCATTTAATACTTCAGCCATAACCAAGTATCCATTTTTACGGGCTGGATCTGGATAAATCGCTACAGGTTTTAATAAACAGTCAGAAGACCCTCCTTCTGCTTGTTTTGTTGAAGAACCATCAAAAGACCAAATAGGGCAATCTTCTAATTTACCGCTAAAATCATCTTCAACTTTAGTTTTACTTCTCATGTTTTGGGTAGGAAAATAACCATCCAACCAAATGTACTCAAGTTTAGCCTTACTCATTTTATTAATAGTTTTAATTGAACTTTACTCGATGACAAAAATATGTTTTTTTGTTTTTCATACCGAAAAATATAGGGGCAATTTTAAAAAAACTTTGTTATTTTTATTAATACCCTATTTTTGCAGGGGGGTATTTTTTAAATATATAATTTTAAGGAAAAATGTTAATAATTATTTAATATTTAATTTATTTGAAAGGTACTTTTTTTTAGACTTAAATAGCATTTTTGTTATTAATTAAACAGATAGATTTTAAAATGAATTTTTTATAACTAGGTATATGTCAACAATCAGGTTTAAAGCAATAAAGAAAACTTTTGAACGCAAACCATTGGCCATCGAGTCCACTGCCAAACGTTCGGAAATGTTTGGTAACAATGTTTTTAATGAAATGGTCATGCGGCAGGTAATGTCGAAAGAAGCATTCAACAGTGTAATTTCTGCAATAGAAGGAGGTGAAAGAATAGACCGAAAGCTTGCCGATGAAATTGCCGCGGCCATGAAAAACTGGGCCATATCAAAAGGTGCAACGCATTATACACATTGGTTTCAGCCTTTAACGGGCGCAACGGCCGAGAAACACGATGCTTTTTTTGAGCCGATCAGCAATTCGCATGCCGTTGAAAAATTTGGAGGAGACCAATTGGTACAACAGGAGCCAGATGCTTCCAGTTTCCCGCACGGGGGCATCAGGAATACCTTTGAAGCACGTGGCTATACTGCATGGGACCCCACATCGCCGGCATTTGTATATGGAACGACCTTGTGTATACCAACCGTTTTTGTTTCCTACACGGGCGAAGCCTTAGACAATAAGGCCCCGTTGTTGCGGGCATTACAGGCAATCGACCAAGCGGCGACCGAAGTGGCCCGTTATTTCGATAAAAGCGTAACCAAGGTAAACGCAACTTTGGGCTGGGAGCAAGAATATTTTTTAATAGATAAGGCGCTGGCGTATTCCAGGCCAGATATTGTTTTGGCAGGACGAACACTGCTCGGGCATTCCCCCGCAAAGGGGCAACAATTGGACGACCATTATTTTGGCTCCATTCCCGACCGCGTGCTGAGCTTTATGCGCGATCTTGAGAACGATTGTGTAAAGCTTGGGATTCCCGTAAAAACACGCCATAATGAAGTGGCTCCCAATCAATTTGAGCTGGCACCACTTTTTGAAGAGGCAAACCTGGCGGTAGACCATAATTCCCTTTTGATGGACTTAATGGACAAAACTGCCGATAAGCATAATTTTAAAGTGCTGTTTCATGAAAAGCCATTTTCGGGGATCAATGGCTCTGGGAAGCATAACAACTGGTCTTTGGCTACCAATAATGGAACAAATTTATTGAGCCCGGGAAGTACGCCTACCAAAAACCTTCAGTTTTTAACGTTTTTCATCAATACCATTAAAGCTGTACACGACTACGAAGAACTGGTAAGGGCATCGGTGGCTTCGGCTACCAACGATCACCGTTTGGGTGCCAACGAGGCACCGCCGGCAATTGTATCGGTATTTATTGGTTCGCAGTTAACAAAGGTTTTGGACGAACTGGAAGATGTTTCCAAAGGGAAGCTCTCTCCTCAGGAAAAAACAGACCTCAAGCTGAATGTTGTGGGTAAGATTCCCGAGATATTACTGGATAATACCGATAGAAACCGAACTTCGTCTTTTGCATTCACCGGAAATAAATTTGAGTTGAGGGCCGTAGGCTCCAAATCCAATTGCGCCAAGCCCATGACGGTACTCAATACCATTGTGGCAAAACAATTAAAAGAATTTAAAAAAGAAGTAGATTCCCTAATCGATAAAAAGAACCTGAAGAAGGATGAAGCTATATTTAACGTGTTGAGGGAATATATAAAAGCTTCCAAAAAAATTAGGTTCGAAGGAGATGGTTATAGCGAAGCATGGGAGAAAGAAGCCTTGAAAAGGGGGCTTAGCAACAATAAAACAACCCCGCAGGCATTAAAAGTATCCGTTTCTAAAAAAACATTGGATCTATACGAAGAAATGGGGGTCATGAACGCCACAGAGATTAAAGCGCGCCATGAAATAGAATTGGAAGAATATGTGCATAAAGTGCAAATTGAAGGACGCGTACTGGGCGATATTGCAAGAAATCATGTAATACCTACCGCCATTAGGTATCAAAACGGATTGATAGAAAATGTAAAAGGACTAAAAGAAGTATTTGGAAGCGAATTTAAAAAATTGGCACCTGAACAATTGGACCTCATCGAAGAAATATCGAACCATATTTCTGAAATTAATTCTAAGGTGAGGTTTATGACCGAAGAACGTAAAAAAGCAAACAAACTGGAAAAAGCACAACTAAAAGCCGAAGCATACTGCCAAAAGGTTTTGCCGCATTTTGAAGCCATCCGCTACCATTGCGATAAACTGGAACTCTTGGTAGACGATAACATATGGCCGCTTACAAAATACCGCGAGTTATTATTTACTAGATAAATGTTTGTAGAAGTAGAAATTGGTAGTATTTTTTCTATCAAATTCATTGTGCGGGGCTTTTAATCTGTTTTTTACAATGTTTTATCGAAAAATCCTACAAGAAAGCACAAATAGGGTGTTTTCCCTGATAAATGAGCCGAGGTATTTTATATCTTTGGAATGCTATTAATCAATTTAATGATGTGGTTTTTGAGCCGGAAAAGACCAAGAAAGCTTTTGCCCAAAGACCACAAAAGGATTAGGAGGATTTAAACCAACCTTCTAAAAGAATAAGCACACGAACTTTTGTTTGTGTGCTTTTTATTTATAGGCTATTTTTGCATAAAATTTTTATAAATGAGTTCAGAGATAAGCAAGAGGTACACACAAAGAGGTGTTTCGGCATCAAAAGAAGATGTTCACAACGCTATTAAAAATGTAGATAAAGGATTGTTCCCGAAAGCCTTTTGTAAAATAGTACCCGATTATCTCACCGGAAGCAAGGAACACTGCGTTATTATGCATGCCGATGGTGCCGGGACAAAGTCGTCTTTGGCCTACATGTACTGGAAAGAAACCGGAGATGTATCGGTATGGAAAGGCATAGCGCAAGATGCTTTGATTATGAACATAGACGACCTTCTTTGCGTTGGTGCAATACAAAACATTATGCTTTCTTCAACTATTGGGAGGAATAAAAATTTAATTCCGGGCGAAGTTATTTCAGCAATTATCAATGGAACAGAAGAATTGATTGCCGAATTAAAATCTTTTGGCGTACACATACATTCCACAGGTGGCGAAACAGCCGATGTGGGCGATTTGGTCCGCACCATCATTGTAGACTCTACCGTTACTGCAAGGATGAAAAGGAGCGAGGTTATAGACAATGCCAACATTAAACCGGGAAATGTAATTGTTGGGTTGGCATCGTTTGGGCAAGCAACATACGAGAAAGAATACAACGGCGGAATGGGCAGTAACGGGCTTACTTCTGCACGGCATGATGTTTTTGAAAAATACCTGGCCGAAAAATATCCCGAAAGTTTCGATCATGATGTTCCTTCCGAGCTGGTGTATTCCGGGAACGTTAAATTGACGGACTCCGTTGAAAATACGCCAATCGATGCCGGAAAACTGGTGCTTTCGCCAACTAGGACATATGCACCCATCATTCAAAAAATATTAGAAAAGTTCAACCCGGCTGAAATTAGCGGAATGGTTCATTGTAGTGGTGGCGCACAGACCAAAGTATTGCATTTTGTAGATAATGTCCATGTAATAAAAGACAATATGTTTGCGGTACCGCCATTGTTCCAATTAATTCAGGAACAATCCAAAACCTCGTGGAAAGAAATGTATCAGGTATTTAATTGCGGGCATAGAATGGAGTTGTACGTAGACGAAAATATTGCAAACGATATCATTGAAATTTCAAAATCATTTCATGTAGATGCCAAAATTATTGGTCGCGTAGAAACTTCTGAAACCAAAAAACTGACCATTACCAGCGAATATGGAACCTTTGAATATGCCTAAATGTTAACAAGCGAAATTCTAAAAGGAGATTTTTTAATTACTACAGATAAAGAAAAACTTGATGTCCCTTTTATTCATCGGTTTTTAAGTACAGAAGCCGGTTGGTGCGATAATATTCCGTTGGAAACTGTCCAGAAATCGATTGATAATTCGTTGAATTTCGGACTTTTTCACAACGATAAACAAATTGGTTTTGCACGTATTATAACAGATTATGCAACGATTGCTTATTTGGGGGATGTTTTTATTTTGGATGAATACAGAAAGCAAGGGTTGAGCAAATGGCTTATGGAAGTAGTTACAAACCATCCTGAATTGCAAAATTTACGCCGATGGATGTTAATAACCGACACAGCACCTTGGTTGTACGAAAAGTTTGGTTTTACAAAAGTTAAAGGCTCCAACTTATATATGGAAAAACATTTTCCGAATGTTTATAAAGAGATTTAAAAAAAATCCAGTTACATAACACAGTTAATTAATTTCTTCTTTTGACTGAATATGTTTGAGATGCCCTTCTTTTAAATATAAGTGCTTTTTTGTTACATTTGATTTATGAAATGAACATAAATTTTTTCATGGATAAATTCCCGATTGATATGAATAAAATTTTTAAGACATTCAATTTCAAAAGATTAAAAATTTTATACAGATGAAAATAAGCAAAAAAAATATCGAGAGTATCAAAAAACTCTGTAAAGAATACAGAGTTAAAACTTTTTTTGCTTTTGGTTCAGTTACCAGGGAAGATTTTAATGAAGATTCTGATATTGATTTTGTTGTCGACTTTGAGGAGAACGACCCTTTTAAATACACAGATTTATACTTTCAATTAAAAGAAAAACTAGAGGAGCTATTAAAACGCCAAATCGATCTTGTTGAAGACAGAGCAATACAGAATAAGTTTTTTAGAAAAGAGCTTGACGAGACAAAAACGCTAATTTATGGACAATAGAATTAATGCATGGCTTGAAGATATTTCAAGGTCTATTGACGAAATTTTTAGTTTTTTGCCTGAAAAAAAAGATTTTTTGGAGTACCAAAAAGATTTAAAAACAAAGAAAGCTGTTGAACGGAATATAGAAATAATTGGAGAAGCAATTAATAGAATTTCTAAGCATGAAAGTGTAAAGATTGAAATTAATAATGCTTAAAAAATAATTGGCACCCGAAACAGAATTGCGCATGAGTATGATAATATTTCTGATGAAGTAATTTGGACAATTATTATGAGAGAGTTACCAAAACTAAAAATTGAAGTCGAAGAACTTCTTAAAAAATAACACTTTCCAAGCATTTATAAAAAAGATTAAAAGAAGCCGGTTATATAACCAAGGTCAACCAATTCTTCTTTAGATTTAATTTGTTTGGTATACCCATCTTTCAATAAATATAGATCATCAGAAATAGATACAATGTGTTCATATAAGTGATCAGTAATAATAATTCCTTTTCGTTGTTTTTCTTGTTTAATTAGACTGATAATTTTTTCCATATAAATGGGAGCAATATGAGAAAAAGGTTCATCGAGTAGGATAAATCTTGCAGGCGATTTTAAAATTAGATAGGTTTCAATAACTCGCAATTCACCACCCGAAACTTCTTTGGGTTTAGTATTTTCATAATTAATGAAGTTCGGAAAAAGTTCAACAAATAAAAACCAATCTACATTCATTAAGAAAAAAGCATCTTTAAGTTTCATAGTAGTAGGTAATAAAGAATGTTGTGGGAGATATTTTACTAAACCCGTCCTGTAAAAAGGCTTTAATAACGGTTTTTTATCAAGTCGTAAAAGTTTGTACTTAGGCTTTAGGTCTCCAAAAATAATTTTTAGTAAGCTACTTTTTCCACAGCCATTTCTTCCTAAAACTCCGGTAATCTTACCAATTTCATTCTTAAAGTAAACCCCCGAAAGGATTCTCTTCTGGTTGTAATTAAGCTCAATATTGTCAATTTCAAGTATCAAAAAAATATAATTAAGAGGTTATGAAAAGAATAACTCACAATAAAATCAATAATAAGTACACCAAGATATAGTTTAAAAGCAGACAATGTAAGATTTTGATATAAAATAAAACTATTATGATTACCCAATTTTAACTGAGAAAGAAAAACAGTACTAAACAGTGCAATTTTACACAAAAAAATAGCGGCTAATGGAAAAGAAATAAAAGACAAAATGAGTTGTATAAATAGCGAAACAAACATATAGTTTTTGTAATAGTAGAATAGTAACAGCAGGGTTCTCATGCACATAAAAATATTTATATTATGGTTTTAAAAAGAAATTTTAACGGAATATTATCAAAATATAAAATCACCAAAAATAATCGTAAATTTGCAAACCGAATTAGAGACGAATTATGTTAGATAAATTAAACATTGTAAAACAGCGCTTCGATGAGATTTCCGACTTGATTATCCAACCGGATATAATTGCCGACCAAAAGCGTTATGTAGAACTCAACAAAGAATACAAAGAACTTAAAGAATTAGTAGACAAACGCGAAGTTTACAAAGAAGTACTCGATAATATAGCCGAAGCCGAAGAGATAATAGAAGACGGAAGCGATTCCGAAATGGTGGAAATGGCCAAAATGCAGTTGGAAGAGGCCAAAGAAAAGCTGCCCGACCTGGAAGAAGAAATAAAGTATATGCTTATCCCTAAAGACCCAGAAGATGCCAAAAACGTCATGATGGAAATCCGTGCTGGGACTGGTGGGGACGAAGCAAGTATTTTTGCAGGCGACCTGCACCGTATGTACACCAAATATTGCGAAGGCAGGGGCTGGAAAGTAAACGTGGTAGATTTTAACGAGGGGACCTCTGGAGGATACAAAGAAATTATTTTTGAGATAAATGGGGAAAACGTATACGGAACCCTGAAGTTCGAATCGGGGGTACACCGTGTACAGCGTGTGCCACAAACCGAAACACAAGGCCGCGTGCATACATCGGCTGCCACGGTGATGGTACTTCCCGAGGCTGAGGAGTTTGATGTGGAATTGGACATGAGCGATGTAAAAATTATCCGGACTACTTCAACCGGGCCCGGCGGCCAGTCGGTAAACACTACGTATTCTGCAATCCAGCTTCAACACATTCCAACAGGAATTGAAGTACGGTGCCAAGACGAAAAATCGCAGCATAAAAATCTAGACAAGGCCATAAAAGTATTGCGTTCACGTTTGTACGAACGCGAATTGGCAAAAAAACAGGAAGAAGATTCGGCAAGACGTAAAAGTATGGTTTCCAGCGGAGATAGAAGTGCCAAAATCAGGACGTATAATTATCCGCAGGGGCGTGTTACCGACCATAGAATTGGGTTGACACTTTACGATTTGTCTAATATTGTAAACGGTGACCTGGAAAAAATAATTGAAGAATTAAAAATGACAGAAAATACCGAGAAGCTCAAAGAAGCCAATGAAACAATGTAAACGATATTTATTTTAAATTTAAATGAGAAAGAGAAGAATGTCATGCTGAGCCTGTCGAAGTGTGACATTTTTTATATTAGATGTAAACTTTACTAATGGAAACAAAACAACTCATCGAACAAATCAAACTAAAAAAATCCTTTCTTTGCATAGGCCTGGACGTTGACATTGATAAAATCCCGTCACACTTGCTTGAAGAAACCGATCCTGTTTTTGCTTTCAATAAGGCCATTATAGATGCTACACATCATCTGGCAGTTGCTTATAAGCCCAACATAGCATTTTATGAGGCCTATGGAATTAAAGGATGGCAATCACTTAAAAAAACAATAGACTATATTAACGAAAAATACCCAGAGCTTTTCACCATTGCAGATGCCAAACGTGGCGATATAGGGAATACCTCAACCATGTATGCCAAAGCTTTTTTTGAAGATTTAAACTTCGATTCGGTTACCATTGCACCATACATGGGGAAAGATTCGGTAGAACCTTTTCTGGCATTTAAAAACAAACATACCATTCTTTTGGCATTAACTTCAAATGAAGGAGCTTTCGATTTTCAAACTAAAGACGTAGAAGGAGTTCCTTTGTACCAAAAAGTTTTGCAGACATCCAAATCTTATAAAAATTCAGAAAACTTAATGTATGTGGTAGGTGCTACTAAAGCAACATATTTAAAAGAAATAAGAAACATTATCCCCGAAAGTTTTTTGCTGGTACCGGGCGTAGGTGCCCAAGGCGGAAGCTTGGATGAGGTATGTAAATACGGGAAGACCCATAATATTGGCTTGCTCATTAATTCGTCAAGGGGCATTATCTATGCTTCTAAAGATGAAAATTTTGCCCAAAAAGCAGCCGAAAAGGCAAAAGAACTGCAACAGCAAATGGCTGCATATTTATAAAAAATGTTTCGGTTGATAGATCAAACAGGAAGACATATCAACATTCCCGAAACGCCTGCACGAATTGTTTCTTTGGTGCCTTCCCAGACCGAGTTGCTATGCGACCTTGGCCTGGAGGCGCAATTGGTAGGGGTTACAAAGTTTTGTGTGCATCCTTCATCAATAAAAGATAGAAAGCAAATAGTTGGTGGCACCAAAAACATTAAACTGGATGTTATTCGGTCGCTTCAGCCAGATATTGTACTTTGCAATAAAGAAGAAAACACAAAGAAAATAGTGGAGAGCCTGGAGCAGTTTACAACAGTCCATGTTTCGGATATTTTTACTTTTGAAGATGCTTTGTCGCTCATAAATCAATACGGGGTGCTTTTTAAAGTTGAAGACAAAGCTTTGGTATTGATAAGGGACCTTGAAGAAAAGAAAGCAGATTTTGAACTTTTCATCCAGAATAAACCTTTACGGAATGTCGCCTATTTTATTTGGAAAAAGCCATGGATGGTTGCTGGCGGAAATACATTTATAGATCATCTTTTAAAGCTCAATAATTTTAAAAATGTGTTTGCAGCCCATGCCCGGTATCCCGAAATTGAATTAGCTCAATTAAAATCAAAAGGAACAGCATACATATTACTTTCTTCCGAGCCGTACCCCTTTAAGGAAAAACATATGGCAGAAATACAAAAACAAATACCTAAAGGCAAGGTTATATTGGTAGACGGGGAATACTTTTCTTGGTATGGTTCGCGTTTGCAAAAGGCTTTTTCGTATTTTAAGGAACTACATGAGAAATTGTAGTTAAAAAGCCTTGCCCATACGGTATTGCCGAAATATAAATGAAAAAAGCCGATTTGTATAAACCGGCTTTTTCTAAACTAACTTGCTAACTCAAACAATTCAAAGTATGAAACTTACTTTCTGGTACAAATTTCAGAATAGATTGGCTATTCTATGTTAAGTAGAAATTACCAATGGGTTATAGAGTTATTAAGTTAGTATACTTAAGGTGCCGAAATATTGTTGCTTTTTAGCTTAACTTTTCTTCTTTGTAATTTTCCCGCAGAATACGGTCGGTTTCCTGTTTGTTTTTAAAAACCTGAAAATCTTTTCCCTGCGTTCTTAATGCCCCAAGCACATTGGCATATTGAGCGGCTTTTATGGGATCGTTATAGCAGGTAAGCCCGTATGCCAAACCACCCGCAAAAGAATCTCCGCACCCGGTCGTGTCTATAACATTGGTAACTTTTACCGATGGGATCCAATCTTTTTGTAGCGTATCATTATTGAATTGATAGGTAACGCATCCACGGGAATCCAATGTTACAAAAAGTATTTTAACGCCTTTTCTCAAGGTGTCTTCGGCAAAATCGTCCAAGTGGTCTGTATAATTTTCATCATAAGAAGTAAGGATTTTTTCATCTTCCAACCAACTAAACTGCGATTCTTCCAAGTTCATTTTTAAGACATCAATATAAGGGAACCATTTATTTTTGTCCTTCCAAAATTTTCTGAGGCGCTCTCCCTTATCGTTTATCCAGGTGGTGGGGCCGTGGGCATCAAAAATAACAGTGGCTTTGCTGTTTTTCTTTATATACTGAAGGGCGCCTAGCTCAATTTCAAAATCGGTAATGGGCACAAATACAAAGGCGTCTACATCGGTAAATTTTTCAATGTCCTCTTTTTTTATGGGCTCCATTTTAGAGCGTTGTTGCTCTTTGCGGTTGTTTTGGTCCAGAAATTTTAGTTCTATTACCGTTCCTTTGTCTTTGTGGGTATAAATACCATCAACTTTAATATTTGTATGCTGATGGAATATTTTTTTTATGGGCGCTTCGTCAATTTTATGGATATGGGAAATAGGGAAAACCTCTCCGTCGTTTTCTAGGAGTTTGGCCAACGCAATGACCGGATGCGTGACACAGCCATATTTTTTTATTACATCACCTTTATGGGTAATAATCTTATCCCGTGGTATGGGGCCAACAATTGCTATTTTGGTTTTCTTAGACATGGTGTTTTTGCAAATTAAGTATTGGAAAGGCAATGCCAAGAATGGGTTTGGAAAATAAACATATCTTCCCATACAAGATAAGAAATAATTGCTACGGGTTATAGCCGTTAACTAAAAATAATGGTCTTGTTGTTAAAAACCATGGTCTTTCTGTCTATATGCAGTTTTATTCCCCTTGCCAGCACGATTTTTTCAAGGTCGCGCCCCTTCATTACCATATCTTCAGTAGAATGTGCATGTGTTACACGGGCCACGTCCTGTTCGATTATTGGGCCGGCATCAAGTTCTTCGGTTACATAATGGCTGGTAGCGCCAATAATTTTCACGCCTCTTTTATAGGCAGAATGATAAGGTTTTGCCCCAACAAAGGCAGGCAGGAAAGAATGGTGGATATTAATGATTTTATGTTGATATGCTTCAATAAGTTTACTCGAAACAATTTGCATATAGCGAGCCAGGACAATAAAATCGACTCCATGTTTTTTTAATAGCCTCAATTGTTCCTTTTCTGATGCTGCCTTGGTTTCCTTGGTAACCGGGATATGGAAAAACGGAATATTAAAACTATCGGCAATATATTTTAAATCGGGGTGGTTGCTGCTAATAAACGGAATTTCAACATGGAGCTCCCCTGCATTATAACGCCCGAGGATATCATACAAACAATGGTCGTATTTAGAAACAAATATGGCCATTTTAGGTTTGTAAGCTGCTGTATAAAGCTCCCACTCCATTTCATATTTTTCGGCGATGAGCGCTCCGAAATTTTTTTTAAAAGATGATAGATCGAAAGTTTTTGGGTTAAATTCGCTTTCAGATCTCATAAAAAAAATGCTGTTGTGCCTGTCCACATGCTGGTCGATATAAACAATATTGCCATGATTTTTATGAATGAAATTGGTGACCGAAGCAATAATTCCGGAAGTATCCTTACAATGAATTAAAATGGTAAGCTTTGCCATAGCTGGTTGTTTCTTAGCATCAAAAATACATTGTTTTGCCAAGTAATCAATTGGATTGAATGAAAAGTAACAGGAATGCCGTCAGAATAAAAGAAATTAAACAAAAAAATAGTAACATAACAGCATAACTGCATTACAACAAAAAATACTTACCTTCGCCATTAAACAAAACCATGTGGAAAAGAAGCGTATTTTAATAACCGGGGCAGCCGGGTTTTTAGGCTCGCATTTATGCGATCGGTTTATTAATGAAGGAATGTATGTTATTGGAATGGACAACTTGATTACGGGCGACCTTAATAATATTGAACACCTTCGTGCCAACCCAGATTTTGAATTTCGTCATCATGATGTAACAACTTTCGTGGATATTTCTGGCGAATTGGACTACATTCTTCATTTTGCATCGCCCGCCAGCCCGATTGATTATTTAAAAATCCCTATCCAAACATTAAAAGTCGGAGCTTTGGGAACGCATAATCTATTGGGATTGGCCAAAGATAAAAAAGCACGAATTTTAGTAGCTTCAACTTCTGAAGTATATGGAGATCCCTTGGTACACCCACAAACTGAAGAATATTACGGAAATGTGAGTCCGGTTGGTCCGCGTGGTGTATATGATGAAGCCAAACGATTTATGGAGTCCATTACCATGGCCTACCACCGTTTCCATGATCTGGATACGCGCATAGCCCGTATTTTTAATACCTACGGTCCGCGAATGCGATTAAACGACGGACGCGTAATCCCGGCATTTATAGGCCAAGCCCTTCGCGGTGAATATATTACCGTTTTTGGCGACGGTAGCCAGACCCGCTCTTTTTGTTATGTAGACGACCAAATAGAAGGAATTTACCGCTTGTTGATGAGTAATTATAATGAGCCTGTAAACATTGGCAATCCTACCGAGATATCCGTAAAAGATTTTGCCGAAGAAATTGTGAAGCTAACGGGAACCGACCAAAAAATAGTGTATAAACCCCTACCAAAAGACGATCCGCAACAACGTAGGCCAGATATTACCAAAGCCCGTGAAATCCTTGGCTGGGAGCCAAAGGTAACCCGCAAAGATGGCATGAAACGTACGTACCAATATTTTAAAAACTTACCAACAGAAGAGCTCTACAAAAAAGAACATCGAGATTTTTCCAATAGGAACAGGAAGTAATTTGTGCTAAAAGTAACTTGCTGAGTAAATATAAATTATAGATGGTATCTCTCAGCAACATAAGAATTTGCGGAGCTAGTTAAAGAAGTTATTTTCCTTCACTTAAAGAATTATTACATGCATAAAAAACAACGTGCTTCCTATAATATATTCAGACGTCTATTAGCATAAAGGAAAACTTTAGCATTACAGGCCGACAAATCAAAAACTTTTTCAGGATTAAATTATGTTTTTGCAGCTAGTCCGTGTAACTTTGGCATCTTTAAAATAAAAGTCAATATAATTCAGTAAAAATGAACATCCTTATATTAGGTTCTGGAGGCAGGGAACATACCTTTGCATGGAAAATAGCGCAAAGCAATAAAACCACACAATTATACGTAGCACCCGGAAATGCAGGTACCGCAAAGATAGCTACTAATGTAGCTGTTTCGGTAACCGATTTTCCTGCCATAAAAAAGCTGGTAACGGCTAAAAAAATAGATATGGTTGTTGTTGGGCCCGAAGATCCATTGGTACAAGGGATTCATGATTTTTTCTTGAATGACAGTGAATTAAAGAACATTCCGGTAATCGGACCTCAAAAAAGCGGGGCCATTCTGGAAGGAAGCAAAGAATTTGCCAAGGAATTTATGGCAAGACACAATGTTCCTACTGCGGCTTACCAAAGTTTTACTTCAGAAAGCCTGGATGCCGGTTATGCCTTTTTAGAAACGCTCCATCCGCCATATGTTTTAAAGGCCGATGGTCTTGCGGCCGGAAAAGGGGTGTTGATACTTAACGATATCGAAGAAGCCAAAATAGAACTTAAAAATATGTTGGTCGGCGCCAAATTTGGCAATGCAAGTGCCAAAGTAGTTATTGAAGAGTTTTTAAGCGGTATAGAATTAAGCGTTTTTGTACTGACCGATGGAAAGAATTATTTAACACTTCCAACGGCTAAAGATTACAAACGTATTGGCGAAGGAGATACCGGGCTTAATACTGGTGGCATGGGCGCCATTTCGCCAGTGCCTTTTGCAGATAAAACCTTTATGAAAAAGGTAGAAGAACGCATAGTGAAACCGACTATAGAAGGTTTTCAAAAAGATGAAATTCCCTATAAAGGATTTGTTTTTATCGGCTTGATTAAAGTTGGGGAAGAACCATATGTTATTGAATACAATGTGCGAATGGGCGACCCTGAGACCGAAGTGGTAATCCCGCGTATCCAAAACGATATGGTAGATATGCTCCAGGCAGTGGCAGAAGGCACGCTCGATAAAATAAACTTGAAAATAGACGAACGCTCAGCTACAACCGTGGTTGCGGTTTCGGGCGGATATCCCGAAGCTTACGAAAAAGGAAAGGAAATAACAGGGCACGATAAGGTAACAGATGCTATTGTTTTTCATGCCGGGACACAATTAGACGGCAATAAAGTATTAACTTCCGGTGGAAGGGTGTTGGCAGTAACTTCCTATGGGGATGATTTCCGGGAAGCTTTAAAAACTTCCTATAAAAGTCTTGAAAGTATAACTTTTGATAAAATGTATTACAGAAAAGACTTAGGTTTCGATTTATAATTGTATTTTTCAGATAGAAAAGATGCATGTTGATCTGAAAACTGAAAAATTATAATGCCCGAGAATAACTGTAAAAAAAAGCATATTAAAAAGGAGTGGCGCGCCCATGTGTGTCTGCTCCTTTTTTGTGTTGTTTTTGGTCTAAAAACCGCCTTGGCCTCTTATATATTAATACCAATGGATGCCGAAACGCAAAAAAACCATCTAAAGGCCTACGGAATTACCTATTGGGTGTTGGCAAAGAATGAAAAGGTAAAGTGGTTACTTAATTATAGGGGCGGCTCATTTTTAATGACGGATACTGATGAAATACGAAAAGAATGCCAAATTCGGGGCGTTTCTTTTGAAGTTTTATCAGATGCAAAAACCGAAACCATTTTAAAAGAAATTAGCAGCCCATCCAAAAACCAGGAATCGGTAATCTTGGAAAAGGCACCGAAAATTGCGGTTTATTCCCCAAAGGGAAATCAACCTTGGGACGATGCCGTAACAATGGTGCTTACTTATGCCGAAATCCCTTATGATGTGGTTTACGACACCGAAGTGCTGGAAGACAAATTGCTGCTTTATGATTGGTTGCATTTGCACCATGAAGATTTTACGGGTCAATATGGAAAATTTTACGGGGCCTACCGGGCAACACCATGGTATATCCAGGAAAAAAAAGATGCCGAGGCGCTGGCTACCGATTTGGGTTACGATAAAGTTTCTCAGGAAAAATTGGCGGTAGCGATAAAAATTCGTGATTATGTTGTGGGCGGCGGGTTTATGTTTGCCATGTGCTCGGCTACCGATAGTTTCGATATAGCTCTGTCAGCAGAAGGCCTAGATATATGCGAGCCCATGTTTGATGGCGACCCGTCAACACCAAATTATCAGTCAAAAATAGATTTTTCAAAAACTTTTGCCTTTAAGGACTTTATACTGGAACGAAACCCGTTGGAATACGAATTTTCTTCCATAGACATGACAAACAAAAGAAGAACGGTACAACGGGAAACCGATTATTTCACATTAATGGAGTTTTCGGCAAAATGGGATCCGGTGCCTACAATGTTATGTCAAAACCATACTTCTTTAATTAAGGGCTTTATGGGGCAAACTACTGCCTAC
Source organism: Galbibacter sp. PAP.153 (assembly GCF_037029175.1). Lineage (NCBI taxonomy): Bacteria > Pseudomonadati > Bacteroidota > Flavobacteriia > Flavobacteriales > Flavobacteriaceae > Galbibacter > Galbibacter sp. PAP.153. The sequence continues at coordinate 6,531 of NZ_JAZEUN010000017.1, read as the reverse complement.
GATCCAAATACCATTCGTCCAACCGTATTGGTAATGGCCGAAAATAAAGTAAATGGGGAAGCAAGGTATATTCACGGAATTAAAGGAAAAGGATTTTTTACATTCTATGGCGGGCACGACCCCGAAGATTATCAACATAGGGTAGGGGATCCAAAAACAGAGTTGGAATTGCATCCAAATTCTCCCGGTTATAGGTTGATATTGAATAATGTACTGTTTCCGGCGGCAAAAAAGAAAAAGCAAAAAACATAATATAGCAGGATGGAGTTTTTTCAAAAAGAAGTAAAATTAAAAGCGAGGAAACGGGGGTTTCATTTAATTACAGGGGAAATCCTGCATGCGGTCCCGGAATTAAAAAATATTAAAATCGGGCAACTTCAAATATTTATAAAACATACTTCGGCCAGTTTAACCATTAATGAGAATGCAGATCCGACCGTTAGAACAGATTTTGAAAGCCATATCAATAAAATGGTTCCCGAAGATGCACCATATTATATCCATACCTATGAAGGCCCAGATGATATGCCGGCACATATCAAGGCTTCGTTGATGGGGAGTTCAGTGCAGATTCCAATTACAAACGGCAGGTTAAACCTTGGAATTTGGCAAGGAATCTATTTTTGTGAACACAGAAACCACGGCGGAAGCAGATCGGTTGTAATAACAGCTTTTGGAAATTAAATTAGGATAGCTTTTTCTTGGCTTTTATTAATTGGTCCAGTATAAATTCAACACCATTTTCGTCGTTGCTTTTGGTTTTATAGTTTGCAGCCTTGATTACATTTGGGTGTGCATTTTCCATGGCATAACTAAAATGTGCCAAGTCCAGCATTTCCAAATCGTTGTTGTAATCTCCAAAAACCATGGTTTCTTCTTTGGTAACCCCCAACTTTGTTTGAAGCAGCTTTAAGGCATAGCCTTTGTTGGCATTTGGGTGCGAAAGGTCCAACCAGTTTTTTCCAGAAACCTTTACTTGCAAAGTGTCTTCATAATGTTGTACGGCGGGGTAAATATGGTCTTCGGAACTATCAAAATGGTATACCGCTATTTTAACAAAATCATCATTGGTAACCTTTGTTAAATCGTCTACAACTTTATAAGCAGCGTAATATTCGTTAAAGAGAGTAATAAATTTTTCATTCTCAGTTTCAATGTAAGAAGATTTTTTACCACAAAGTACCACATATACATCTTCCAACTTTCTTAATAAGGTAATTAACTCATGGATGCTTTCGTTGGGCATATTTGTTACCAAAAGTTCATCGGTACCTTGTTTGGCAATACCACCGTTTTCGGCAATAATGGTAATGTCGTTAACAATTTTTTCGAGTTTGTTGGTTATGCTGTTGTATTGTCTTCCGCTTGCGGCAACAAAATGGATATTGTGCTTACGGAGTTCCTTGAAAAGGTCAAAAAAAAGCGTGCTTACTTCCCCTTTACTGTTTAAAAGTGTTCCGTCCATATCGGTAACCACCAACTTTACATTTGATAAATCCATAGTTTTTTAATAATAAGGTGCAAAAATAAGGCTTCTTAACCAGATTGAAGTTAATACTTTGTTAGGAATTTATAATTTACACAAATCTATAAAAGGGTTTTCTAATTAAAATTTTATAATGCAGTTGGTCGAATTAAATTGTTTAAAATATGAAGTTTTTCTATATTATGTAGCTATAATCTTAAAAATAACTTTATGAAAACCAACTACCTTTTAACAGGCGTTATAGTCATTGCTATAATGCTTGGATCTTGTACTAAAGAAGATACTTATGTAGATCCCGATTTAAATGCCGTTTATGCTACTTCTATTATCAACAAATTCCCTAATTTATCGCAAGGAACAACCGTTAATATAGATCTTGGGATAAATGAATTCTCGTACTACGACAACTTTTCCAAAGTTGTAGAACCGTCAGAATGTGGAACAACTGCTTTCGATGAGGCTATTGATGAAACAATTTCAGAAAACCTCGATCAATTGGGAGCTCAGTTTTACAGTATTTACAGCGATATTAACTTTTACATGTCTCTTGTTGATACAAGCCCGCAATATTTTGGTGTCGATGGAAAATATACCAATTTAATGAAAAAAAGGGTAAAAGATCAAGAAAGGTTTTGGGACATGTCAAATGAAGTTGCTGTAAAAGGGCAGCATAATGCCAATTTTAAAAATGAAGACCTGCTTAGGGAAACATTGCCTTTTCTTTATGGCCCAACTGCTGATATTGATGCACTTATTGGGGAAATATATGCAATTAACGAGGAGAGTACTTTTTTAATTGAAAACCCCTTTGTTTCATTTGACGGATTTGCCATTAATATTGATAATTTTTTCGGTAAGGGCCAAGGAGATATAATTGTAATAAGCGACGGAATAGTTTCGGTAATGACAAAAACGGGAATCGATGCCAATATTATTTGGACTGGAATACTGGCACACGAATGGGGGCACCAAATACAGTTTAATAACAATTGGAGTTATCCTGTTGAAGATGGAAATGTGCCAGAATCTACACGTTCTACCGAATTGGAGGCCGATTTTTTTGCCGCTTATTATATGACCCATAAAAGGGGAGCAACATATAACTGGAAGCGCGTTGAAGAATTTTTTGATCTGTTTTTCAATATAGGCGACTGCAGCTTTGAGAGCGATGGGCACCATGGTACGCCCATACAGCGTATGGATGCCGCTCACCGTGGTTTCGAGCTGGCGCAAAGTGCCCAAAAGAAAGGTCATATTTTGTCTCCTGAAGCTGTTCATGAAATATTTATTGCCCAGTTACCCGAAATAGTGGAATAAGACATAATTAAATAATATAATTTTCGATAGAGTAATCTATGTTGGATGCTTATTTTAAGTAGTTGAGTTCAACAAGCTCCTGCAAGATCTTTTTTTCGACCTTGTAGGGAGTGTTTAACCGTAAAATTAAAACACCTAGAAGGTCTCCAAACCTTGCAACAATAAGCAATTTTAATAGAGGTGTTAACTTTTCTATCTCGAACCCACGTTAAATAAGGCCATAAAAAATCCCGGTTCAACGAACCGGGATTTTTATAAGCGGATAATATATTGTTAAACGTTTACTTTACTTTCTCAACAATTGCTTTAAAAGCTTCTGGGTGGTTCATGGCCAAATCGGCTAAAACCTTACGGTTAAGCTCAATTTCGTTAGCCTTTACTTTCCCCATAAACTGAGAATAAGACATTCCATGCAATCTGGCTCCCGCATTAATACGGGTAATCCACAACGCGCGGAAAGTTCTTTTCTTATTTCTACGGTCTCTGTACGAATATAACATCGCTTTTTCAACCGCATTCTTGGCAACCGTCCAAACGTTTTTACGTCTACCGTAGTAGCCTTTTGCTTGCTTCATCACTTTTTTTCTTCGTGCTCTTGAAGCTACTGAATTTACTGATCTTGGCATAATTTTAATTTTTTGTAGCAGGCGGCCGATAACCGGCACTTTGTTTCATTTATTTTTGATTTAACACTCTTATAAAAGCGCTTAATTTTTTAAAATGGCCTGACTCCAGGGTTAAACAATTTAATTGAACCTAAGGGCAATTACTTTAAACGCAATTGTTCCTTGATACTATTCTCATCTGCTTTATCTACTAAACCAGAATGAGTTAGTGCAAGCTTACGCTTTTTAGATTTCTTTGTTAAGATGTGACTCTTAAAAGCGTGCTTTCTTTTAATTTTACCGGTACCGGTAAGCTTAAAACGCTTTTTGGCACTGGATTTTGTTTTCTGTTTAGGCATAATCCTAATATTTATTTAATTATCTCGCTTATTATCTTTATATACTGTCCCGATAACTACCGGGATTAACAGTATCCTTAACTTTTAACTTTGTACTTTTAAAATTCGTACTAGGTAAATTACTTGGTTTTTTTAGGAGCTATGAACATGGTCATACGCTTTCCTTCCAATTTGGGCATTTGTTCTACTTTCCCTATATCTTCCAACTCCGATGCCAGTTTAAGCAGCAAAATCTCTCCTTTATCTTTATAAACAATAGAACGTCCTTTAAAGAAAACATATGCTTTTAATTTTGCACCTTCTTTTAAGAACTTTTCGGCATGTTTCTTTTTAAAATCATAATCATGATCATCGGTATTGGGTCCAAAACGGATCTCTTTAACCACGACTTTGGAGGCTTTCGCCTTCAGTGCCTTTTCTCTTTTCTTCTGTTCGTACAAGAACTTTTTATAGTCCATTATTTTACAAACAGGTGGCTTGGCATTGGGTGAAATCTCAACGAGGTCCAATCCTAATTCTTCGGCTTTGCTTAAAGCGGTTTTGGTTGGGTATATGTCCATTTCAACATTGTCTCCTACCAGTCTCACTTCCGGCACACGGATCTCTTTGTTGGTTCTATGCGGATTTTTAACTTCTCTTCTTTGAGCGTTTCTGTTAAATCTTTTAATTGCTATGGCTAAATAATTTTAATTAAACTTAATTTTTAAAACTTCTTTAATGTACGATTGATTTCTGAATTTATCAAATCTGAGAACTCATTTATGGTTATGGTACCTATGTCGCCCTCTCCGTGTTTTCTTACAGAAATTGTACCGTCTTTTTCTTCTTGCTCGCCAACAATAAGCATATACGGGATTTTTTTCATTTCGGCATCACGTATTTTTTTGCCAATTGTTTCGTTTCGGTTGTCAATGAGGGCGCGAATTTCGTTATTTTCCAATAAATTTAAAACTTTTTCGGCATATTTTTCATATTTCTCACTGATTGACAATATAATAGCCTGTTCCGGCATCAACCATAACGGGAAATTTCCAGCGGTATGTTCCAGCAGTATGGCCACAAAACGCTCCATGCTTCCAAATGGGGCCCTGTGTATCATTACCGGGCGGTGCAGCTTGTCATCGCTGCCTTTGTAGCTCAAGTCGAAACGCTCGGGAAGGTTGTAATCTACTTGTATGGTCCCCAGTTGCCAGCTTCTTCCCAGGGCATCTTTTACCATGAAATCTAGTTTGGGGCCATAAAAAGCGGCCTCGCCGGTTTCAACTACATAATTCAATCCCTTTTCTTTAGCGGCACTAAGTATTGCATTTTCTGCTTTTACCCAATTTTCGTCACTGCCAATATATTTATCGGGGTTTTCGGGATCGCGCAACGAAACCTGAGCCGTAAAATTTTCAAACCCTAAAGATCCAAAAACATACAACACAAGATCGATTACTTTTTTAAACTCGTCATCTAATTGGTCCGGGGTACAAAAAATATGGGCATCATCTTGCGTGAACCCGCGAACACGTGTTAGACCGTGTAGCTCTCCGCTTTGTTCATATCTATATACAGTGCCAAATTCGGCATAACGCTTTGGAAGTTCTTTGTAGCTCCACGGACGCGAATTGTATATTTCGCAATGGTGCGGGCAGTTCATGGGCTTTAATAAAAATTCTTCATCCTCTTTTGGAGTATGTATGGGCTGAAAACTATCTTCGCCGTATTTAGCATAATGTCCAGATGTTACATACAATTCTTTCTGTCCAATATGTGGCGAAACAACTTGCTCGTACCCCGCTTTTTTTTGCGCTTTCTTTAAAAAATTCTCCAAGCGTTCCCGCAAGGCAGCACCTTTTGGCAACCATAGAGGCAATCCTTGACCTACTTTAGAAGAAAAAGTAAACAGTTCCAGTTCCTTGCCCAGTTTCCTGTGGTCTCTTTTTTTAGCCTCCTCCAGTAATTCAAGATATTCTTTCAGCTCCTTTTGTTTCGGGAAAGAAATCCCATAGATACGTGTAAGTTGTGGGTTGTTCTCATCTCCTCTCCAATAAGCGCCAGCTACCGACAATAGTTTTACGGCCTTTACAATCCCTGTGTTGGGTATGTGCCCGCCGCGGCATAAATCGGTAAACGTATCGTGGTCGCAAAAAGTAATGGTCCCGTCTTCTAGATTTTCAATCAATTCTACTTTAAACGCATTATGTTGCTTTTTGTAAAAATCCAAAGCTTCGGCCTTACTAACCGAACGCATTTTGTAGTCATGCTTCCCTCTGGCAATTTCCAGCATTTTAGCTTCAATGGCAGGAAAATCCTTTTCAGAAATTGTTTGGTCGCCTAAATCAACATCATAATAAAAGCCATTATCAATAGAAGGCCCAATGGTCAATTTAACACCGGGGTATAGTTCCTCCAGGGCCTGAGCCATGATGTGCGAAGTAGAGTGCCAGAATGCTTGCTTTCCTTCATCGTCGTTCCATGTATATAATATAAGACTCCCATCGGTGGTCAAAGGCGTAACCGTTTCCACTTTTGTGCCATTAAAACTTGCAGAAATAACATTTCTGGCCAAGCCTTCACTAATGCTTTTAGCAACATCCATCGGAGTTGTGTTCTTTTCAAACTCCTTAACCGATCCATCGGGTAAAGTAATCTTAATCATTATATATAATATTTTTCAGTCTGCAAAGATAAGCGTAAGTCTTTACGCATACAACACTATATATAATATGTTTATAAGTTAATAAAAAACGGGGCGTTCCCTCCATTGCATTCGGGCCGG
>NZ_JAZEUN010000016.1:0-103591 GCF_037029175.1 Galbibacter sp. PAP.153 | reverse complement strand
GTATGGGAAAACTTTACTTTTTTTATATCGAACTCACGTTAAAATAATGAAAGTACAAACAGTATTTAGACTAGACGAAAATTTAGTAGAAGCATTAAAAAAAAGGCTAGGGCTCAAAAAAGAAGCCTCAACAACTATATTGAATATATTTTGTATCAAGTTGTAGGTGACATCCCCAATGATGAAACAATACAAGCCATACAAGATGCAGAAAACACCAAAAACCTATCTTCTACAGACAACCTAAAAGTCTATAAAGAAAGATTATTAAAAGAAGATGTGTAAATTACTTGAAACAAGAAAATTTAAAAAAGGTAATTAAACAAAGCTCTGAAAATCTTGACATAATTTTTATAGTGTTAGAAATTCTTAAAGAGAAAGGTATCGATGGTATTCCAATAACCATGAAACCTCACAGACTTAAGGGAAATTATAAAAACAATTGGGAATTCCATATAAAGCCTGATTTATTTAAGTAATAGATTGCTATATGCAAACTTCATTTTTATCACGAAAAGATAAAATCAACAAAAATGGACGCAACATTTTCAGTAATTGTACTGGGAGGAGGATTATTGGAATATAACACTTTGATTAATGCAAAAAATGAAATTAAAACACCCCTCTTATATTCCCTTCAAAAACCAAAAACCCTTAAAAACGAATGTTTTTAAGGGTTTTTATGTTGGCCTACAAGGACTCGAACCTTGAACGACTGAACCAAAATCAGCTGTGTTACCAATTACACCATAGGCCAGTAAAATATGCTTCATCAGGGGTCTTGCCCGTAAAAGCAGGTGCAAATTTATAACAAACTTTTAGATGCACAAATATTTTTTTAAATAATTTTTTGTTCTTTTACCGCTCCCCTGTTAACATTTTTCAAAAGTAAGCCAGTTTCACTTATTATTTATTAAATTCGCCTGCATTATATAATTAAAAACATGACCGCAACTCAGTATAAAAAATGGGATACTATCCTTGGATGGATAGTTTTTTTAATCGCATTAATTACATATCACTTAACGGTAGAGCCAACATCCAGCTTCTGGGATGCGGGGGAATACTTAGCAACTTCGGCCAAATTACAAGTGGGGCACCCTCCTGGAGCACCTTTTTTCCAGATGATAGGCGCCTTTTTTGCCATGTTTGCCCCTAATGCAGAATCGGTAGCCATTACGGTTAACCATATGTCGGTTTTTTCAAGTGCCTTTACCATTTTGTTCATGTTTTGGTCTATTACCAATATTACCCGAAAATTAGCCTTGAAATCGGGAGAATTGACTTCCGGGAAATATATGGCCATACTTGGCAGTGGTCTTGTTGGGGCATTAACTTTTACATATACCGACAGTTTCTGGTTTAATGCTCTTGAAGCCGAAGTTTATGCCATGGCCATGCTCCTTACATCGCTTATGGTTTGGCTTGGACTCAAGTGGGCAGACGATATGCACAACCCAAGAGGGCACCGCTGGCTTATTTTAATATCATTAGTGGTTGGACTATCTTTTGGGGTCCATTTCATGGCCTTGTTAACCATTCCTTCACTCGGGATGATTTATTATTTTAAAAATTATAAAGAATATAATGCAAAATCTTTTATATCCGCCAATGTAATTTCAATAGCCATTTTATTGTTTATCTTCAAGCTTTTACTGCCCAATGTGCTAAAAGTTTTTGGTTATTTGGAAGTGTTTTTTGTAAACAGCATTGGGCTTCCGTTCAATTCGGGAACAATCATTGCCGGAATTATTATTGTGGTATTGTTTTATTTCGGCCTGAATTACACCCGAAAAAAGAACTACAAATTAATAAATACGGTAATTTTAAGCATCCTGTTCATCCTTATAGGTTTTTCCACTTGGATGATGGTGCCCATACGTGCCAATGCTGGAACCGTTATTAACGAGAACAGCCCTACCGATGCCCGCCAGTTATTGGCATATTACAACTTGGAACAGTACCCCGAAACGCATTTGTTTTACGGACCTATGTTTACCGATGCCTTTGCGGGCCAGGATCCTGATGACCCATATATAGATGATAAACCAAAATACGAAAGGGACTATAAAACCAAAAAATATGTAATTGTAAACAATTACAAAGATGCCAGGCCCGGGCCAAACCATGCCCAAGAAGGTTTCATGCCGAGAATGTGGAGCAGCGAGCACGCGGCCAACTATATGAGGATAACCGGCCCCGTAAATATTATGGTAAAGCCTCAATACAGAAGTGAAAAACAATTAACCGATGCCGTAAGCCAATATAAAAGAGAACTGGAAAACGGTACTATCGATGCCGATGAATACCTTAACTTTATTAAACAGTTTAACGAATTCCTTATAGTTGAGAAACCCAGTTTTTGGCAAAATATGCATTACCTGTTTGAGTTCCAGATGGGATATATGTACTGGCGTTACTTTATGTGGAATTTTGTGGGGAGGCAAGACGACATACAAGGAAAACTGGACAACCACGGAAATTGGTTAAGTGGTATTAAATTTATAGACGAGTGGCGCTTGGGTTCTCAAGACAATCTGCCATCGGATGTTTTAAACAACAAAGCCAGAAACACGTACTTCTTTTTACCTTTAATTCTTGGCCTTATTGGCTTTATTTTCTTGGTGAAAAGCAGTAAACAGCAATTTTGGGTGCTGTTCGCCCTTTTTCTCTTTATGGGACTGGCCTTAAAAATATACCTAAACGAACGCCCCTTTGAACCACGCGAGAGAGACTATGCCCTGGTGGGTTCTTTCTTTGTGTTCTCTATGTGGATCGGCATGGGCGTTTATGCGCTTTTTGATGAATTTAAAAAATACCTTTCCCCAAAAACATTGGCACCTATTATTACGGCTATATGCCTGCTTGCAGTTCCATCTGTAATGGCTTACCAGAACTGGAACGACCATGACCGATCGGACAGGTACACGGCACAGTCCATGGCAAAATCGTATCTCGATTCTATTGAAGAAGATGCCGGGGCCATGCTCTTTACCATTGGCGATAACGACACCTTCTCTTTGTGGTACGCTCAGGAAATTGAAGGCTACCGCACCGATGTAAGGACCATAAACACCAGCTTGTTCGCTACCGACTGGTACATCGACCAAATGAAGCGGGCCGCATACGAAAGCAAACCTATCCCGTCTCAATTAACACACGATAAGTATGCCTATGGCGTCAGGGATGTGGTTTATTACCAGCAATTAACCGATGAGCGTTGGGATATTAAACGCTTTATGGATTGGATTGCCAACGATGATAATACCATAAGGAACCTTATTAAAAAACGTGGTGGTGATCCAAGCCAATATCCAGAAAGCTATTTAAATTTACCGTTCTACCCTACCAATAAAATCAGGGTTCCCGTAAACAAGAAAAATGTTTTGGAAACTGGTTTGGTGAAAGAAAAAGATGCTGCCGATATTGTTGATTATATAGATATTGATCTTCCAAAATCTGCTTTGCCAAAAAACAGATTGCTCATGTTGGACCTTCTCGCAAACAACAACTGGGAAAGGCCTATCTATTTTACGGGCGGTAGTTTTGACCCTGCCGAATATTTATGGATGAAGGACTACTTGCAACTAGACGGACTTGTATACAAGCTCGTTCCAATAAAGACTCCTATCGACAAGAACAATCCATATGAAATGGGCAGAATAGACGAAGACCTCATGTATAATATTGTTACGGAATGGGATTGGGGCAATTCTGAATCGCCTAATATTTACCATGACCCCGAAACCAGAAAAAATAGTATTTCGTATCGGGGCAATTTGGCAAGGCTGTCAGAAAAATTGATAAATACCAACAAAAAAGATAAAGCCAAAGACATTCTTAACCTTGCCATGGAAAAAATGCCATTTGGTTATTTTGGTTATTATGTTTTCCTTGAGCCGTATGTACAAGGTTATTACGAGGTCGATGAAAAAGAAAAGGCAAGGGAACTCTACCAAGAAGTCGCCAAAAAATATCAAGAAAGCCTCAACTATTATAGCAATCTTGATATAGACGATCAATATTCGTATGCATCAGATATTGTAAGCGATATAGAGCGTTACAGGAGCCTGCTCGATATTGTGGTAGCGCACGACGAAAAAGATTTTGCATTGCCAGAGACACAGACCTTTAACCAATACCTAGAGCGCTTTAGTCATTTTTACAGAAGACCCGGAAGTGCTCAACCAACACAGGTTCCAGAAGGAGATCCCATAATAGACGGAAATCCAACCGAAACCAATATAGATTCGGCCGCGATGAACGAAACCAAAGACGTTACCCCTCAAATGGAAGTAGATTCACTTCCCGTGGAAAACAACTAAAAAAAAGGCAAAGCCGCTAAGTATGCTTAGTGGCTTTGTTAATTATATCTTATGAAAGCATATTTGGTAAAAACCCCACAAGTGATCAAATCGCTTTATAAGGATTATATATGGGAACTGGAAACCGGCAAAAAGGAGGTTTTTTTAACTTTTGATGACGGTCCGACCCCCATTGTTACCAATTTCGTTCTCGATGAATTAAAAAAACATCAGGCTAAAGCAACTTTTTTTTGTATCGGAAAAAATATTGACAGGCACCCCGATATATGCAAACAAATTATTTCTGAAGGCCACTCCATAGGAAATCACACACACAATCATTTAAACTGTAAAAAGCATCTTCTTAAAGATTATATAGGCAATGTTTTATTTGCTGATAAATCCCTTGCCGGATTTTTGACCCCAAATGCGCCAAAATTGTTCAGGCCACCATATGGGCGGATTTCCAGAAAAGCATCAAAAGAATTAATAAAACAAGGCTACAAAATTATTATGTGGGATGTTTTGAGCGCCGATTTCGACTTGACCAATTCAGCTAAAAAATGTATTGAAAATGTGCAGAAACATATAAAGCCCGGAAGTATTATCGTTTTTCACGACAGCAAAAAGTCCTTTCCAATCCTAAAAAAAGTACTTCCTGAAGTTTTAAGTTCTTTGTCTAAAGAAAATTACAATTGCCGTGCTTTGTAAAAACACTAAACGTACTCTTGCAACAAACCAATAAGCGTATTGGCATCTTGCTCGCCACTTTGGCGCCATACCATTTCACCACTTTTGTAGATCATCAAGGTTGGCAAGCCCTTAACCCTTAATGCTTCGGCAAGTTCCTGATTTTTATCGATATCTATTTTTATAACTCTCGCTTTATCCCCAAGTGCCGCGGCCACGTCCCGAAGTACCGGGTGCATAGCTGTAGACGATTCGTTCCAATCGGTATAAAAGTCTAAAAGAACCGGAATACTACCGGCAATTAACTCTCCAAACTTTGACATAAATGTTCAATTTTAACATCTTTATTAATCAAATGTAATAAAAAAAGTAATAAAATACGCCAAACTAACTGTTTGACAGCTTTTTTGGCCGCATGTACTATACTACTGGTTTAATTTTCTTCTTTAATTCAATTACCGTAATCTCCGGCCAAATTCCTACACGCCCCGGATAGCCTATAAAGCCCAGCCCACGGTTAACGTTTATAAACTGCCCCATTTTTTCGTAAACCCCGGCCCAATATTTATACCTGTATTTTACAGGACTCCATTTAATTACGCCCGGGATTTCTACCCCAAACTGCATTCCGTGCGTGTGCCCGCTCAAGGTTAAATGGTAATGGTACGGATGTTCTAAAACCTGATATTGCCAATGCGAAGGATCGTGGCTCATTAAAATTTTAAAATCTTCTGGCTTAATATTTTTTATTGCCTTTTCAAGGTCTCCTGCTTTTTTAAATCCGCCTTCGCCCCAATTCTCAACACCAATTAAAGCAATTCGTTGTCCGTCTTTTTCCAGGTAACGGCTTTCGTTCAGTAAGAGGTCGAAGCCCATATCCTTTTGAATTTTCTTCAATTCGTCAAGGTTTTCTTTTTTTGCTTCTTCTGAAGGCCACTCGGCATAATCGCCATAATCGTGATTCCCTAATACCGAAAAAACCCCGTCTGTGGCATGCAATCTTGAAAAAGTTTCCTTCCACGGATGCATCTCGGTAGCAACGTTGTTTACCAAATCTCCGGTAAACAATAACACATCCGAGGCCTGCTTGTTAATAAGGTCTACTGCATATTCTATTTTCTTTTTATTGTCGAAGCTTCCGCTGTGGATATCTGATATTTGTGTAATCCGGTAACCATCAAAAGCGTCGGGAAGGTCATCAAACTCTAATGTATATTTCAACACTTGGTAATCGTATTTTCCTTTGTACATTCCATAAAGCAACGACAAAAAGGGAACTGCGGCAACGCCCAGCGCAATACGGCTTATAAATTTTCTCCTTGACGGAAAAGTATTTGAAGCAACGGCACCCGATTGAAAAATTTTACCAAACAACCATCCAAACAAACGCCCCAAATCTTCAATCAGCATAAAAATTCCGGAGAAAAAACCCAGCGTCATAAACGCCAAAAAGAGCCCTACCGAAATTCCCATGGCATGAGACATTCCCTGAGATCTATCAAAATGGTTAAATTGAAGATATACATTCACCAAAACGGCTACAAATGCAAGTGCATAAGCTATTTGCAGATATGGGTTTCTAACTAAGGTTCTAAAGGCTTGAAAGCCATAAAAGGCTCCAATGAGGTAGATAATTCCTAAAACAATAAAAAAACGCGACATATTTTTCTTTCTCGAACTTTTTCAACAAAAATATCTTATATACAGCAACTTACAGATATTTTAGAGTTTATTTAACTTTATTTACAATTTGCCGTATCCTATTTTGGTCGGATTTTTTCACAAAACTTTCGTCAAAAGCATTGTTGTTGAAGGATATGGGAGGTGGCGCTTTTAAAACCTTGACAGGTACCGATGCCGAAAAATGAATCTCTGCAAAGCCTTTTTCCTTAAAATTCAAGACATTCTGTTCGTCGACCCCACTTCCCGGCATGATTTTTATATTCTTTCCATATTTATTTTGAAGCACTGTTAAAAGCGGCAAACCATCTAACGCTTTGGGCTGCTGTCCGCTCGTTAACAGCCGGTCGCAACCTAGGCCAATTAGGTTTTTCATGGTTTCATCTGGATTCGGCACCCAATCGAAAGCCCTGTGAAATGTAAATGAAAGGGGTTTTGCTAATTCAATTAATTCTTTGGTCCGCTCTGCATCCAACGTATTATCTTCGTTTAAAACCCCGGACACAATTCCTTTACAACCAATTTCCCTACAAAATTTTATATCTTCTTTCATTACCTCAAATTCGGCATGGGTATAGGTAAAATTTCCGCTTCTCGGCCGTATCAGTACAAAAACGGGAATGGAAAGTTTTTCAACCACTCTTTTAATCACCCCATAAGAAGGTGTAATTCCCCCAACTTCCAATTCTGCACAAAGTTCAATTCTATCGGCACCCCCCTTTTGGGCATTGCAGGCAGATTCTACAGAATTGGAACATATTTCTACAATCATATTCCTTATATTTAAACCGTAAAAATAATCAACAATAAGGTATGCAACGAAGAAATTTCCTGAAAAAGACCGGATTAGGCGCAACGGGTCTTGCCTCCATCCCTTTTTTATCATCTTGGTCAAAACCTATAGGTGAAATCCAACCGAAAACCATAAAAAAAGCTGTAAGGCCCATTGTTGTGTGCACATGGAATTTCCACAATGCCACTTCAAAAGCATGGGAAATTTTAAATAGCGGAGGAAACGCCCTCGATGCGGTAGAACAAGGCGTAATGATTGAAGAAGCCGATGTTACCAACCAAACGGTGGGAAAAGGCGGCCGTCCGGACAGGGACGGGAACGTAACGCTCGATGCCTGTATTATGAACAAAGAAGGGAATTGCGGTTCGGTTGTATACCTGCAAAACATAACCCACGCCATATCGGTAGCCCGAAAGGTGATGGAAGACACGCCCCATGTAATGCTTGCCGGAAAGGGTGCCGAGCAGTTTGCTTACGAAAAAGGGTTTGAAAAGGAAAACTTGCTTACCGAACAGTCGAAAAAAGAATGGCTGGAATGGAAAAAGGAATCGAAATACGAAACCATCATTAATATTGAAAACCACGACACCATTGGTATGCTTGCCATTGATGAAAGCGGCGATATTTCTGGAGCGTGTACCACCAGCGGCATGGCCTATAAAGTGGGTGGACGTGTGGGCGATTCGCCCTTGGTTGGTGCCGGACTTTTTATAGATAATGAAGTAGGCGGCGCCACAGCAACCGGTGTTGGCGAGGAAGTAGTGAAAACCGTGGGCTCTTTTTTAATTGTGGAGTTAATGCGGCAAGGGAAATCGCCACAAGAAGCTTGCGAAGAAGCCGTAAATCGTATTGTATCAAAAAACAAAAATTACAACGATTTTCAAATAGGTTTTCTAGCCATTAATAAAAATGGGGAAACCGGGGCTTATTGTATTCATCCAGGGTTTAGTTACAGCAAATACAACGGAGCGGGACAAAGCGATAATCCATCGGGTTCTTTTGTAAAGAAATAATCTCTATTCGCCAAAAATGATCAAGAACCAATTTGTAATTAAATCATTTTGAGTTTTCTGTTTTCCTGCAAGGTTTTTTTCAGACCTTGTAGGTATTATCGCGGTTTTATATATTTATTTTATTAAACATCGACTAAAGTGGCATTAACTTAGCAATGCTTCAGCTTAAACTCATATAACTTTTTTAACTTTACAACTTTCAACTTCAAACACAAAAAACATGTCTGACCAGAAAAGACTTTTTCTTTTAGATGCGTATGCATTGATTTTTAGAGGATATTACGCATTTATTAAAAACCCGAGAATTAATTCCAAAGGCATGGACACATCGGCAATTATGGGGTTTATGAATTCGTTGCTGGATGTCATCAAAAGAGAAAAGCCCGATCATTTGGCCGTTGCATTCGACAAAGAAGGCAGCAAGGACCGTGTGGAAATGTTTGAAGCCTACAAAGCCAACCGAGATGAAACCCCGGAGGCCATCCGCATTGCCGTGCCGATTATTCAGGAAATCCTCAAGGCCATGCACATTCCGTGCATTGAAAAACCCGGCTACGAGGCCGACGACATTATTGGAACTCTGGCCAAACAAGCCGAAAAAGCCAATTATAAAGTATATATGGTAACGCCCGATAAAGATTTTGCGCAGCTGGTTTCTGAAAATATTTTTATGTACCGTCCCGCACGCATGGGCAACGGCATTGAAATATGGGGCATTCCCGAAGTGCAAAAAAAGTTTGAGGTTGAAACCCCCGACCAAGTAATCGATTTTTTGGGGATGATGGGCGATGCCGTTGATAATATTCCCGGCCTGCCCGGTGTGGGTGAAAAAACGGCCAAAAAATTCCTTCAGCAATTTGGCAGCATGGAAAACCTTTTGGCCAATACCGATCAGCTAAAAGGGAAAATGAAAGAAAAAGTAGAAGCCAATGCCGAGCAAGGACTGCTTTCAAAAAAATTGGCCCGCATTATGCTCGATGTTCCGGTAGCATTTCATGAGGAAGACTTTGAACTCAACACGCCCGACTTACCCAAAGTGCAGGAAATTTTTCAGGAACTGGAATTTAGAAGGCTTGCCGAAAACCTATTGAAAACTTTCGGCCAGGAAGCTTCAACTGAAGAAACCCCTGCCGAAACCAACAAAGGTAAAGTAAACAACAGCCTGGACGTACAATACGACCTTTTTGGCAATAATGAAGCAGCTGAAGAAAACACGACTGCCATTTCGGGCTACAAAACCATTGAACAAGTACCGCATTTTTATCAGCATGCCAATACACCGCTTGCCAGAAAACTATTGCTTCAAAAATTATTACAACAAAAAAGCGTATGCTTTGATACCGAAACCACCAGCATAAAATCGTTGCAGGCCAAATTGGTGGGCTGTGCTTTTTCGTGGGAGCCCGGCACCGGATTTTATGTATCCTTTCCCGAAAATCAAGAAGAAACCAAAGCTATTTTAGAAGAATTTAGACCTTTTTTTGAACATAAGGACATTCAAAAAATTGGGCAGAACTTAAAATACGATATCAAAGTATTGTCCAATTACAACATGCCCGTTGAGGGGCCTATTTTTGATACCATGATTGCGCATTATCTTATCAATCCCGATATGCGCCACAATATGGACGTGTTGGCCGAAACCTATTTAAGCTATTCGCCCGTTTCCATTGAAACCCTTATTGGTAAAAAAGGGAAAAACCAGCGCTCCATGCGAACCGTTCCTATAGAACAACAAACCGAGTATGCGGTAGAAGATGCCGATATTACCCTTCAGCTTAAAAACTTATTCGAACAGGAACTGCCCAATCGAAATGCAAAAAAATTGTTCGAAGAAATTGAAGCCCCATTGGTAAAAGTGTTGGCCGAAATGGAAATTGAAGGCATCAATTTGGATGAAAAATTCCTACATTCCCTCACAAAAGACCTTGTTGATGATATCCTCCGGTTAGAAAAAGACATCTACGAACAAGCCGGAGAAGAATTCAATATTGCATCGCCAAAACAATTGGGGCCTATTTTGTTCGACAAATTAAAACTGGTAGACAAACCCAAGAAAACCAAAACCGGGCAATATTCAACTGCAGAAGACGTGCTTTCTTACCTAGCAAAAGACCATAAAATAATAGCCGATATATTGGAATGGCGCCAACTCAACAAATTAAAAAGCACCTATGTAGATGCTCTGCCAAATGAGATCAATCCAAAAACGGGTCATGTACATACGGTATACAGCCAAGCAGTGGCAGCCACGGGAAGATTGAGCTCCAACAACCCTAATCTACAGAATATCCCGATCCGTACAGAAAGAGGCCGGCAAGTACGAAAGGCCTTTGTGCCAAGAAATGAAGATTATACACTGCTGGCCGCAGATTATTCTCAAATAGAACTACGGATTATTGCCGCTTTAAGCGAAGAAGATAATATGATTAAAGCCTTCAAAAACGGAGAAGACATCCATGCATCTACGGCAGCACAGGTATTTAAAGTCGATATCGATAAAGTAACCCGCGAACAGCGGAGCAATGCCAAAACAGTAAACTTTGGAATTATTTATGGGGTTTCTGCCTTTGGGTTGAGCAATCAAACTACCTTGAACAGGACAGAGGCCAAAGAACTCATTGACACCTATTACCAAACCTACCCGAAACTAAAAGCCTATATAAGCAAACAAGTACATTTTGCGCAAGACCATGGCTATGTAGAAACCATTTTGGGCAGGCGCCGGTATTTAAAAGACATTAATTCCCGAAACCAAGTAGTAAGAGGTGCCGCCGAGCGGAATGCCGTAAATGCACCCATTCAGGGAAGCGCCGCAGATATTATTAAAATTGCCATGCTAAACCTTCAGAAAAAATTAAAAGAAGGCAATTTTAAAACCAAAATGTTGCTACAAGTTCATGACGAATTGGTATTTGACGCCTACAAAGAAGAACTCGATACTGTAAAAGAGCTTATTAAAACCGAAATGGAAAATGCTTATAAATTAAGTGTTCCTTTGGATGTAGAAGTAGGTTTGGGCAAAAATTGGTTAGAGGCGCATTAACATAACCCACTTAAAACCAATTTGTTTTATTCAACAAATTATTAACACCCGCTGTTTGTAAATAATAGAAATAATTGTACTTTTGCACCCCAT
The DNA here is from genome assembly GCF_037029175.1 of Galbibacter sp. PAP.153. NCBI lineage: Bacteria > Pseudomonadati > Bacteroidota > Flavobacteriia > Flavobacteriales > Flavobacteriaceae > Galbibacter > Galbibacter sp. PAP.153. Next base: position 91,972 of record NZ_JAZEUN010000016.1, on the reverse strand, counting down.
TATCCCAATCCCGATAGCTATCGGGACTTTTGGGGATGGGAATGGAATGTTTAATTTTTTAAAAAAAGTTAGTGTGGATACATTAAGCTACAAAACAATTTCGGCAAACAAGGCTACTGTAAACAAACAGTGGGTTTTGGTTGATGCCGATGGTCAGACGCTAGGACGTCTTTCTTCTAAGGTAGCCAAACTACTTAGAGGTAAGTACAAGCCTAATTACACACCGCATGTTGACTGTGGAGATAACGTAGTTATCATCAACGCAGAAAAAATCAACTTAACCGGAAATAAATGGAACACCAAAGAATATGTGCGCCATACCGGTTACCCAGGCGGTCAAAAAATAACAACAGCTACAGAACTTTTCCAAAAAGATCCTGCTCGTTTGTTAGAGAAATCTATTAAAGGAATGCTCCCTAAAAACAAATTAGGCGCAGATTTATTCCGTAATCTAAAAGTGTACGCTGGTGCAGAGCACGCTCAAGGAGCTCAAAAACCAACTGCAATTAACTTAAACGATCTTAAATAATGGAAGTAATTCACAAAATCGGTAGAAGAAAAACCGCCGTTGCAAGGGTGTATGTTTCTGAAGGTAAAGGAAACATCACTATCAACAAAAAAGAATTTACGCAATACTTCCCAACACCAACATTACAGTACAAAGTACAACAGCCTCTTACATTAACAGAGAATGCCGAGAACTTTGACATTAAAGTAAATGTGTACGGTGGAGGTGTTACAGGACAGGCAGAAGCAATACGCTTGGCTATTTCCAGAGCACTTTGCGAAGTAGATGTAGAAAACAGAGGAACCTTAAAACCAGAAGGATTGCTTACAAGAGATCCAAGAATGGTAGAACGTAAAAAATTCGGTCAGAAGAAAGCACGTAAGAAATTCCAATTCTCAAAACGTTAATTTCAATTCTGAACTATTTGTTTCAGAATATGCAATTTTCTTAACGAAATTATTTTTTGAAACAAATTGGAATTTTCAATTATTGAAAAAAGATGCTGAAAAAAATTCAGCAAAAAATTAACATGTCGTTGCTTCTTTTCCTTAAAAAGAAAAGAAGATTGGTTTAGCATCCAAATGGTAAAGGCAATCGAGAAACCGTGACCACTTTATCATTGCTAAATAAACAAAACCCATTGTATGGGCAACGGAACGTAAACTATTACAAAAATGGCAAATAACATAGAAGTTAAAGATTTACTGGAAGCAGGTGTACACTTTGGTCACCTTACCAGAAAATGGAATCCAAACATGGCTCCTTACATTTACATGGAGCGTAACGGGATCCACGTTATCAATTTATACAAAACTGCTGCTAAAATCGAAGAGGCAAACGAAGCCCTTAAAAAAATAGCAGCATCCGGTAGAAAAATACTATTTGTAGCTACCAAGAAACAAGCAAAAGATATCGTTGCAGACAAAGCAGGCGCAGTAAACATGCCTTACATTACCGAAAGATGGCCGGGCGGTATGCTTACCAACTTTGTAACTATTCGTAAAGCCGTTAAGAAAATGGCGTCTATCGACCGAATGAAAAAAGACGGTACTTTTGACACGCTTTCCAAAAAAGAAAAACTACAGGTAGATCGTTTAAGAGCCAAGCTTGAGAAAAACTTAGGTTCTATTGCAGACATGACCCGCTTACCCGGAGCATTGTTTATTGTAGATACCATGCGCGAGCACATCGCCGTGAAAGAAGCACAAAAATTAAACATTCCAATCTTTGCGATGGTAGATACAAACTCAGACCCAAGAGAGGTTGAGTACGTAATCCCATCAAACGACGATGCTTCAAAATCCATAGAAAAAGTACTTTCTCACGTTACAGGTGCTATTGCCGATGGCCTTTCGGAAAGAAAAGCCGACAAAGCCGCTGAAAAGCAAGCTGAAGAAGAGGAAGATAAAAAAGCAGAACAAGAGGCTAAAGAAAAAAAAGCTAAAGCCTTAGAAGCTGAAGAAAACGAATAAATAATAATTTCATAAAGTCGTTATCCTTTTATCTTCTTTACTTTTGTACGGAAAATAAAGGTTAACGACTTTACTAATTAAAACTGATAAATAAAATGGCAAAAATTACAGCCGCTGAAGTTAATAAGCTAAGAAAAGCTACCGGTGCCGGCATGATGGATTGTAAAAATGCATTGGTTGAAGCTGAAGGCGATTTTGATACAGCAGTAGAAATACTTCGTAAAAAAGGACAAAAGGTTGCAGCAAAAAGAGCCGACAGGGAGTCTACCGAAGGTGCTGTTATCGCAAAAGTAAACGATGCCAGCTCAAAAGGCGTAATCGTTTCCTTAAACTGTGAAACCGATTTTGTTGCTAAAAACGACTCTTTTGTAACCCTTGCAAACGACCTTGCCGAATTGGCCTTAAACTACAATTCTAAAGAAGAACTTTTGGATGCAGATTACAAAGGAATCAAAGTTTCCGATAAATTAATCGAGCAAACAGGAGTTATCGGCGAAAAAATAGAAATCGGCGATTTTAGAACATTAAAAGCTCCATTTGTAGGATCTTACATCCACGCAGGCAATAAAATTGCCACTTTAGTTGGTCTTTCTGCCAATGTAGAAGGTGCAGATATTGCCGCCAAGGATGTTGCTATGCAGGCTGCTGCCATGAACCCGGTGGCCTTAGACGAGTCTGGCGTAGACCAAGAAGTAATCGATAAAGAAATCGAGATTGCCAAAGACACCTTAAGAGCCGAAGGAAAACCAGAAGCTATGCTGGATAACATCGCTAAAGGTAAATTAAAGCGTTTCTTTAAAGACAACACTTTGGTAAACCAAGATTTTATTAAAGACAGCAAACAAAGCGTTGCCGGTTACGTTAAGTCTATTAACGGCGACCTTACCGTTACAGCTTTTGAAAGAGTTGCTTTAGGATAAGCAAACACAATATATATTAAAGACCACTTTCGGATTTATTTTCGGAAGTGGTTTTTTGCATTAAAATTCCCGCTTCGCTACTTAATAATTTTGCTTATTTTTGCTTCGGAAATTATTCAAATAATCCTTCAACAAAAAAATATGCAGTACAAAAGAATACTTCTAAAACTAAGCGGAGAAGCCCTTATGGGAGAACGCCAATATGGGATCGACCCAAAAAGGCTTAAGGAATATGCCGAAGAAATAAAATCGGTAACCGACAAAGGTGTAGAAGTAGCAATTGTTATTGGAGGCGGAAATATTTTTAGAGGCGTGGCCGGGGCCAGCAATGGCATGGACAGGGTTCAAGGCGACCATATGGGAATGCTGGCAACCGTTATCAACGGCCTTGCCCTTCAATCGGCTTTAGAAGACGAAGGCATAGAAACAAGGCTTCAGTCGGCCATAAAAATCAATGAAGTTGCAGAACCCTTTATAAGAAGAAGAGCAGTAAGGCATTTAGAGAAAGGCCGTGTTGTTATTTTTGGAGGAGGCACCGGAAACCCTTATTTTACAACAGATTCGGCAGCCGTGTTGCGTGCCATAGAAATAGATGCCAATGTAATTTTAAAAGGCACCCGTGTAGATGGCATTTATACTTCTGACCCAGAAAAAAACAAAGACGCCACCAAGTTCGACGATATCACCTTTAAGGATGTGCTCAACAAAGGGCTCAAGGTAATGGACACAACAGCTTTTACCTTAAGCCAGGAAAACGAGTTGCCTATTGTTGTATTTGACATGAACAAACCAGGGAACCTGTTAAAAGTTGTATCGGGAGAAAAAATTGGCACAAAAGTGAATCTTTAATTAAATTGGCATACAATTAGCTAAACTGTTTTAAAAACTATAATAGTTATGAACGACGAGATTAAATTTATATTAGATACCTCCAAAGAAGCAATGGATGGTGCCTTAAAGCACCTTGAAAAAGAATTTGCAAACATACGTGCCGGTAAGGCCAGCCCGGCAATGGTTGCCAGTGTTATGGTAGATTATTACGGGGCTCCTACCCCACTTAGCCAGGTAGCAAACGTTAATACCCCGGACGGCAGGACAATTTCCATTCAACCATGGGAAAAGTCAATGTTACAGGAAATAGAAAAGGGCATTATGGTTGCCAATCTAGGCTTTAACCCTATGAACAACGGGGAAATGGTAATAATAAATGTGCCGCCATTAACCGAAGAACGAAGAAAGGAACTGGTAAAACAGGCCAAAGCAGAAGCAGAAGATGCAAAAGTATCGGTAAGAAATGCAAGACAAGACGGCAATAAAGACATAAAAAAGTTGGATGCATCAGAAGATTTAAAAGCCAATGCCGAAGTTGACATGCAAGAACTCACCGATATATACATCAAAAAAGTAGACGATACCTTAGCTGTCAAAGAAAAAGAAATCATGACCGTTTAACGTGCTTCGTTAAACTTTCACTAAATTTTTTAAGCGGCTAAAACTAGTCGCTTTTATTTTTTGTAACATTACATACATTTTTAAGCAACAACTTTATTTGTAAGATGAAATATCTAGCGGTCCTTATTTTTATATTTTCGGCAAAAATATGTGTTGCCCAAAAGGTAATAATTACCGGAAACGTGAAAGACAGCGAAACACATGTACCCCTATCTTTTGCAACCATAACTACAGAAGATGGAGACAATACCATTACCGACCGCAACGGCGATTTTTCATTAAACGCAAACAATGGCCTTTCCAGCATAGAAATAAGCTATATTGGATACCAGTCAAAAATAATTGCTGTCGACAACCAAGAACACCTCAATATTTTACTCGATAAAAGTATCGAAGCGTTAAACGAGGTGGTATTGGAGCAGCATAACTTTGCCCAAACAATTATTAAAAATGCAATAGCAAAGAAAAAAAACAACAATCCCGATGACGCCCTAAACACATATAGCTTTAACAGTTACAGCAAACTTATCATTACAGCAAATCCCGACTCCATAAATGGTGCCATCGATTCCATTTTTAAGGTTAAAAGAAAGGGCTTAAAGTTTAAAAAGGTAGATTCTACCAGTTACGAGCTAAAAAAACAATTACGTAAATCGCATCTGTACATTACTGAGAAAGTTTCAAATTTTGCTTATTCCAAGGAAAAAGAAAAACGAGAAACTATTCTAGGAACAAAAATGGCAGGCTTTAAAAAGCCCATTTACGAAATTCTCACCTTAGAGATGCAATCGTTTTCTTTTTACAAAGACAGATATAAGGTCTTTGGTACCGAATTTATTAGCCCCCTTGGCAGTAAAGCGCTTTCAACCTATAATTACATGTTGATAGACACCATAGCCGAGCAAAATAGAAAAGGGTATATGGTACATTATTTTCCCAAAAAAAATAAAGAGCAAATAGCTCTGGAAGGGGTACTTTATATTGATACAAAAAGTTTTGCCGTACAAAAAATAATTTCCCAACTAAATGCCACCATTGACGTACAAGCCGTTCAAGATTACAAATACTTCCCCGAAAACGACATTTGGTTTCCAACCAGCAATAAATTAATAGTTGGAAAAGGGCAAAACGACAATGTAGTTACATTATTTGGAAAACTTAGAATTGCAACAAGCAGCAAAATGGAAGATTCAACTTTTGTTGGAACAAATCCTGACGATATTACAAAACACATTTATCTTACTTCTGAAATAAACAATTTTGATATTGCCTTAAACAAACCCGTTACCATAGAACGCCGTGGTACCGCCATAGAATTGCTGGATGCCGCACCAAAAAGGGATGAAGAGTTTTGGAACCAATACCGCAAGGCTCCCATTACACAAAAAGAAGAAGAAACCTATAAAGCCGTGGACAGCCTTGTGGATGCCAGAAATTTTGAAAAAAAGATTTCATTCATAAGAAAAGTAATGGTAGGTTATGTAAGCACAAAATATATCGATTTTGATTATAAATCCCTTTTAAAGTTTAACAGGTACGAAGGTTTTAGAATTGGCATGAGCGCCGTTACCAACAATACCTTCTCCAGAAAATACAAGCTTCATGCGTACGGGGCCTATGGAACAAAGGACAAGGATTTTAAATACGGTTTTGGGGCAGAAAGCAGACTCGATAAATATGACGACACCCGTATTGGAATTAACTACAAAGATGATCTGGTAGAAACGGGAAGCCTAACTTTTATTACCGACGGAAGGGCTTTTTATCTTTTCGAACCCAGGTTGTTCAACTTAAGCCAGTTTCAAAAAGTAAAAGATATAAGCACATATCTTACCCATGATTTCACGCCAAAATTAAGCTCAAAATTCCAGTTATCGCATCAGGACGTAAAACCAACTTACGATTATACCTACACAAACGACGGCAAGACATACACCACATACCAATCAAGTTTTATAACAGCTTCGTTTCAATGGAATCCCTTTAATAAGTACATGCAAACAAACGAGGGAAAAGTTATTATAGACAATAAATATCCTCAGTTTACCATTCAGGCATCGCAAGCACTTAGAAATATTTTTGACAGCGATTTAAGTTTCTCCAAAATAGCATTAAGGGTAAGACATGAAATACAGCCACTTAACAAAGGCAAAACAACGTTTCTTTTTATAGGCGGTATAAGTTTTGGCGATTTGCCCATTACGGAATTGTACAATGCATCTCCCAACCAGCCCGATGGGGAAAAAATAATGAACAGGTTTTCGGTGGCCGGAAGGGATAGCTTTGAAACCATGTATTTCAATGAATTTTTTTCTGACAGGTATGCCATTTTGCAGGCCAAACATTTTTTTAAACGCTTTAACATTACTCAAAAATTTAGGCCAGAGCTCGTTTTAATTTCACGGTTTGCAATTGGAAACGTATCAGAAAAACAACAGCATGAGGGAATCGAGTTTAGCTCTCTGGAAAATGGATATCTAGAAAGCGGACTGGAAATAAACAAAATACTCAAAGGCTTCGGACTTAATTTTATGTACCGGTATGGAGCATATCATTTACCTAATTTTGAGGACAATGTCTCCTTTAAGTTTACGTACTATTTTAGTTTAGGATTCTAGGCACATTCGCATAGGTTTTCTACCTTTGCACGGAAATTTATTTAAATGAAAAACAAGATCGGCAAAGGCTTTTGGAAGAAGACCGCTAGAATCATTCTACGCAATCGCATATTAATTCTAATAATGCTGCTTGGAGTTACGGTTTTTCTTGCCATGCAATGGAAAAATATGCGTTTTACCTTTACCGAGGCCAATTTATTACCCGATCATCACCCCATTAATATTGAATACAATAAGTTCCTTAAAACGTTTGGCGAAGAAGGCAACCTTATTGTTGTTGCTATTAAGGATACTAATTTATTTACCCCCAACAATTTTAATGCCTGGAACAAACTTAGTAAACAGCTACAGGCAAAACCAGAGGTAAACCTTGTGGTATCTACCGATAATTTGCAAAAAATTGTCAAAAATGAAGCAACGCACAAGTTTGAGCTTACCCCCCTTATTAAAGGTAAATTAAAAACAAAAGCAGAAGTAGATAGCATTAAAGACGAAATATTTTTAAAGCTTCCCTTTTACCAAAGTTTATTATACAACAAAGATACCCACACCATTAGAAGCGCCATTTATCTTGACAAGGAAATTGTTAATACCAGCGTAAGAAAAGATTTTGTTTTAAACGACTTTATTCCAGTTATAAACGATTTTGAAGCAAAAACAGGGCTCGATATAAGGGTTTCCGGAATGCCCTATATACGAACATTAAATTCTCAAAGCATTATTGACGAAATAAGCATGTTTATTGGAGCAGCCCTTGGCGTAACTTCGTTGATATTCTTTTTCTTCTTTAGGTCGTTCAGGGCAACATTTATTTCAATGATCGTTGTTATTATTGGTGTTATGTGGGCTTTCGGCATTCTTGGTTTGCTTCATTACGAAATAACCGTACTAACAGCATTAATTCCACCGTTGATTATTGTAATTGGTATCCCCAATTGTATTTTTCTTATCAATAAATATCAACAGGAAGTACAAAAACACGGCAATCAGGCAAAATCATTGCAACGCGTTATATCAAATGTCGGAAATGCCACTTTAATGACCAACATAACAACCGCGGCAGGTTTTGCAACTTTTATAATTACAGAAAGTAAACTATTAAAAGAATTTGGTATTGTTGCCTCCATAAACATTTTTGCAATTTTTGTACTGTCTTTATTAATAATCCCAATTATATACAGTTTCATGCCTTTGCCAAAAACAAAGCACCTTAAACATTTAAATAAAAAATGGATCGGGACATTTGTTGGCTGGATGGAGAATACGGTAAGAAACCACAGAATAGCGGTTTTTATAGTTGCCTTATTTGCCATGATTGGAAGTATTATAGGAATTTACCAAATAAGGATATCGGGAAGCCTCATAGAAGACATGCCCAAAAGTGCCGCCTTTTTTGATGATATCCGTTTTTTTGAAAAAGAATTTGATGGGATATTGCCAGTTGAAATTATGGTTGACACCAAAAGAAAAAACGGTGTAATGAAGCTTTCGACCCTTCGCAGAATGGAAGAACTTGAAGAGCTAATTAAAGAAATTCCAGAGCTCTCCGACCCCATTTCAATTACAAACCTGGTTAAATACTCCAAACAGGCATATTACAATGGGAACCCTAATTATTATCAACTGCCGAACAATCAAGAAAATACCTTTATCCTTTCCTATGCCAAAGGGTCTGCAAATAATTCTGATTTACTTAAAAGTTTTGTAGATTCTACCGGTCAAATAGCGCGCATAACCACTTTCATGAAAGATATAGGCACTGATAAAATGGAAGGGATCGAAAGCGACTTATGGAAAAAGATAAATAAAGAACTCCCGCCCGACCGTTACAATGTAACCCTAACGGGGAAAGCCTTGGTTTTTATGAAAGGAACCAAATATTTGGTGAAAAACCTGGTCATGTCCCTAGCATTGGCCATATTTTTAATATCACTGTTTATGGCATATATGTTCCGGTCTTTTAAAATGATTGTAGTCTCATTGATTCCAAATATTCTTCCACTTATTATTACTGCTGGAATGATGGGCTTTTTAGGCATCCCCATTAAACCTTCCACAATTTTAGTTTTCAGCGTGGCTTTCGGGATTTCTGTTGACGACACCATACATTTTCTTGCAAAATACAGACAAGAACTTACCAAAAATCATTGGCACATACGTAAATCCGTATACAACTCTCTAAGAGAAACCGGTGTAAGCATGTTTTATACTTCCATTGTTTTGTTCTTTGGCTTCTCCGTGTTCATGCTCAGTAGCTTTGGTGGCACCAAAGCATTGGGGGGCTTGGTATCTTTTACCTTATTAATTGCAATGCTCTCTAATTTAATTTTGTTGCCGGCACTTTTATTGGCTCTAGAACGTAATATTGCCAATAAAAAAGTATTGAAAAAGCCAAATATAGATGTCCTTCCAAAAAGTGGGAAAGAACAGGAAAACCTATAAAAAGGATTCATCGGGAATTTTTTAAAACCTACGAAAATTAAACATTGCTTAAACTAGGCCTCCTCTATATTATAGCTATTGGCCATAAGAAGCCTGCATGTATTATTTTTTGAAATAAAAATCTTGGAAATAAAAAAGTCTGCCGAAAAACAAGTTTTTCAGACAGACTTTAAGGTTCCCCCAAACCTACATTTTTAAATATTTTTAGTGCCTATTTAGGCGACGTTGCTATTTCTCTTACAAATATAAGCTATATTTTCTATATAATCACGGGTGTTTTTCCCCTTTTTATTATCTAAAAAAAACTTAATATTTTTTCTTATATGTTAAATGTACGGATTTTTATTTATCCTTACGTAATTTCTCACATTAAATTTATGATTTTTTTAAGTAAAACAAAAGCATCTTCTTATAATTTCATTTAAAGATCATCGACTAGTTATAAAAGTAGCTTTAAAATTTTATCTTTGTGCCCTCAATTATTGAAGTTACCCATAATGAAATCAAATAGTATAAAAGAACTGCTAACCGGAGAAAAACTCCTTCAAGAAGTTAAAGTAAAAGGATGGATACGTACCTTTAGGAGCAATCGGTTTATTGCTTTAAACGATGGCTCTACAATTAACAATATACAATGTGTAGTCGATTTTGAAAACACGCCTGAAAATGTTTTAAAGCAAATCAACACAGGAGCTGCGGTTACCATTAGCGGGACTTTGGTAGAAAGCCAGGGAAAAGGCCAGAATGTAGAAATACAAGTTCAGGACATTGAAATATTGGGGATTGCCAACCCTGAAGAATATCACATTCAGCCTAAAAAACATTCGTTGGAGTTTTTAAGAGAGAAAGCACATTTGCGTGTTCGCACCAGTACTTTTAGTGCTGTTATGCGTGTACGTTCGGCTTTATCGTTTGCCGTACACCAATATTTTCAGCAAAATGGTTTTTATTATGTAAATACACCTATAATTACCGGATCGGATGCCGAAGGTGCCGGAGAGATGTTCAGGGTAACTACCTTGGACGCAAAAAAACCTCCCCTAAATGAAGAAAACGAAATTGATTACAAAGAAGATTTCTTTGGCAAAGAAACCAATTTAACCGTTTCGGGGCAACTTGAAGGCGAAGCCTATGCCATGGGTCTTGGAAAAATATATACTTTTGGACCAACTTTTAGGGCCGAAAACTCAAACACTTCAAGGCACTTGGCAGAATTTTGGATGATCGAACCCGAAGTAGCTTTTCTGGACCTCGACGGAAACATGGATCTTGCCGAAGACTTTATAAAGTATGTAGTGGGGTATGCCCTGGATAATTGCAAGGACGACCTTGAGTTTTTAGAACAAAGATTGTTGCAGGAAGAAAAAACAAAGCCACAAGCCGAAAGAAGCGAAATGAAACTCACGGACAAGCTTCGCTTTGTTTTAGAAAACAACTTTAAACGGGTAAGTTACACCGAGGCCATTGAAATATTAAAGAACTCAAAACCCAATAAAAAGAAAAAATTCAGTTACACAATTGAAGAATGGGGCGCCGACCTACAAAGTGAACACGAACGCTATTTGGTAGAAAAACACTTTAAAGCCCCAGTGATATTGTTTGATTATCCTGCCAAAATTAAAGCTTTCTATATGCGTCTTAACGATGACGGAAAAACCGTAAGGGCCATGGATATACTTTTCCCAGGAATTGGAGAAATTGTTGGCGGGGCACAAAGGGAAGAACGTTACGAGGTGCTCAAAGAAAAAATAAAGGCAATGGGCATAGACGAAAAAGAACTTTGGTGGTACCTTGATTTAAGAAAATTCGGGACTGCAACTCATAGTGGTTTTGGTCTTGGATTTGAACGTTTGGTGCTCTTTACAACCGGAATGACCAACATTCGTGACGTAATTCCGTTCCCGAGAACACCCCAAAATGCCGAATTTTAGAATATATTAACACTATATAGTAATAAAACTAGCCCATGAACACCTATTCATAAGGCTAGTTTTTTTATTTTTATATAAAGGTTACAAGAGCATATGCTTAAACAGCAATTACAATTTAAATTATCACAAAAGTTATCGCCGCAACAGATTCAGTTAATGAAATTGATTCAGTTGCCAACACAGGCATTTGAGCAACGCTTAAAACAAGAGCTTGAAGAAAACCCTGCGCTCGAAAGCGGAAAGGAAGAAAGCGACTTTAACAATGATGACATTGACAATTCGATGGAAGAAGATTACGACAGTGATTCTATTAATGCTGAAGATATTAATGTTGATGAATACTTAAGTGATGACGAAATCCCCGAATACCGTTTACAATCCAATAATTACAGCAGCGATGATGAAGAGAAAACCGTTCCTTATGCAGCAGGCACATCTTTCCATCAATACCTACTGAACCAGTTAAATACATTCAGGTTAAACGACAACGAACGGGATATTGCAGAATTTTTAGTGGGAAGCGTAGACGAAAGCGGCTACATCCGCAGGGATATTTCGGATATTGTAGACGACCTTGCCTTTACCCAAAATGTTTTTACAGACGAAAGCCAAGTAGAAAAAGTACTTGAACTTGTCCAGCAGCTCGACCCATCCGGGGTTTGTGCCCGAAATTTGCAAGAATGCCTCCTTATTCAACTGCAAAGTAAAGACCCTACCCCAAGTATAGAACTTGCCATTGATATTTTGGACCGCTCTTTTGAACAGTTTACTAAAAAACATTATACAAAACTGATCCAGAAGCACGGAATTACCGAAGAAGAATTAAGGGATGCCATCCACGAAATAGAACGCCTGAACCCAAAACCGGGCGGTTCTTATTCAGGGAATAACCGGATCGTAGAGCATGTTGTTCCCGATTTCACCATAAAAATTACAGATGGCGAACTGGAACTTTCCCTAAACGGACGAAATGCCCCGGATTTACATGTGTCCAGGGAGTACAACAATATGCTAAAGGGCTATAAGGACAGTAAAAACAAGTCCAAATCGCAAAAAGATGCCGTTATGTTTATTAAACAAAAACTGGATGCCGCCAAATGGTTTATAGAAGCCATAAAACAACGTCAGGAAACATTGTTTGTAACCATGAACTGCATAATGCACTATCAGGAAGAATATTTTTTAACCGGTGACGAACGTAAGTTGAAACCAATGATATTAAAAGATATTGCCGATACCATTGGCATGGACGTATCTACCGTATCCAGGGTTGCCAACAGCAAATATGTTGATACCCCGTATGGCACAAAACTGATAAAAGAATTTTTTTCGGAATCCATGAAGAACGAAGAAGGAGAAGACGTATCTACCCGCGAGATAAAGAAAATCCTGGAAACCGTAATAACCGAAGAAGAAAAAAGAAAACCCTTAACCGACGATAAGCTTGCCTCCATTTTAAAAGAAAAAGGATATCCTATTGCCCGAAGAACTGTAGCAAAGTACAGAGAGCAATTAAACATCCCGGTAGCACGTCTAAGAAAAGAAATTTAATGCGTGTATTTTCAAAATTAATCAGTTATATCTTCAACCCTGTCTTTATCCCATTGGCGGGAACGCTGTTGTATTTTTTAATTTCCCCAAAGTACAATTCCCCAGAAGCAAAAAAACTGATCCTTTTGGCAATTTTTATCATTACGGTTATTATCCCCTTTATATTTTTCTTACTGCTGAAAAACCTGGGCTGGGTAACCAATAGCAAAATGACGAATACCAAGGAGCGTAAAATACCATTGTATATTTGTATTATCCTTATTTATATAACCTTAATCAAAATAACCCCGGCTTCTTATTCCACCGAACTGTATTACTATTTTGTTGGTATTCTGGGCGCACTTATAAGCTGCCTAATAATGGTTTATTTTAATTTTAAGGCCAGTATGCATATGATGGGGATTAGTGGCTTGACGACTTTTGTATTGGGACTCTCCTTTCATTACGAGATTAATATAACCTTTGGCCTTGCTTTGTTAATTCTTAGTATTGGAAGTGTTGCCACTGCCAGGCTTTATTTAAAGTCGCATAACACCAGTGAAGTAATAGCAGGAGTTTTTATAGGTACACTGCCCCAATTTATATTATTTAACTATTGGTTATAGAATATAAAAAATAAGTCCCGCCTTAAGTGTTCTGGGTGCTATTGGCTCTCCACCTACCGTATAGACGTTATCTTCGAAAATACTGGTTAAATCGTATTGAGCATAAAAATTCCAAGTATTGTAGCCAAAACTTAGGTAAATCCCATATTGAAGGTCCCTGATATCCTTGTTTGAAAAAACAATACGTTCATCGCTCGTCACAAACTTGGAGCGCCCGGTAAACAAATAAGATAATTTAAACCCAGCATAGACCCGCCAAAATCGATAATCTTCGGCTTTTGAAGACCGCCAACGGAATTCTATAGGGAATTCAACAAAATTCATGGAAAGTTTGTTCCTGTTGTAATCTATGGTGTCTGGAACTTCTTGGTAAGCTATGGTTCCGTTTGCATTTTTTGTAGCCATTAAATCGCTGTAAATAGCGTTAAAAGACAATCCGGCCCCAAGACCAAAGCCTATATTTCTGCGTCTATTAATGGGAAAATCTTTTATAAATCCACCAATAATACCATAAGAGAAACTGTTTTGGCTAATATCGTGTGGCGTGCTTACCAAAATATTATAATTGATGCCAAAATAAAATTGATCTTCAAAATATTTCTCATCGGCTTCAACCACGACCAATGAATCTTGTTGAGCAGTTATGGAACTGCAAACAAGCATTAACAAAAAAAAGACATACCGTTTTAACAATTTTATATTTCTTTTAATGATTGGCAAGATAATAATAGATTAAAATTACTGAAATAAAACGTTATTTATAGGATAAATAAAAAACGCTTTCCATAAAAGAAAGCGTTTTTTAAATATAAGTTTAACTGAAATGTATTTTATTTCAAGTTTTGAAAAGCATTACCATTTCTGGTTGTATAGTTAATTTTAAGTGCATTGACTTTTCTTAACTCTTGCTTTATATCAGACACGAGCCCCATATTGGTTTCGTTGTCCACCTTCAAGGCAGTGGTAAGTACATTTTGTAACTCCTCACGTTTTGAAGCCCTTTCTGCCAGTACATAGTTGGCTACCTCAGAAACATCTGCAAATTTATCGTTTAATTGAATTTTTGCAGCAGTTCCATATTTGTCTTGGTAACGCGGACTAGGTTTTCCGGCATAGATGTAAATCACCCTATCTTTTTTATCAAGCTTTTGAACTTGATCGGCATAAGGCAATTCATTTTTAATCATTAGGGAACTATCTTTCATTGTGGTTACCGTCATGAAAAAGAACAATAACATGAAAACGATATCCGGCAATGATGCGGTTGATACCGCAGGTAAATCCCCTTTCTTTTTCTTTGTGAATTTTGCCATAATAACTTTTACTAAATTTAATTAGTTATTTTTTGGTTCTGCCTCAGATAATTTTTGAGGGTACATCTCTTGTATACGCTCGATTTTAGGCTTCAAATCATCTTTTACATTATCTGGTGTTTTAGGGTCCAGATATGTATTGTTCATTTCTGTGAAGTCTCTATTATACAATCGTTGCGCTTCTCTGTTTCTTAGTTCGTTATATGCAGCTACCAATTCGTTCTGTACTGCTATATAAGTTCCATACTCTGTCAATCTATCGTTCTGCAAGGAGATAATAGCTTTATTTGGGTGATCGG
Source organism: Galbibacter sp. PAP.153 (assembly GCF_037029175.1). Lineage (NCBI taxonomy): Bacteria > Pseudomonadati > Bacteroidota > Flavobacteriia > Flavobacteriales > Flavobacteriaceae > Galbibacter > Galbibacter sp. PAP.153. Next base: position 76,861 of record NZ_JAZEUN010000016.1, on the reverse strand, counting down.
AAGATTCAGGATTTTTTGATCCTTGGCAATAATCGCAAGGTTCTCCTTTTTCTCCAGTACCGGCCCCGTTATCTAAAAACTCCTTAGCAGCCTCCCTAAGATTTTTAAGCTCCATTACTTCATCTTCTACAAGTAGTTGGTTGTTTTTATTAACAACAACCGTAAAGATGTTCTTTTGCTTAATAATTGGAGGGTTTTCAGGCGGCTCTATTGGTGGCAATTTACGGTCTAGCCCTGCATCTGTTTCTATGGTTGTTGTTACCAAGAAAAAGATTAGGAGTAGGAAAGCGATGTCTGCCATTGAACCTGCATTAACCTCAGGTGGTGCTCCTCTTCTTGCCATACTATATCTTTTTTATTTATTGTTTCTTAAATCCGCCTATAATCATTGCAAGAATAGCCAATACCGTTAATACATAAAACGATATTAAACCAGCTCCAACGGTTTTCACGGTCCCTTCGGTTACTTGAATGCCCCTGTCGGCCATTTTTTGAAGGTCGACGTCGGTTCCAGTGGCCAAAAAGTAACTTACAATCAATACCAAGGCAAATACTGCAAGTGAAATTAAAGATTTCTTTAATTTGTCAGTATCAGAAGCCAATCCTACAATTGAGAACAGTAATGTGATTACAGCTGCAATTATAGTAAGGCCAATACCCAAGTTCAACATTACGTCAATATAACTTCCGTTATCATCTGACCGTGCTATTAGAACCCAAAGCACTAATCCGATAACGCCAAGTATTATTGCTATTATTTTAGCTATTTTATACATATCTAATTAATTCTAAATTTAGTGCTTATTATTTTTTGTGGTCTACCAACATATCTACCAAGATGATAGAAGCATCTTCCATGCTGTTTACAATACTATCGATTTTTGCGATAATATAGTTATAGAAAATTTGAAGTATAATAGCCACGATAAGACCAAATACCGTTGTTAATAACGCTACCTGAATATCACCTGCAATCAATGAAGCGTCTAACCCACCGGCAGCACTAATTTTTTCGAATGCCTGAATCATCCCGATTACCGTACCCATGAATCCTAACATTGGAGCAACCGCAATAAATAAAGACAACCAAGAAACGTTTTTCTCTAACTGACCCATTTGCACACCACCATAAGCCACAACAGCTTTTTCGGCAGCATCAACACCTTCGTCAACTCTGTCCAATCCTTGATAATAAATTGATGCAATAGGACCTCTTGTATTTCTACAAACTTCTTTTGCAGCTTCTACTCCACCAGATGCCAAAGCATCTTCTACTTGTTGAGTAAGCTTTTTAGTATTTGTGGTAGCCATGTTCAAGAATATAATTCTTTCAATTGCTACTGCAAGTCCTAATATTAAACATAATAGTACAATACCCATAAAGCCAGCACCCCCTTGGATGAATTTTTCCTTAAGGACTTGTTGAAAACCTTTTGAGCTTTCTTCGGCAGGCGCTGCTGCGTCTGTTTCGTCTTGTACAAATGCCGTAGCAGCATCATCGATAGCAACAATTTCTGAAATCTGATCAGATACAGCAGGAGTTAATTCCTTAGCGTTGGCAGTTGTTGCATTAAAAGCCAATAATCCAGCAATTGCTAGAATAGAGAATAATCTTTTCATTTCTTCTAAACTTAAATTTGTTCGTTAATAGGGTTAAAGATAAAAAAAAAATGTTACTAAACATTAAAACTACAGCAGAGAGGAAGGGATTCGAACCCTCGATACGCTTTTGACGTATACACACTTTCCAGGCGTGCGCCTTCGACCACTCGGCCACCTCTCTGTATTTTCAATAGCTTTAGGACGCCAAATAACGAATTTTTTTTTAGTTGTTAAAATTTATGTAGTTAATTTTAGTCCATTTCGCCTCTCAAAGACGTTTCATATATGGTTTTGAACACTTTACGTTGAATTTTATTACCAAGTAAATGCATTAATTTTGTTAGAGCGGCTTCTGTAGTTATGTCTTTTCCGCTAATTACACCTACTTTTTTTAGGTGAGAACTCGTTTCGTAACGCCCCATAATGACACTTCCGCCCGAACATTGTGTAACATTTACAATTATTTTCCCCGAATCTATTGCCCGTTTTATTAAATTATCAAACCATTTTTCGGTCGGGGCATTTCCAGCTCCATAAGTTTCCAATATAATGGCTTTTGTACCTGGATTCATCAAAAGACATTGCAGTACCTCTTCTGTAATTCCCGGGAACAATTTAATTAATGCAATATTGACATCCATTTTTTTATGTGCCTTGAATTTTCGGCGTGTGGGCTTCAACAAATATTCATGGTTCACTTTTAAATGTACTCCACTTTCTGCCAATGGAGGGTAATTTAGCGACGTAAATGCCTGAAAGTGCTCTGCGTTTATTTTGGTAGTTCTATTGGCGCGGTACAATTTATACTCAAAGTACAGGCCTACTTCTTGAATTACGGGTTTTCCGTTTTTTTTAAGTGCCGCTATTTCTATAGACGTAATTAAGTTTTCCTTTGCATCGGTTCTTAAATGGCCTATGGGAAGTTGAGACCCCGTAAATATAACGGGCTTGGCAAGATTTTCGAGCATGAAGCTCAAGGCAGATGCAGTATAGCTCATGGTATCGCTGCCATGCAATACGACAAAGCCATCGTAGGCTTCGTAATTTTGTTCAATAATTTCTACGATCTGAACCCAAAAAGCCGGGTTCATGTTTGACGAGTCCATGGGCTCTTCAAAAGAAATGGTATTGATGCTACAGTCTAATTGTGAAAGCTCCGGAATGCGCTTCAGCAGTTCGTCGAAATTAAAGGCATGCAACGCGCCGGTTTCAAAATCCTTGACCATCCCAATGGTCCCCCCTGTATAAATAAGCAGTATGTTAGATTTGTTCTTCGTCATAATTTAAGCAATTGGTAACCGGCGTGGCATACATTTTTAAAAAATTATGCAACGCCACTTTGTTGTTTGCCTCTACACGCCGTTTGATACGCCGCTCGAATTGCCGTTTTTCTTTAATTGTATATTTCTTTTTAAATGTGTGGGTGTTGTGCAGCATATCATACGCCAAGTAATTGGAAGGCCACAGTTTATAATTTTTATGAATTGCTTTATCCAGTAAATCTGCCAGCATTTGGAGCTGCCCATTGGCCTGTTCTCCACTATTTTTTATGATGTCCAATTCGTTTGAAATAACTTTTCCTGCCGAAACATGAATTCTTTTCTTTTTTCCGGTAGCTCCTTTTAATATGCTGTTAAAATCCTCGTTGCTCGATTTTACATATTCAATATCATGGTGTTTTGCCATTAATTCGGGCATTTTCAATACATCGGTAGGGTCGAATTCGTATGAAATGGAAATCGGGACTATTTTTAGCTTTTTAAAATAATCCATCTGTTCGGCTTCATCATTTGCCAAAGCCAACATTTTTAGCACTCCTTGTTGTGTTTTATCGTTGCCGTCTTTTGTGCGCCCTTCTCTTTGTGCTATCCAAACGGAACGGTTTTCTTTCAGCAATAATTTTTGTATGTATTCTGAAACCAACTTGGAGGCACCGAGCATTTCCCTCGGCGGAAGATTACGCATTATTAAAAAACTCCTGTTAAGCTTGGACAAGGCCATTAAAAAGGGCTTTTTCACCAAATTATCCCCAATAGCCGATGCCGTCATGACCAAATTATGGTCGTACAAGGCCACATTCAACAAAGAAGTATCTAATATAATGTCTCTATGATTGGAAATAAAAAGATAGGATTCGCCTGTCTGAAGCTTCTCAAAGCCGGAAGTTGTTAACCCTTCCGAACTTTTGTCCAACACCATCCTTACACTGTTGTAAATAATTTTGGTCTGGAAATCCCTGATTGAACGGCAACTTTTAACAATCGCTACAATTTCTTCCATGCTTTTTAGGGGAAAGGTAAATTGCAGCATTGCCATGATCATTGGGTGCTCCATATAATCAAGGAGCGCTTGGTTTACTTCCGAGTCGTGGTATGGCCGTATATGGTCTAGAGTTATCACGTATAATTAATAGTTAAATGGTAAAAACAGCTTATCCTAAATATAGTTCCAAAAATATTGGGGCTACATGCTTAAAAAGCATCGTTACACCCCAAACACTTCTTTAGAGTTCTCTGTGGTGATTCTTGCAATATCTTTTAATAGCAACCCATAAATAGCTGCTAATTTACCCGCTACTTCTGTTAGGTACAAACTTTCGTTACGCTTACCGCGGTATGGGGCTGGTGCCAAATAGGGGGCATCGGTTTCTAAAACAATGTTCGAAATGTCTATTTGTTCTAAAAACTTATCAATTTTCCCATTTTTAAATGTTGCCACGCCTCCAATTCCCAGCTTCATATTATACGAAATTGCTTTTTTAGCCTGCTCCAATGTTCCGGTAAAGCAGTGAAAGATCCCAAAAAGTCCTTCTCCTTTTTCGCTTTCCAGCACTTCAAAAACTTCATCAAAAGCATCACGGCAATGAATAACAATGGGCAGTTTGTATTTTTTTGCCAGTTTTATTTGATGCTTAAACGCCTGTTGCTGTTCCTTTAAATACGTTTTGTCCCAATAAAGGTCTACCCCTATTTCCCCGACCGCATAAAACTTTCTTTTGGCAAGCATTTCTTCCACATGGTTTAATTCTTCCTTAAAGTTATCCTTTACATGGGTTGGGTGCAAGCCCGTCATTAAAAAAACATTTTCGGGGTACTTTGCCTCCAATTGCAACATGGCTTGGGTATAAGTAGAATCTATGGCAGGAACAAAGAACCGTTTTATTTGGGCTTCCATGGCCCTTTTTATCATTTCGTCCCGGTCTTCGTTAAAAGCTTCGCTATATAAATGTGTATGTGTGTCTGTTAAAATCATACGGCAAAAATAATGGTTTAAACGGCTATCTTTGCATAAAACAGAAAGAGATCATGCAAAGCCTTAAAAAATTCCTTTCGGAAAAGGGATATACAAAAGCCCCGCTTACCTTAACAAAAACAAATCACTTTGAAGTCGTTGCCAGCATAAATGGCGTGACCGGAAGATTCATCCTCGACACGGGGGCTTCTAATACATGCATTGGATTTGATTGTATTGAGCATTTTAACCTTGAAACAGAAGATTCTGAAATAAAAGCCGCCGGAGCGGGCGCCACCAATATGCTTACCCAGGTTTCAAAGAAAAATACCATCAAAATAGGTTCATGGTCCAAAAAGAGGGTAAAAATTGTTTTATTCGACCTCACGCACGTAAATTCTGCTTTAACCATACACGATGCCCTGCCCGTTCATGGAATAATTGGTGCAGATGTTCTAAAAAAAGCAAAGGCAGTGATAGATTATAACAAGAAAAACTTATTTTTAAAGTGTTAAAAACCAACCACTTTGAAAATATTAAAATACCTCATTAAGTTAGCACTTATATGTTTTGCAATACCCGTTACCGCACAGGAAAATATTGCCGGGTTTTTAAAAATTGCAGACACCACCAAAAGCAATACCATAAAATTGCAATACTTGGACTCTGTTGTGTCTAAAATTGACAGGGATACCTACCCCGATAAATTTGTTGAATATTCCAAAGAATACATTGCCCTTGCCGAAGAAATGAAAGCCTACACGGAGTTAATAGATAAATCTGTTCAAGTATTTTATTATGTAAACAACATACAAAACAACAAAAACGAAGCGCTGTCCATTATCAATAAAGCCCAAGAATATGAGGGGCAAATAACAGATTCTTCTTTAATTGGCAGTATTTACCTAAAAAAAGGCGGTGCTTATTACGATGTGGATTTTAAAAAGGCCAAAGAAAACTACACCAAGGCCATTTCCAAATTTGGCATTCACGACTCTGTATATATTGCCGATTCTTACTTGTTCCGGGCGCAAGCAGAATCGTACCAAGGTGAATTCCTTGAAGCCATTAACGACTATAAAACCGCAGCTTCTTATTATGAAGCCTTAGGCGATTATGATTATGTGATACATGCTAAAAGTGGCATTGCCGTTGTTTATGGCATGAATAAGTTTTATGATAAGGCACAAACAATTGAAGATGAAGTAATAGCCTACGCAAAAAAACACAACAAAGGGAACGCAGCCGTTGCATCTTTGTATAATAAGGCCAGCCATTACCAAGAACTTGGAGACATAAAAAAACAAGAAGAAACCTTACTGGAGGCCGAAAAAGTAAATATCGAGATGAACAACAACGATCTTTACTGTGCCATTTTTATTGAAACTTCTCTTACCCGGATGTATGTAAAAGAAAATGAATATGAAAAAGCTTACCAACATTATGAGCGTATAGCCAGTAAGAAAAAAGACTTCGAGAATGAAGTGCAATTAGTCAACCATTATAAAAAAGCAACAGTTTCTATTCTAGAAAGCCAGAAAAAATACACAGAAGCAATTGCCCTTTTACAGGAAGTAATTATATATACCGAAGAGGGTAAAAACTATGACGATTTGGTAGTTTTAAAACAACAGTTATCTGGCTTATATGAAAAAGCAGGAAATACAAATGCATCCTACAATGCCTACAAAGAATACAATTTTCTTGAAGACTCTTTGTTCAATGTGCAAAAAACCAATGCGCTTACCTACTACCAAACACTTTATGAAACCGAAAAAAAGGAGAAACAAATTGTGGAAAAAAACGCTGCAATTACTTCTCTGGAAAAAGACAATCAGGCTAAAAAAAGACTGTTTGGCTTTTCCATTGCGGGCATTAGCCTTCTTTTTGTATGCGTTTTTCTTTATAGAAATAGACAGCACCATAAAAAATCCAAAGAACAGCAGGAAGATTTCAGCAGGCGTTTATTGCTTTCTCAAGAACAGGAACGCGAGCGTATTTCCAAAGACCTACACGATGGTGTTGGGCAAAGCTTGCTGCTTATAAAAAATAAGGTGGCCTTAAACGCCGACGAGAACACCAAGACCATGTTTAACAATGCCATAGAAGAAGTGCGGTCTATTTCCAGGGCCTTGCATCCTTTTCAACTGGAAAAGCTTGGTATAACAAAAGCCATAAAAAATACCGTGAAAGACATAGACGAAAATACCAATATTTTTATCACTTCGGATGTTGACGACATTTCCAATATACTTACACAAGAACAGGAGCTTCATTTGTATAGAATTATACAGGAAACCTTATCCAATATTGTAAAGCATTCCGGGACCGAAGCTGCCAAAGTCTCTGTATTAAAAAGACCAAAGAGCATCTTGGTAGTTATAAAAGATCATGGCAAAGGATTTGATTTTGCCGAAAAGTACAACGATTTTGAGTCTTTGGGCCTCAAGACCCTACGGGAACGCACCAAGTTTTTAAAAGGTACCATGAAGGTAGATTCAGAAAAAGGCAAAGGGACAACTTTTTCTTATGTAATTCCATTGGTATGATAAATCCTTCAATTATTATTGCCGACGACCATCCATTGCTGCTTAAAGGGCTGCATGATTTTCTTGTTGAAGGGAAGTTTAATGTTCTCGCAAGCGCGCAAGATGGAAACTCGGCATACAACCTTATTATTAAATACCAACCCGACATTGCTATTTTGGACATAGAAATGCCAAAAATGAGTGGCCTGGAAATTGCTTTGGCCTGTAGGAACAACAAAATAGGTACAAAAATAATTTTAATAACACTCCACAAAGAACCTCAACTTATTATCCAGGCTAAAGATTTAAATGTAAACGGATATATTTTAAAGGAATATGCCATTGAAGAAATAAAGATATGCCTCGAAAAAGTTATGCATGGCGAGCAATATTTCAGCCCTGCCATCATGGATCAAATAAATAAAGACAAGTTTGAAAACGAAGAAATATTGCAGGCAATAACTCCTTCCGAAAGAAAAATACTACGACTAATCGCTAAAGAAAAAACAAACAAAGAAATTGCCGAAATTCTTTTTATTTCCATTAGGACCGTAGAAAAGCACCGAAGCAATATTATTACCAAACTAGGGGTATCGCATAAAACAAATGCCTTGTTGCTTTGGGCAAAAGACCATCAGGATATACTTTTAAAATGATTTTTTTAATTGACACCTTCTTCCATCCACTATTCCCTATTTTGATGCATTCTCGAAAATTCACAAAATGGTTCAATTGTAAAATACGAGTTACTACGTATTCCCTATCTTGTAAATAGGGTATAATTTTACGCATCGTTAAACCAACCAAAACTAAAAGTAATGATGCCACTTTATTTCCAAAAAAAAATCCCTATTTTATTTTTTGCCGTAGCGCTTTTCTTAATAGTAGCTGCCTTGACACTTAATATTTACACCTTGTTTGTATTGTAAAAATGGGTTGTTACGGGTTAACCCTATAAAAAAAGGGGGAATTCCCTGTTGAAATGCGCCTAAAATTATCAGACTTTTACATCAACCAATTAAAGCGAAATGATTATGAAGACGACAGCCAACTATAAAATTATCAAAAACAACAACGACATGTTACTTGCTTCTGCAATTGTTGCTTTGGCAGTAATTACATTTCTTCTTAACATCTTTTTGGTTTTATCGATTTAGATTCCTTTCAAATATTAGCCAACTAAAGCCAAAAAAGAACGCCCTCTCTGAATTTTCAGGAGGGCGTTCTAGGTTTTATAAATGTATGTTTGTTTTTTATTTTAAAGCTCAAGCGCTTTTTTAACATTCTCATCCATTAATAATTCGGTTGGGTTTTCAAGGGCTTCTTTTACTGCCACTAAAAATCCTACCGATTCTTTCCCGTCTATAATTCTGTGATCGTAAGACAATGCCACGTACATTATTGGCGCAATGGCAATGCCACCGTCTCTTACAATTGGGCGTTCCACAATGTTGTGCATTCCTAAAATTGCACTTTGTGGCGGGTTGATTATAGGCGTGGACAACATTGACCCAAATACACCGCCATTGGTAATGGTAAATGTACCTCCGGTCATTTCATCTACAGTAATTTCGCCTTCTCTTGCTCTTATTGCCAAACGTTTAATTTCTGCCTCAATTCCCCTAAAACTTAAGTTTTCGGCATTTCTTACCACCGGCACCATTAATCCTTTTGGTCCCGATACGGCTATACTGATGTCGCAAAAATCATAGCTTACCATTTCTTTACCGTCTATCATGGAATTTACTGCAGGATACATCTCCAATGCCCTAACAACGGCCTTTGTAAAGAAACTCATAAACCCAAGACCTACACCGTGCTTAGATTTAAAGTCTTCTTTATATTGATCCCTCAATTTAAATATCGGGCTCATGTCTACTTCGTTAAAAGTAGTAAGCATGGCAGTTTCATTTTTTACCGAAACCAAACGCTCTGCTACCTTACGGCGAAGCATGGAAAGTTTTTTACGTTCCGAACCTCGGTTCCCGGGTCCTGGGGTTCCCATGGAAGGAGTTGCCTTTACGGCATCTTCTTTGGTAATCCGCCCATCTTTTCCGGTTCCTTTTACCTCTTTTGGGTCGATCCCCTTTTCGGCCAACATTTTTTTAGCGGCCGGGCTTGCGGTTCCGGTAGCGTATGTTTCTTTTTTCTCCGGTGCTTTCTCGGTTTTTGGTGCAGCTTTCTCTTCTTTCTTAGGGGCTTCTGTAGCTTTTTCCTCTTCTTTAGGCGCTTCTTTGGTTTCACCATCACCTCCAGCCGGTTTTTCAGCAGAAGTATCTATCAAACAAACAACTTCACCAACGGCTACCGCATCTCCTTCTTCGGCTTTAAGCGTAATTATTCCGCTTGCCTCGGCCGGCAATTCTAGTGTAGCTTTATCTGAATCTACTTCGGCAATTGCCTGATCTTTTTCAACATAATCGCCATCTTCCACCAGCCATTCTGCTATTTCTACTTCTGTAATCGATTCCCCGGGAGAGGGAACTTTCATTTCTAAAACCATTGTGCTTTAATTTAGTTTTATATTTTTTGTCTTATCCTTAATTCTCAATTATAAATATAGTGCTAATTAGCGTTTCGTTCCATATTGTCTTTGGTTTTATCAAAAACATATTCAATAACCTGCTCATGCCTACGCTTAGATCTGGTAGCGCTTCCGGCTGCCGGGGCAGCATAAAAACGCCTAGAGGCCACCCTAAAAGTCCTTGCTTCTTCCATATGCAACAAAAGGTGGCTCCATGCCCCCATGTTCCTAGGCTCTTCCTGGGCCCAAACCACTTCCTCGGCATTGCTGTATTTATCTATAATTTCCCGCATCCGTTTGGTTGGTATAGGGAAAAGCTGCTCCAATCTTACCAAGGCCACATCGTCTCTTCCTTTTTCTTCTTTAGCGGCAAGCAAATCGTAATAAAATTTCCCTGTACAGAATACAAGGCTTTTTATTTTTTTGGCATCGGCATCGGCATCGTCTATTACGGTCTGGAAACTGCCATTTGCAAGTTCGTCTACTGAAGAAACTACTTTGGGGTGCCTTAAAAGGCTTTTTGGAGTAAAAACAATTAGTGGCTTTCTATAGTCGGCTTTCATTTGCTTTCTGAACAAATGAAATAAGTTTGCCGGCGTGGTAACATCTGCCACAAACATGTTGTCTTTTGCACACAGCTGTAAATAGCGTTCCATTCTAGCTGAGGAATGTTCTGCACCCTGCCCTTCGTATCCGTGCGGAAGCAACATTACCAATCCGTTTTGAAGCTTCCATTTGTCTTCGGCCGCAGAAATATACTGGTCTGTCATTATTTGGGCGCCATTGCTAAAGTCGCCAAACTGTGCTTCCCAAATAGTTAATGTATTTGGGCTGGCCATGGCATAACCATAGTCGAAGCCAACAACACCATATTCTGATAGTAAGGAGTTATAGACATCAAAATGTGCGTTTTGATTTTCTTTCAATTCGTTCAACAGCACGATTTCTTCTTCAGATTCTTCAACCTTTATTACCGCATGGCGGTGTGAGAAAGTCCCCCTTTCTACATCTTGCCCGGACATGCGCACGGCAAATCCTTCTTCTAAAAGTGTTCCGTAGGCTAATAATTCTCCCATGGCCCAATCCAGCTTATCGGTTTCAAAGAACATTTTATTACGTTCCTTGACCAGCTTTTCGATTTTACGCATGAATTTTTTATCCTTTGGAAGATTGGTAATCGATTCTGCTATTTGCGTTAATTTATCTTTTGGATAGGTGGTATCTACAACTTCCATCATTTTGTCTTCCTGGCATGGGTTAAACCCTTTCCATTCGTCCTTCATGAACGGCGTTATGATGGTTTTGTCTTCTTTGCGCGAGTCTTCAAGCTTTTCTTCCAAAGAAGCCTTGTAGTCGTCTTCGAGTTTTTTTACATACGATTTGTCTATGACCCCTTCGGTCATTAATTTTTCGGCATAAATATCACGTGGGTTTTTATGTTTTGCAATGGCCTTGTAGAGTTTTGGCTGGGTAAAACGGGGTTCATCACCTTCGTTGTGCCCATATTTTCTATATCCCAGAAGGTCGATAAAAACGTCCCTTCCAAACTTCATTCTAAAATCCAAAGCAAAAGTAGCCGCATGCACCACAGCCTCGGCATCATCTGCATTTACGTGCAATACGGGCGACAAGGTTACTTTACCAACATCGGTACAATAGGTAGAAGATCTTGCATCCAGATAATTGGTGGTAAACCCTATTTGGTTGTTTACAACAATATGTATTGTGCCTCCGGTACCGTAGCCGTCCAACAGGGCCATTTGCACTACTTCGTAGGCTATTCCCTGCCCTGCAATGGCAGCATCTCCATGCACCACAATTGGCAATACTTTGGCAAAATCGTCTTTATAATGCCTATCTTGCTTTGCCCTGGTTATTCCTTCTACAACTGCACCTACGGTTTCTAGGTGAGAAGGGTTTGGGGCAATATTCATATTAATTTTTTTGCCCCCGCTGGTTTTCCGGTCGCTTGTCCAGCCTAAATGGTATTTTACATCCCCATCAAAAATTGCCTGCTCGTAATCCTTTCCGTCAAATTCGCTAAAAATATCTTTGGCCGATTTTCCAAAAATATTGGTTAGTACATTTAACCTCCCGCGGTGGGCCATTCCCATAACAAATTGCTGAACGCCCATATCGGCTGCTTTTTCAACAAGCTTGTCCAATGCTGGAATCAACGACTCGTTTCCTTCCAATGAGAAACGTTTTTGCCCTACATATTTGGTATGCAAGAAGTTTTCAAAAGAAATGGCTTCGTTAAGTTTTCTAAGAATATTTTTCTTTTCGTCTGCACTATATTGGGGATGGTTGTCGTTTACGTTTAACCAATCCTGGATCCATTGCTTGCGCTCAGGATTTCTAATGTACATATATTCAATCCCAACGGCATCGCAATAAATAGCCTCCAGGTGATCTATAATCACTTGTAGCTTAGCTGGCCCTATACCAAGGATTTCCCCGGCATTAAAAACTGTTTGGAGATCGGCTTTTTCCAAACCGAAATTCTCTATTGCCAAGGTTGGGGAATATTTACGCCGCTCTCTAACAGGGTTTGTCTTTGTAAACAAGTGCCCCCTGCTCCTGTAACCGTCTATTAAACGGATTACCTGAAATTCCTTGTATACATCCTGGGAAACTTCTAGTTTTTCCCCGGTTGCAGGAACTTCTATGCTTACCGTTCCGTTTTCGGTTATGGTAGCAGCGCCATCGCCTGCCGCATTTTCCATCCCGAAGTCGAACCCTTGAAAAAAAGCTCTCCAACTTGGTTCAACACTGTCGGGGTTAATTAAATATTGATCGTATAAGTCCGCAAAAAAAGCGGTATTGGCCGCATTTAAAAAGGAATATTTATCCATGTTATCTTTTCACTGTCTCTTCTCAGACAAAATTTATACAAAAATACAATATTTGAGAAAATTGATACATCGTTTTAATATATTTATAAGATAAAAATTATTGATATGCATATTTATAACAACTCTTGTTTCAAAAAATATACTTTATTGGTTTTCGTGTTAGGAATTACGCATTTTGCATCGGCACAACAAATGAATCAAAATTACAATCAATCAGATTTTTGGCAACGTGTATGCTTTGGTGGCGGATTAGGGATAAGTTTTGGCGACGATTTTTTTAGCGGCTCCATTTCGCCCAGTGCCATTTATCAGGTTACCCCGCAATTTGCAACTGGTATCGGACTTGATTTTACCTATACGGATGCCGAATATTACAATGCTTTTGTATATGGCGCAAGCGCCATTGCACTGTTTAACCCAATTAGGGAAATACAGCTCTCGGCCGAATTTGAACAATTACGGGTAAATAGGGATTATGACGTTATTGGGGGCGGAAGCATCACCGAAGATTATTGGTACCCTGCCTTGTTTTTGGGCGCTGGCTACAATACCGGGCCCGTAACCATGGGCGTTCGGTATGATGTACTTTATGATGACGATAAAAGTATTTATGCAAGTGCGTTTATGCCTTTTGTTATGTTTTATTTTTAAATGAAGTTGGCATCTAGCTGTATTTCTTTTTAAACCAAACCTTTTCCCATTCCCTTTTTAAAATGAGAAAGGCTACATCTTCTGATAATTTCACCACGTTGTTGCCATCCAGTGCCTTTACTTTGGTTTCGGGAACATCGATAATGTAGAGCAGGTTTAAGTAATCGGCAAATTTTTCGTTAATCAATAAAAAAACAAGCTCATGCAAATCCCTTTTTAATTTTTCGGCAGGAATGGACACCTCAAATTCATCATCGAGATTGGCAAACTTTAAATCTTTGTTTAGCTGAATAATTAAATTCTGATACAGGTTTTCTTCTGAAGCCTTTATTAATAATTCGCCACTGTTTTCAAAAGTCATCTTCATTTCTTTACCCTTGATTCGTTTTGTTTTACAAAAGACTCCCATCCCGAATAACTTTTCCCAAGTGTAACCTTACCGCTGTTGTAAAAATGGCAAACAGCCGCCGCCAGACCATCGGTTGCATCGAGGTTTTTGGGCAATTGCTTTAAGGCAAGCAAACTTTGCAACATTTTTGCCACTTGCTCTTTACTGGCATTCCCGTTACCGGTTATGGCCATTTTTATTTTTTTCGGGGAATATTCGGTAATGGGTATTTGCCTGGACAAGCCTGCTGCCATTGCAACGCCTTGTGCCCGCCCTAATTTAAGCATGGACTGTACATTTTTGCCAAAAAAGGGAGCTTCAATGGCAATTTCATCGGGGTGATGAGCTTCTATGACCCCAATAGTGTGCTCGAATATTTTTTGAAGCTTTAAGTAATGGTCGGTATATTTTTTTAAAATCAGCTCGTCCAACTGCAACAACTGCATTTTTTGGCCGGCGCACTTTATCAATCCAAAACCCATAATCGTGGTTCCGGGGTCTATCCCTAATATAATTCTTTCTTTAGCCAAGTCTCTTTATTTGTATTGTAATTCAAAAGTATGTAATTTCCCGGCTTATTCTTCAACCTTTAAAATAATGGGAAACTGAATTTTTATGTTTACCGGGATATTTCGTTTCAATGCCGGGTATACTTTTGGCAAGGTTTCTACGCTATATGCAATTAAAGTATCTATTTCGGGGATTTCCTTGGCTACTTTTTTGTTTTTTTTAATGTTGAGTATGGTTACATTGCCCTCTTTTCCAATAAGCAGTTCAACCCGAATGGTATCGTTCAGATTTTTATGTACCACCAAGTGTTTTTGCTGAAGTGTTTTTAAAAAATGAAGCGTAAACGTTTCTTGGAAACACAATCGTTGTTGGTCTCTGGGAGCAGTTTCGTCGCATTTATCAAAAAGCGGGTACTTGTCAACATCGTTCCAGTTAATCTCTTTACGTTCTCTTTTTAAAATTTCGTCTTTGGCTTCTTTTTGCGATGTAAAAAAATCGCAAGAAACCAACATTAAGCATATAAGAAATCCCCAATACTTCTGCATGAAAATACTTTAAAATCGAAAATTACAATTTTTTAAAGTAAATAGGAATAAAATAGCTGTATTACTGTTTTTTATTTTGAAAAAGGTTAATTAAAGTAGATTACACATAATTGACATTAAAATAGAAAAAGCCGGGACACAATCCCCGGCTTTCCATATAAACTGGCATGTCAAAAAAACCCTCATTTTATACTAATTCAACTTAAAAACAATGGGATAGGCAAAACTTACCGGAACTGCCTTTCCGTTGGCATCTTTGCCCGGAATAAATGTTGGCAGGGCTTCAATAATGCGAATGGCTTCTTCTGATAATGCTTTGGTTGGCCCTTTATGATTTATTACATCCACAGACCCATCAGTATTTATCAAAAAATTAATATATACGCGTCCTTGTTCTTTATTGGCTTGTGCTTCTTCAGGATATTTAAACGTAGCGCGCACATGCTTGTCTATCTGTTGTTTAAAACAATCGAATTGTTGGTTCTCGGGTATGTCACTACAGTCTTTAAACCTAGGCTTCATGGCTATTTTGGTATATGGCACATCTCCTATTACCTCAATAATTTTATTGCTTTCTTCGCCATCATCAACAACTTCGATAACGTCCGGGGTTGTTTTAGTCAATGACAATATCCTTTCTTTCAACTCTGGAGTTAAAGCTTCTTTATTCCCTTGCAAGGAAACTTCCAGTTCCTGCACCTGGTCTTCAATAGACATTTTTTGTTCTGCAATTGCAGGGTCTTCCCTTTCGCATGAAGTATAGAGCAACATTCCTAAAACCATTGGGACCAACGATAGATATTTGAGTTGCAGTACTTTTTTTGATTTTGATTTTTGTAACATAACGATTCGTTTTTTGATTAATGAATGATTAAAAAATTGATTGATGAAGGAGATATTTTCTGTTTGAAATGCTTCTTGCAACAACAGCTTATAATGCTCCTTTTTATTATTATTAACCGTCTTGGCATCGGCGATGAACTCGTGCAGCTCGGTTATTCTGTTTTGATAGACATACACCAGTGGGTTGAACCAAAAAATTATGCGCAACAACTCGAAAAACAGTAAATCCCACGAATGCCTTTCTTTTATATGAATTAACTCATGCTCAATAATATGTGAATGCTCTTTTTGAAGGATGGCACTTCCTATGAAAATATTTTTAAAGAATGAAAATGCGGTATTTTCTTTTTCAACCTCAACACGTGTATAGTTTTTAAAATAGTGAATTTTTCCTTTCCTTTTTAGGTGTAAAATCTGAATAAGTTTATAGGCAAACCAAATAAAGCTTAAAATACATCCTGCCAAAAACAACCATTGCCATACGCCCCAATTGGGCAAAACCGTATTTTGCATGGTGCCCTCTCCCATTTTTTGTGCACTTACGGTTACTTCGGGCAATAGAAACACAAAAGTTTCGGGTGCAGTGGTTTGCAAACTTTCCAATTTTATAAAAGGCAGCCCCAGGGAAAGCAAAGGTGTAAATAGCAAGTAAAAACGGTTCCAATTAAAAAAAGTTTCCTTCTTTAAAAAGAAATCGTATATCACTAAAAACAGCAATTGAAACGCAATAATTTGTACAATATAAAACATCATTTTTTACAAAGTTTAAATTAGAGAAAGGCTTATAAAATGATTTTGTATTTTTTAGTTTTTATCACTTCAACATCTTTTTGCGGTAATTCTAAATAGCTAAATGTAATATTTTGTCCTTCAACAGCTTTTAAACTGAAATTTCCATCGTAATCGGTTACTCCAACACGTTGGTTTCCCAGTAAAATATTCACGCCGGGCAATCCTTTTCCTTCTTTGTTTAACACTATTCCATTAAAAGCAATTTTAGTTTCTGTTAAGGACTGCAATCTTTGCTTTAATTCGGGCGTTAACCGTTCTGGGTTTTCCTTTATTTCTTTTTCTATTTCCTCAATTTTCTGTTCCAATATAGCTTGATCCGAAATTGCAACTTTACTATCCTGCTCGTTTTCGCAAGAAGTTAAAATACCTATAAGCATTAATAAAACGCTTGCCAACATCATTTTTATCCGTAACATAATCTTGTTATTTATTGTTTTCGTTTTCCATTTCTTTCAAAATAGCTTCCATTTCTTTTAAGCTGATATCGTTTTTCTTTACAAAAAAAGACACCATGCTTTTAAAGGAGCCTTGAAAGTACCCATCGACCAATTTGTTTATTGATTGATTGCTGTATTCCGATTTTTTTAAAACCGGGAAATACAAATAACCTTTTCCTTCCTGCTCATGATTTACAAAACCCTTGCTTTCCAGAATTCTAACAATGGTAGAAACTGTATTGTATGCCGGTTTTGGCTCTGGTAACTCGTTTATAATAGCTGCAACATTGGCTTTTTTTAACTGCCATAATATTTGCATAACTTCTTCTTCTGCCTTTGTGAGTTGTTTCATTTTATAACTAATATTTTAGTTGAATGCTTTTACAAATATAACTAAATATTTAGTTTAAACTAATTTTTTAGTTAAAAAATGTAACAAATACTCCTTATATTCGTCTAATAAAGAAAAAAGAAATGGATATTTTATTGGTCGTACTTGGTTTTGCCTGCATTATTATTGGCATTTTAGGAAGCTTTTTACCGGTGCTTCCCGGAGCTCCGATAAGCTGGATCGGACTCTTGTTACTTTACCTAACAAAAGCAGTTCCAAATAACTGGTGGCTGTTGGGCATTACACTTGTGGTTGCCATTGGGGTGGTCGTGCTGGATTATATCATCCCGATTGCCGGCACCAAACGTTACGGCGGTACAAAAGCAGGAATGATAGGCACAACGGTTGGGTTAATAGTTTCTATTGTATTTCCCGTGCTGGGCTTGTTCGGTATTGTTATTTGGCCTTTTGTGGGCGCTTTTGTGGGCGAGCTTATTAACAAAGCCGATAACAAAACAGCATTGAAGGCCGCTTATGGTTCTTTTTTGGGCTTTTTAACCGGTACTTTTTTAAAATTTGTAGTAGCTATCGTTTTTTTGGGAATTTTCATCATTAAAGTCTGGAAACACAAAGAAGTATTGTTCAATTTTTCATAAAACCCTTTTTTGCCGTACTTATTTAAACTTTTCCGAAAGCCTTGAAAAAACAATTCCAATTAGTGTAAAAACATGTATTTTTATGGCATGCTTAAAACTATTTTGCTCACATTGTTTTCCGTTGGCCTTATTGTTGCACAAGAAAAGAAAAACGACACCTTATCTGAAGTTGTTTTGGAATCGAAACTCCTTCAAAATCCACCGACCATAACCCCTGTCGATATTGTTGGAACTTCGACAATTAAAAGGTACACCCCCATCGATATCGTTTCTGCAATAAACGAAACGCCAAGTGTGTATATTTTTTCGGGAGGCTTAAACACCAACAGGCTTACCATACGCGGGATGGGCGCAAGAACCCCGTATGGTACCAATAAAATTCAAACCTATTTTAACGGCATTCCTATTACGAGCGGTATAGGCGAGTCTACTTTTAATATTTACGACCCGGAAAGCCTTCAGCAAATAGAAATTATAAAAGGCCCTAAAGCCAGTATATATGGGGCCAATTTGGGCGGCGCCATGCTTTTGCAAACCAAATTGCCGGCAAAAAACACTTCCTTGGCAAACGAAGCTTTAACTTTTGGCTCTTACGGAATGCTTAAAAACAGTGTTCAGGCAGCCTATCGAAATGAAGCCTTTTACATTAACTTACTTTCAGACCATTTGCAAACCGATGGATACCGGGAGAACAGTAGTTATAAAAGAAATACCATTTTACTGGATATGGGATATGATTTTGACGACAAAAACTCCATACAATTCCTCTTTAACCAAATAGATTACAATGCACATATTGCAAGCTCCATAGGCGAAACCGATTTTAACGAAAACCCAAAAAAGGCAGCAACAAACTGGAAGGATGCACAAGGCTACGAAGACAATAAAGGAACAACAACGGGAATAACATACAAGCATACTTTTTCTTCCAACCTAAACAATACAACCACCATTTTTTATTCGTATTTAGACCATTACGAGCCCCGTCCGTTTAATATTTTAGATGAATTTACCAACAGTTATGGTTTTAGATCTTCTTTTAACGGAAGCATTCCCCTCCCCCTAAAAAACAAATTTACATTAGGAGCCGAGCTGTACTCGGATACCTACAACTGGAAAACATGGGAAAACCTATACCAAACAAACAATGGGCAAGGAAGCCTGCAAGGAGACTTGCTGAGCGACAATAAAGAATACCGTAACAGGTTTAACAGTTTTGGCACGTGGAACCTCTATTTTAACAAGTTTGTCGTGGCCTTGGGGTTAAATTTTAACAGTTCTTCTTATAATTATAGAGACCACTACAATACCGGAGAAAACAATAAAAGTGCAAATCGGGATTTTGATGCTATTTGGGCGCCAAGTTTTAGTATAAAATATTTGTTTACGCCCGCAAATATTGTGTTTGGAAATATTAGTTACGGATATTCTTATCCCAATCTGGAAGAAACGCTAACTCCCGAAGGTATTATAAACCCTGATATCGGCCCAGAAACCGGAACAAATTACGAGATAGGTACCGAAAATTATTTTTTTAACAGAAAGCTTAAGGCCGCGGCCACCTTTTATTACATGGATGTTGAAAACCTCTTGGTAGCCGACCGCGTAGGCGAAGATCAATACATTGGAAGAAATGCCGGGGTTACTTCCCATAAAGGATTTGAAGTAAGTATAAATTACTTGTTCAATTTATTTCCAGATGCTACGTTACAACCGTATTTAAATGCCACATTTAACCATCACACATTTGAAGACTTTGTGGAAGAAAACAACGATTATTCCGGAAAAGACCTTACGGGTGTTCCCAAAAACCTTATCAACGGGGGAGTTCAGTTTAAACACGATAACGGAATTTATTTTACGGCCACATATCAGCACGTTGGGAGTTTGCCTATGAACGACGCCAATTCGTTGTATACTGATGCTTATAATTTAATCAACATTAAAGGGGGCTACCAAAAGCAAATTACCAATAATTTTAAGCTGGAAATACTTGCCGGCATCAATAATTTGTTTGATGAAAAGTATGCCGCTTCCATTTTAATAAATGCCGTTGGTTTTGGGGATTCGGAACCGCGTTATTATTATCCCGGATTGCCTATTAATTATTACGGTGGCCTTAAATTGAAATATCTTTTATAAAAAAATCCCAAAGACTTTAAAAAGGCCTTTGGGATTTAAAATATTCTGGGTCGAAAGGTTATTTGGTCTTCATCAACCAATACCTTACATCAACTTCTTTTTTAACTATTTCCTGAAGTTCTTCAATTTTAACACGTTTTTGTTCCATTGTGTCGCGGTGCCTTATTGTTACCGTATTATCTTCAAGCGTGTCGTGGTCTACCGTTACACAAAAAGGAGTTCCTGCGGCATCTTGTCTACGGTAACGCCTTCCAACAGCATCTTTTTCATCATAGGCAACATTAAAGTCCCATTTAAGGTCTTCAAAAATCTTTTTGGCCACTTCGGGCAAACCGTCTTTTTTAACCAATGGAAGTATGGCCACTTTGGTAGGCGCCAGCACGGCCGGTAATTTAAGCACCGTTCTGGTAGAGCCATTTTCCAATTCTTCTTCTTGAAGTGAATTTGAAAATACTGCCAAGAACATCCTGTCCAGGCCAATTGAAGTTTCGAGCACATAAGGAACATAACTCTTGTTTTCTTCCGGATCGAAATACTGTAATTTTTTATTGCTGAACTGTTCGTGTTGCGACAAATCGAAATCGGTTCGGGAGTGAATTCCTTCCAGTTCCTTAAACCCAAAAGGAAATTTAAACTCGATATCAGAAGCAGCATCGGCATAATGTGCCAGTTTTTCATGATCGTGGAAACGGTAATTATCTTCGCCCATGCCTAAAGACAGGTGCCACTTTAAGCGTGTTTCTTTCCAGTAATCGTACCATTCTATTTGTGTTCCCGGCTTGATAAAGAATTGCATTTCCATTTGCTCAAACTCACGCATACGGAAAATAAACTGACGGGCCACGATTTCGTTACGAAAGGCTTTCCCGGTTTGTGCAATCCCGAAAGGAATTTTTAAACGTCCTGTTTTTTGCACGTTCAAAAAGTTTACAAAAATCCCTTGCGCTGTTTCGGGCCTTAAATACAGGTCCATTGCAGAGTCTGCTGAAGCTCCCAGCTTGGTGCCAAACATTAGGTTGAACTGCTTTACGTCTGTCCAGTTCTTGCTTCCCGTTTCGGGATCGACTATTTCCAGTTCTTCAATAAGGGTCTTCACATCGGCCAGGTCCTCTTTTTCAAGCGATTGTCCTAAACGTTTTAAAATGGCCTGCGCTTGCTCGTTATATTTTACAACCCTTGGGTTGGTGTTAACAAATTGTTCTTTATCAAAGGCATCACCAAACCGTTTTTGGGCCTTGGCTATTTCTTTATTAATCTTAGCTTCAATTTTGGCTACATGGTCTTCAACCAAAACATCGGCACGGTATCTTTTTTTAGAGTCCTTATTATCGATCAACGGGTCGTTAAACGCATCTACGTGGCCAGAGGCCTTCCAGGTTGTGGGATGCATAAAAATAGAGGCGTCTATCCCTACAATATTATCGTGCATTTGCACCATGGCCTTCCACCAGTATTCGCGGATATTTTTTTTAAGTTCAACACCATTTTGTGCATAATCGTATACTGCACTTAACCCGTCATAAATTTCACTTGAAGGAAAAATATATCCATACTCTTTAGCATGGGATATTACTTTCTTGAATTGATCGTCTTGATTTGCCATGTCGCAAAAATATACTTTTTAAAAGAATTTAAGATTTTATTTCAGCTTAAAAACAGTAGTGGCCAGCAAATTTTCTTTATAAAATATGTTCACTCTGTAATCGCCTTCCATATCGAGGTCTTTTACAATAATATAATCACAGATCCCCATGGGTTTGTTTTCATAATCGATTACAATTTTTTTACTGTAAACCAACTTTTTGGCATTGAAGTTAATTGCCTTTTTAGTTCCCAGAATGTTGTGCCTGGGGTCTATAAACTGCACGTAAAATTCCCTCTCGCCCGGTTGTAGCAAGGTTCCTGGAGCTATGTTGAAACATACCCTTAAACGGTCGGCTTTGGTATAGCGGTTGGTCTCTATCACCTTGCCGTTGTTCCTTATTTTGTATGCCATCCCGACCAATGCAGATACTTTTAAAGCAGGATTTTTATCTATTTGCTTGGAAAGCTCAATGTTTTCGTTGATTAACGAATCGTTGAACTGGGTAAGGTTTTCATTGGCACTTTTCAAGGCATTGGAATAACGC
The DNA here is from genome assembly GCF_037029175.1 of Galbibacter sp. PAP.153. NCBI lineage: Bacteria > Pseudomonadati > Bacteroidota > Flavobacteriia > Flavobacteriales > Flavobacteriaceae > Galbibacter > Galbibacter sp. PAP.153. The sequence continues at coordinate 54,697 of NZ_JAZEUN010000016.1, read as the reverse complement.
TCCAGCTCGGTATACCTCAACCGGGTGCTGTCTATTTCTTTAGACAACAAGAAATTTTGTTTTTTAATAGAGTCTGTTACTTTGTGCAGGTATTTGTTCTCTTTCCGTATTTCTGCAAGCTCGCGCCTGTAATGCCCCAATATTTGGTAATCTACTTCAAGAAATTGTATGGAATCCATAAGACTGGCAATGCGTTTTCTGCTATAGTCGATCTCTTTTATATGAGATTCGTTTTCTTTGGCAAGCTCGTTAAGTTCGTTTTGTATGCTTTCCAGGTCTTCAACAATCATTCCTTTGGCATTTTCCAAAAAGGAAACCTTCTCCTCGCTTTCTACATAGTTAAAATAAGAAAAGCCCGTGAGCGCGGCAATGCACAAAAGCAAAACCCCTAATATTATTTTTTGACCAAGTTGCCTTTTTTGAGCACTCATTTAAATTAGTTAGATTTGAATATAACTTAAAGTATCATAATTGATTAAGGCCGTAAAGATAATAAATGATCTGCAAAATTTGTTTTTTCCCCTACTTGTTTGGGCTGTATTAATTTGATTACCCCAAATAAAAAAATTCTTTGTGTACATTGCCGACATCAATTACCACTTACCCAATTTATTAACGAAAACGACAACCCTACCGAAAAAATTTTGTTTGGAAGGGCAAAAATTATAAACGACGCTTCATTTCTACGATATTACAAAAAAGGAATCGTTCAGCAGCTTGTTCATCAATTAAAATATAAAAACCGGTAGGAAATCGTGTCGTTCTTCGGGAAATGGATGGGACAAGAGCTAAAAAGTTCGGTCAGGTTCAATGGCATCGACATGATTGCTAAACACATAAGCGCACAATACTCAAAACCTATTTTAATGACCTTAAAACATACTATATCCAAATCTGGAGAAACCGTGTTCCCATAAATAGCTATACAGAACATGCATATCCTAAATTGACAGCCGATGTTATTCCATTAATGAATATGGAATGATGCATAAATACATCCCCTAAAGAACAACAATTAAAAATAAGTATCAACACCATTGCAATTACAGCTTAATTTCAACGTTACTAAAATTAATCGTTAATTTGCAGCTTTAATCAGGTTTCATGAAAGCTAAGAATCTTTTAATTTTAAGTCTGTTTTTCGTTTTACTAACAAGCCTAGCCAGCTGTGCACGAAGAGGTACTCCAGAAGGCGGGCCAAAAGACATAACCCCTCCATCCATAACTTCCTCGGTTCCCGATAACAATACCATAAATTTTAATGCCGAGAAAATCCGGATTAATTTTGATGAATACATCAAATTAAAAGACTTACAGAAACAACTTATCGTTTCCCCTCCTTTGGAATACCAACCGTATATTTATCCGCAATCGGGCGCCAGCAAATACTTGGAAATTGAAATTGTTGATACCTTAAAGGAAAATACCACCTATGTTTTTAATTTTGGTCAAAGTGTGGTAGATAATAACGAGGCCAATCCCTACTCTTTTTTTAAATATGTTTTTTCTACCGGGGATTATATTGATTCCCTGGAACTGGAAGGCTTTGTTTTTGATGCCTTACAAAAAAAACCCGAAAACTTTATTTCGGTTATGTTGTATGAAGTAGATACCGCTTACACCGATTCTGTTATCTACCAAAAACCACCAACATATATTACTAACACCTTGGATAGCTCTACAAATTTTAGATTGACAAATTTAAAAGAAGGAACCTACAAATTGGTAGCCATGAAAGATGAATCCGGCAATTATAAATTCGACCCGAAAACGGATAAAATAGGGTATATCGACCATTTCATAAAAATTCCATCCGATTCCATATATGGTTTGAACCTCTTTAAGGAAATTCCCGCATACAAAGCAGGAAGGCCATCGCTTATTGCCAAAAACAAAATATTTTTTGGGTATGAAGGAGATCCTGAAGGAATGGAAATTAAATTGCTTACCGAAAAACCTGCCGATTACGATTATAGAATTTTCCCCGATATGGAAACCGATACGCTTAATTATTTCTTTACCCCGTTTGAAGCAGATTCTTTGGTTTTTGAAGTACGAAAACAAGAAGTTATAGATACTTTTACCGTACGCGTTAAAGAACTCTATCCAGATACCTTGGTTGTTGCCCAGCTTAATAAAAGCTTCGAACTGAACGATTCCCTAAAGCTCCATACAAGCACCCCGATGGAGACCCTTAATAATGAAAAGATTTCTGTCATGGACAAAGATTCTACTGCTTTAGAATTTGACACAAATCTCGACCGAAAGAAAAATATTTTAAATATTCACTGGGAAACCCAGCCCGACCAAAAATATCGGGTTACCATGCTTCCCGGTGCCATTACCGATTTTTATGGAGAAGAAAGCGATACACTTACATACGGTGTTTCTACCAAAAGCCTAGCCGACCTTGGTAGTATCAGGATAACGCTTAACAACATAGAAAAATACCCGGTCATCCTGCAACTTACCGACAACAAGGGGGAAGTACTATACGAACAATCTATTAAAGAGGCCAAATACGGGTATGAGTTTAGAAACATAAACCCGGCCACGTATTTAATCCGTGTTATCCATGATGATAATGGTAATGGCAAATGGGATACTGGTAACTACTTGAAAAAAATACAACCGGAACGTATTAGCTATTATCCGGACCCGGTTGAATTAAGGGCCAATTGGGAAATTGAACAAACCTTTAATTTACAGTAAAACTATCCCTGTCGGCAAGAAATTTTAATTTTTCACGGGTTTCAATAATTTCTGCTTTGTTTAATGTTGCATAAAGCGTGGCTTCATCTTCGCTGTAAACCAATGTTTTCCCCAATGGATCGTAAATTGCCGAGTGCCCCGAATATTCATAGCCATTCCCGTCTTTGTCTATGCGGTTTACACCTATGCAATAGCTCATATTTTCAATGGCCCGTGCCTGTAGTAAAATATCCCAAGCGTTAATCCTTTTTTTGGGCCAATTGGCCACATATAATAAAACATCATAGTTTTCTGTATTTCGGGCCCATACTGGAAAACGTAAATCATAGCATACTAATGGGCAAATTTTCCAGCCTTTATATTCAATAGTTATTTTTTGTGTTCCTGCCGCATATACTTTATGTTCTCCAGCCAAAGTAAAGGTATGTCTTTTATCATAGGTTATTACCGATGCATCTGGCTTTACAAAAACAAGCCGGTTATAAAATTTTCCTTTCTCTTTTATCACTATACTTCCGGTAATGGCCGTGTTTTTTTTTATTGCTAGTTTTTTCATCCAGACCAATGTTTTTCCATCCATGGTTTCGAATACTTTTTGGGCGTTCATTGTAAATCCCGAATTAAACATTTCGGGCAAGACCACCACATCGGTCCCGGCATTTACTTCCATAATTTTTTCTTCAAGAAGCAACCTGTTTTCTTGTGGGTTTTCCCACGCCAACGAAGCTTGTATCAAAGCTATTTTTAATGCTGATGCCATATTCTAAAGGTAAGGGAAATTATAAAAATTACAAGTTTGCTTTATGGGTTTAACTCATAAATGGCCTAACGTTTTCCCGGACTAAAATCTTGAAGCGCTATTTGTGGTCTTTTATGGGTCCGAACGCCCCTGTATCGTTAAAGATTACCCATTCAGAAAAAATATATGTTGCATTGTTTTTACAACTTCAGACCTGCGCACAGCACGCCCGTCTTCACCGGGTACACCAAAAACATCGACAACCTTACCGTTTCCATCAACCAATTCGATATTATCATCGTCGTTTGAGTCAGCTGCACACCTCCCGTGCCCCTTTCAAGATCTGGAGCAAATCCATACATGTTGGTAAAATTCTCGGCAATTACCGAAATTATAAAAATACCATTGGGAGCAATGCTAAGCCCAAAAAGGTCCACCAGGCTCCTTTCTCTATATTCAATATTGGCATTTGTGTATCGGCGTAATTTCCAGTTATTCAACTATACTTCTTTTTCACTTAAATTGTATTATTCTATAAACCTCACATTTGCCTCAGAAGTATTATTATCGGGGTCGGCTATTTCAGAAATAAAAACATGTTCGCTCGTATATTTTAAAGAGCAATCTTCGTAAGGCCTATTAAAATCAAAATCGTTTACATTCCTTACATAAAAGCCGCTTGGCGTTGGTATTCCTGTTAATTTTCCTTTTCCATTGGGCACGTTTTCTTCCTGGAACCGCGCATTAATGGACCATTATCTTCTTCGCATTATTCTCAAGATCAATAATACACTAGGATCCCCTAAATGGACATGGGGTAGATGTGGTCATATCACATTTAAGAAGCAGCTTTATTTCCAGCCATGTTCAATACGGGAAACTATTGATTTACGACGAAGATGGGTTTCACGACTAAACAAGGAAACAATTGGTTGCAAACAGCTATAATGACAGTGAACGCTTTTGTTTTATTGTTAACTATTGACTCCATCCATAAGTGGGGGCAAAACCCGGAGCAAACCGCTTAGGAAAGCCGTAGCAAGGTTATAAATAAGAAGATCATAGATCTGTTATAAAAAGGCATCCCGATATAAAATTATAGGTATGGGCGATTTCAACGACAACCCCACCGATAATTCCTTTAAAAAAATACTCCGTACCAAAGGAGAAAGAGAAAATCTGGACATGGTAGATTTATACAACCTTATGGAAAAACTCTTTAAAATAGGATTTGGTAGCTTGACCTATCGAGGTCGATGGAGTTTGTTCGACCAGTTTTACATGACAAGCAACCTTGTAAGGGACAACAAAAAATACCGGTTTTCCAAAACCGGAAAATACAAAGGGGTATGCAGATCATTTTCCGGTATATCTGTACTTGGTCAAGGAAGTTGATTAATTCTCAACTCCTATGCATGTCTGTATTTAATCAAACCAAAGCATATAAGGAATCCTTAGAAGGATAAGAAAAAGCCCAATTCCGTAGAAAAGTGCTATTTTACCAAATTTTCTTTTGGAAGTAGTTTCTTTTTTGTGCTTGCTCCAGCCAATGGTAATCAAAGCAATGGCAATAATATTGATAAAAGGGTGCTCGACCAGGACCAGCCTAAGGATACTGTCGCTCATAACACCTCCGGTTTGCCATGAAGAAAAGCGCGGAGTTGTAAAATAAAGTATTAGCCCCAGAACCAGTTGTATATGGGTAAAAATAAGTGCAAACAAGCTAATTCGGAAGTCTTTTGCCAAACTAAAATCTTTATTTTTAAAATAACCGATCATGGCATTGAGCACAGCTATTACCAATACCAATAGTGTAAGGTAGGCCCAATAAGAATGTAAAACGTTAACTGTAGAGTACATGTAAATTATTGTTTTGTTAGTTTACCAAAAGTAAGGAAATAGTTGCACTTATACTTTTAAATGGCACATAAAAAAACCCCGACACTGCTATTACATGACGGGGTTTATATTTATTGTTTATGGGGTTTAGAAGTTGTATCTTAATGTAAAGTTCCATGCTCTACCCCAACCAAAGAAAACTCTGTTATTAGTACTAATCCCTTTATAAGTACTATCACCTTCCTCTATAAAATTATTTGTATCAGCCTCTGAGATATAAGTAGTATCAAAGACGTTGTTCACATTCAATCTTAAGTTAACAGATTTATTATTATCTTTTCCAACAGTCATTCTATATGAAATCCCTGCATCAAATAAATTATAATCTGGCAGCTCTAATGCTCCTTGATTATCTGGAGTCCCAAACTGTTCAACAAAATTTCCGCTATCTCCAGCAAAATCTGCATATAGTTTATCAGCTCTATCCCAACTTGCATCAAATCTTAATCCTTCAACTGGCATTATACCGACTCCTAAACGTGAAGTAATTTGTGCCGCATCACCTACTTTAACTCCGTCCAAGTATAAAGTATATGTTCCCAAAAGATTTTGCCCTGAATCAAATACTGAAGCATCTACATTTCCCTTATACTCCCAATTACCAACAGAGAGCATTCCATAAATATCAAAAAATCTATGCAATGGGCGATAGTTTGCTACAAATTCAACTCCACTATGTACTTGCTCAATCCCTTTAAAGTTTGCAGTCCCTCTATCTTCACCATCATTTATAATAACGCTTTCCGACAAAAATCTATCCTTCCACGAAGTTCTATATAAGTTAATGTCAGCAGTAAACTCAGTAGATCTATATCCATACCCTAATTCTAGACCTAGAATTTTCTCATTTATAAGATCTTCATTTACATCATTTACAAAATTTAAGAAAACAGCATCAAATAAAGGCTGTTTTGAATAATATCCAGCATTAACAAAAACATTATGATGATCATTTACATTATAGTTAACTCCTCCTTTAATATTTCCACCAACACGGTTTATCCAATCTGTCTCTTGTTCTGGATCGGAATCTAAATAATTAAATGGATCTTCCCTTTTAAAACCTTGATTAGATATTGCACCTTGTACAAAAGCAGATATTATATCATTAGAATACTCTAATTGTCCAAATCCACCAACCCAGTTTACATAACCTAAGTTATAGTAATCTATTTTTTCTTCCTTATCTACATCTTTAAAAACATTCCAAGTATTCCCAACAGATGGCGAATATGTTTTGTTCACAAAATTATAGGTGTTATTTATGTCATCGTTATCAACATAATAATCGGCTCCTAATAAATCTACTAACCTTCTATAGTGATAGCCTTTATACGTCCTTAAATCTGCTCCAACATCCCAGTTCCAATTTTCATTGATTTTATTGTTAAAATTTATAATAGCTCCATACCAGTTATGAGAATTAACAGAAGAACGCTGAGAAATCCCATTTTCAGGCCCCTCCACAAACGCTTCGTCATCAACAAAACCAAACGAACTATTATTACCATTGATATAATAGCCTTGATTCGATAATTCTCCTCCTGACGTATATGTTTGTCTTGGCGCTCCAAAAGCGGGGATATTTGCACCACTATTCCAAGCTACAATATCATCAACTCTAATTAAACCTTTAGCATCCTTAAAGGTAGATGAATATGATTGATTATCGTTAATTTTACCTATAGACCCTATTGAACCTCCACGTCCGTATGATGCATAAAGAACTGTAGACAATGAAGAATTATCAGAGATATTCCAGTCCCAATTTAACGAAGCTACAGGTTTGTGGTAAAAATTCCCTCCAAAAGTAAATTCCTTTCCATTCCTATATCCATAATCACTATTATACCTTCTATCTGGGTCACCATTTTCTCCATATTTAATATAATCACTCAGATAAGGAGAAAAACTTCTTTGATTATGCTGTTGAGGAGCTCCTGTTACCGTAAATTGAATATCATGCTTATCGTTAGGTTTATATCCAAATGCTAAAAAGTAGTTATAGCCTTCAAATGCTGTTCCATCTACATAACCATCTCCTGCCGTTCTACTGAATAATGCAGACATTGAAAAACCATTATCCATCACACCCGTATTGTATGATGCCACCATCTTCAAATAATTATCATTACCAACACTTGTAGAAACTGACCCGCCTTCTTGTCTTTCTGACGTTTTAGTAATTACATTTATAGTACCACCAACAGAAGATACAGCAAGTTTTGAAGACCCTAAACCTCTTTGCACCTGCATAGCCGAAGTAACATCGCTTAAACCAGCCCAATTGCTCCAATATACCGATCCGTTCTCCATATCATTCACTGGAACTCCATTAATCATAACAGCTGAATTATTAGTGTCAAACCCTCGAATATTAATCCTAGAATCTCCGTAACCACCTCCTTGCTTTGTAACATAAATTGATGGTGTTGACCTCAATATTTCAGGAAATTCCTGAGAGCCTAATTTTTCTTGTATTTCAGAAGCTCTAATTGTAGATACCGCAACGGGCGTTTCTCTATCTTTAGCTATATCTATAACTCCAGTTACCACAACCCCTTCCAATTCTTCAGCATCAGGCAGTAAGGATATCTCTCCTATATTAGCCGATCCGTTGGTCAAGGTATAACTAACGCTTTGTGCTATAAACCCGATGTATGAAACCGTTACAGTTCCTGAGTTTTGAGACACATTTAAAGTAAAGTTACCATCAAAATCGGTTGAAGTCCCTGTTGAAGAGCCTTTAACCATTACGTTTGCCCCGGGCAATGGCTCCCCTAGGCTGCCATCTACTACAGTTCCCGTGATTGTTCCTTGCGAGAAGGCCGTAGTAGTAATTAATGCAATTACTGCTGTTAAAATCCAATTGTAAATTGTCTTCATTTGTTGTTTGATTTAATTTAACGTTGCAAAAATCTTATATAAAATAGATTCCCACATTAAGCCAATGTTAAATAATTTAACATATAAGCAAAAGTAAACAAAAAACGTAACAATATAATCTGATGGGGATTACAATGTTACGTTTTCGGATTTTAACAAAATATGTTAACTGTTTTTATAGAATCTTAAAAGATTTAACGTTGAATTGTCGTGATTGCTAATCTTTTCCGATTTTATATCGTCAAGTATCGTTGATGCCAATTGTTTTCCCAATTCTACGCCCCACTGATCGAAGCTAAAAATGTTCCAGATAATTCCCTGAACGAAAATTTTATGTTCGTACATGGCAATAATCCCACCCAATGCCTGTGGTGTTAACTTATCTATAAGAATGGAGTTTGTTGGCTTGTTCCCGGCAAAAAGTTTAAATGGCAAAAGTTTTTCTATCTCATTTTCGGGAGTGTTTTTACTTTTTAGTTCTGCCCTAACTTCTGTTTCGGTTTTACCGTTTAACAAAGCTTCTGTTTGTGCAAAATAATTGGCCATTAATTTATCGTGATGGTCTTTGTCTCCATGCAGGGACTCTACAAAACCAATAAAATCGGTAGGTATCAATTTTGTCCCCTGATGGATCAACTGGAAGAATGCGTGCTGAGAGTTTGTTCCGGGTTCTCCCCAAATAATCGTTCCGGTTTGGTAATTTACCGGGGCTCCGTTCCGGTCGATGCTCTTGCCGTTACTTTCCATGGTTCCCTGCTGAAGATATGCCGAGAGCCTGTGCAGATATTGAGAATACGGTATTAATGCTTCACTTTCTGCTCCGTAAAAATTATTGTACCAAACACTTAAAAGCGCTAATATTACCGGGATGTTTTTTTTAAAAGGCGTTTCCTTAAAATGAATGTCCATTGCCTGTGCGCCTGCCAATAATTTGTCGAAATTTTTATATCCCACCGATAATGCAATCGACAGCCCAACAGCACTCCACAAAGAAAAACGACCCCCTACCCAATCTTTCATCGGGAAAACATTATCGGCATCAATGCCAAACTCGTCTATTTTTTCCAAATTGGTAGAAACAGCCACAAAATGCGCCGCCACATCTTTTTGGGTCGCGGTTTTTAAAAACCATTTTTTTATGGTAGTTGCATTGCTTAAGGTTTCCTGTGTTGTAAATGTTTTGGAAACAATAACGAACAAAGTGGTTTCCGGATCTAGGTTCTTAATGGTTTCATGAACATGATCGCCATCTACATTGCTTACAAAATGTACATTTAAGTGGTTTTTGTAATACTGAAGTGCTTCGGTAACCATGGCGGGGCCCAGATCGGAGCCACCGATACCTATATTTACCACATCGGTAAACGGTTTTCCTGTATATCCTTTTTTATCACCAGAAATAATTGCTTCTGTAAATTTCTTTATTTTCGTTTTTACCTGATATATTTCCGGGACTACATTTTCACCATCTACATATATTTTATCGTTTTCCCTAGCCCGCAATGCTGTGTGTAAAACAGCGCGCCCTTCGGTTTGATTAATAATGTCTCCTGTAAAATACTTTTCAATTGCATCTTGAAGTTTTACTTCTTTGGCCAGTTCCAAAAGCAAATTAACAGTGGTATCGTTTATTCTATTTTTTGAAAAATCTACATAAAAATCGTTCCATTGAAGCGTATATTTATCTGCCCGGTCCTTGTCCTGGGCAAATAAACTTTTCATGGGCGTATCTTTAAAGCTATTGTAATGTTCTTGAAGTTTTTTCCAAGCTTCGGTTTTAGTTGGATTGATTGTCGCTAATGGCATTCTGTTGGTTTAATTCGGTTAAAAATTCTTCTTCATTTGATGTTTTTTCTGAAGGATATACTATAGCATCCAATTGATGCTTGATCGGCTTGATATAATCCAGGTATTTTACTTTTAACGAATCTCCAATAGGTTCTGCCTTTGGCAAGTCCTGTTTAAATGGGTCTACTTGTCTTCCATTTTTCCAGAAACGGTAACAAACGTGCGGCCCACTGGTATTCCCGGTCATCCCGACCCAACCGATAACATCTCCTTGCTTGACATAATCTCCTACATGTACTTTTCTTTTTTTCATATGAAGGTACTGGGTGGTATAGGTGCCGTTGTGCTTTACTTTTACATAATTTCCGTTTCCTCCCCTTCTTGCCGATTCTATAACGGTACCGTTGGCCGTCGATAAAATTGGTGTTCCAATGGGAGCCGCAAAATCGGTTCCTTTGTGCGGCCTTACCCTATTCCCGTAATATGCAATTCTCCTGTTGAGATTGTACCTTGAGGATATCCTGCTAAATTGAACGGGGGCCTTTAAAAATGCCCTGCGGAGGTTTTTTGCATTTTCATCAAAATAATCGATAATGTGCTTTGTGGAGTCGGTTTCGTACCTAAACGAATAGAAAGATTCTCCTTTGTGCTCAAAATAGGCGGCCTTAATTTTATCTATTCCGGCATAAATACTGTCGTCTATATATTTTTCAGTAAAAATAACTTTGAACCTATCTCCTTTTTGTATTCTAAAGAAATCAACGGTCCATGCATAGATATCAGACATTTTATATGCAACAATGGGGCTTAAACCCTGGTCCTGCAAGGTAACGTAAAGAGAATTATTAATAACGCCCGATGCTTCCCTTTCTACCAATTTCACTTTTTTCTTTCCCTTTTTCACCAAAGTAGAATCGGCAAAGTCTACCACCACATAATCAATACTGTTAGGTTGGTAGATAAAGCATTTTGGACGTTGGAGGGAGTCTTCCTTGGTACATAACAGCGTGTAGGGTTTTCCTACTTGCAGGCTTGCAATGTCAAAAGAATCTTTTGCTCCTTCAACGATATTGTATATTTGCGGGTATTCGAGATTGTTTCTCTGTAAAATTTCTCCAAAGCTATCGCCGGCTTTAATAGTATCCCTTACAACCAGGTAATTTTTTAGGGTATAACCAAATTCTTTCACTTCAACAGGCTTAAGCTCCTCCGTTTTTAAGGTGCTCGCTTCCTTCACTTCTTTCTTAGGTTCATCTTTGCACGATGTCATGGCGATAAAGACCATTAACAAAAGTGCTACAACATTTTTTGGCATTTACTCATTTTTGAGGATTAAACATATGTTCCACCCACTGCTTTCCCCAGTCGGCTTTTTCGTTTTCGCTCCAAATTTCAGGAAAAAAGATGATTTTCTGAAAACTTGGGGGCAAATATTCTTTCCAATTTGTGCCTCCAGTGGCATCAATTGTTTGTTTTTCTTTACTCAGGTGTTTATATGCAGCGCCCATGTGCATTAAGTTCCAGTTTACATTGGCATTTACATCGAGCTGCTTCATTGCCTCTATTAGTAACTTGTTGTTTTTTACTTCTTTGGGCAAATTTAAGTATTTTTCGTATATGGTTGTACCTTGAACTTCTTTTGCTATGCGCATAAACCTTGGCGTGTATCTATATTCAAACTGTTTTAAGGTAAGCGTTTTTTCGTTGGTCTCGGTATCTACAGCTCCTTTTTTCCAGTAAATGTTCTCGTATAAATCTTCTAACGCACTATTTGACGAAAAATTATGTTTTACCGACGGATGTAGCAAATTGTACATGGACGTGGAGTAAAGCTCTATCATTCTAAATTGAGCGGACTGAAACCCACTGGCGGGAAGTAGCGCCATTCTATATTTTAAAAACTGGGCGCGGTCCATTCCGTTAATCATTACATTAAAGGAATTGATTAAAATTTTGTAGTAATTATTGATACGCTCTATTTTGGTAATGAGGAAGTCTGCCTTTTGGACCTTGTCGTCTATAATTTGTTTTTGTTCATGTATAATCAACTTAAAATACAATTCTGTAATTTGATGGTACATGATAAATATTTCCTCATCCGGAAAATGGGTGCGCGGTATTTGAAGGCTTAACAGGGTATCCAAATGTATGTAATCCCAGTATGTTAGGTAACGTTCGTATAAAAGTCCGTCTAAATAAGAGCTTAAGTCTTGTCCAGAATTTTTATATTTTTCTTCAAGACTTTTAATTTGAGCTTCGATTTCTAGTTTCATTACAATTAGTTCATATGGATTTTAAACTGATGCTTCAGTCCTTTAAACGCTTCAAGGTCGGCCTTAATAGACCCCACAAGGATATCTGCCTTTACGCGTATTGGCATTTTATTATCATCGTCTGAAACCCAGAGGGTTAAACTTTCTTCTTCTTTAAAGATACGCCCCGACTGCACAAAAGGCCTAAACTTAAGGCATCTTACTTTCCCGAATTTTGTGTTGAGGGTTTCCCTGCCCAGGTACTTAAGTTTGAACTTAAATATCCCATCATCGTCAAAAAGCATATCAGAAACATATTCATCGCCTTTATTGATGTTGTTAATATCTACCCGGTCCCTTAAATAGTAAAAAGCCGACAATAAATCTTGTATGCCTTCTTTTATTTTAAAGGATTTTTCAGTATCGTGTTTATGATCTTCCAGAACGGCCTTGTTGGTTTTATAATCAAAATTGATTTCTAAATCTTTTGTATGGCCACCTTCATCTATTTTCCTTATAAATTTATAGGGTTGCCCCGTTTGTTTGTCGAAATAGCTTTCGTAATTATCGTCTACCTTAAAAAACAGGCTTGCAAGCCCAGTAGTTTGGCCATTTCCCACAACATGGTATACTTCCTTACCGTTTAAAGATTCCTCTTTAAGTTCCAAGGTAGCAAAGCTTGCGTTAAAAATACCGTAATGAATCCTGAATTGAAACCATTCCCCACCTTTATACGAAGAATTGGTTTTTATGGGCTGACTTTGATTTGTGAAGGCCGAAAGCCAAAATATAAGTAGCGTTAAAAGTATCTTTTTCATAGTTCAATTAAATCCCTGTTTTGGGGTTTTTGGCTATTTTTATAAATCCGAAATAGCGTTAATTACACATCATTAAAAATTCAACATATTCTGCATGAGGCAATAATCGACGTAAAAATAATAAAATCAATTACATTACCGTTTCCTGTTCATATAATTAACAATTATTGTTCCAAAAAATTATAATCGAACATTATAAAAGCAAAAAACTCGGCCGAAGCCGAGTTTTTTTCATTAACCAACCAAAACTTTAAATTATGAAAACTTTACTTAAAGTCTGCAAAGGGCACCACCCCTTTTGCGGATGCAAAGTTAATGCAAAACAAATGTTATGCAAGCATAATAAATAAGTTTAACTTTTTTAACACCGAGTACGCAATTTGTTGCGTTTCTAATTATCAAAAAAGCAAAAAAATTGATATTTTATAGCGTTCCTCGCATTTCCTGTTCGCGCTCAATAGCTTCAAATAGCGCTTTGAAGTTTCCTTTTCCAAACGATTTTGCACCTTTTCGCTGGATAATTTCAAAAAACATTGTGGGCCGGTCCAAAACCGGTTTTGTAAAAAGCTGGAGCAAGTAACCCTCGTCATCCCGATCTATGAGAATGCCCAGTTCTTTTAAAGGCTCCAATTTTTCGTCAATTTCACCTACGCGGTCCAAAACTGTGTCGTAATAAGTTTCGGGAACATGCAAAAACTCCACGCCCCTTTTCTTAAGTGCTTTTACCGTTTCAATAATATTCTCTGTAGCCAGTGCGATATGCTGCACGCCAGCGCCGTTATAAAATTCTATATATTCTTCTATTTGAGATTTTTTCTTTCCCTCGGCGGGTTCGTTTATGGGGAACTTAATCCTTCCATTTCCATTACTCATTACTTTACTCATGAGCGCCGTATAATCGGTTGAAATATCTTTATCGTCGAAAGATACCAATTGGGCAAAGCCCATTACCTTGGCATAAAACTCGCACCATTTACCCATTTCGTTCCAGCCTACGTTCCCAACCATATGGTCTATGTATTTTAACCCAACCTCAGCGGGCTTATATTCTGGGTTCCACGGTTTAAATCCGGGCATAAAAACCCCTTTGTAGTTGGATCTTTCAACAAAGATATGGATAGTTTCTCCATATGTATGAATTCCTGAGAGTACCACTTCCCCTTGATCGTCCTTAATGGTTTTAGGCTCCATATAACTTTTGGCGCCTCTTTTGGTAGTTTCCAAATAACTTTGTTTGGCATTGTCTACCCAAAGGGCTACTACTTTTACCCCATCGCCATGCTTTTCTATATGGCGGTTTACCTCTCCGCCTTGTTGTAATGGCGAAGTTAACACCAACCGTATTTTATCCTGCTGAAGCACATATGAAACCCTGTCTTTAATCCCGGTTTCCAGCCCAGAATAGGCAATTGGCTGAAAGCCCCAGGCCGCCTGATAATAATGTGCCGCTTGTTTTGCATTCCCTACATACAGTTCTACATAATCTGTGCCGAGCAATGGAAGAAAGTCTTCGGCTGCTTCTACTTCTTTATTTAATTTTAAGGATGTTGTATCTTGTGACATAATTATTTTTTGTTTGAAAATTTGTATTGTATACCTTATTGCTAATTGGTATTGGATTTTGTTTCTTATCCAAAATTTACCACATCGCCCTTAAATGAGGGGTTATATCTACTCTAAAATTCAACATTTGCATTAATAATATTTATCCAACAACGGTTTCAATATAACAATTAAATTATTCCAGCCAAGATTTATGATAGGTTTCATCGGCAATTTCCATGGCCTGTTTGGTTAACTGAAGCGGTTTAAAAGTGTCTACCATAACGGCCAGCTCCTCTGTTTTGGTTTTCCCGATACTTCTTTCTGCTGCACCCGGATGCGGACCGTGAGGGATCCCGGCCGGATGTAAGGATATATGGCCCTTCTCGATATCGTTACGGCTCATAAAATCTCCATCTACATAATACAGCACCTCATCAGAGTCGATGTTGCTATGATTGTAAGGCGCGGGAATGCTTTCAGGGTGATAATCGTACAGCCTAGGCACAAAACTGCACACTACAAAGGCATCTGTCTCGAAAGTTTGGTGCACCGGAGGTGGTTGATGTATCCTTCCGGTAATGGGTTCAAAATCGTGAATGCTCAATGCATATGGATAATTAAACCCGTCGTACCCAACCACATCAAAAGGATGGGTTGCATATATCATATCGAAAACCTCGTTCTGCTTCTTGATCTTCATTAAAAAGTCTCCTTTTTCATCGTTGGTCTCCAATTCGTAAGGCCTGCGGATATCCCTTTCGCAAAAAGGGGAATGCTCCAAAAGTTGCCCGAACCAGTTTCTGTATCTTTTTGGGGTATAAATGGGCCTGCGTGATTCCACGATGAACAGCCTGTTATCTTCGGTTTCAAAATCTATTTTATAAATAATCCCCCGGGGGATTACCAGATAATCGCCATACTTAAAGTCCAAGTTCCCCAAGTGGGTCCTTAATTTTCCAGTTCCTTTGTGTATGAAAATCAGCTCGTCGGCATCGGCATTTTTATAGAAATAATTTGCTGTTGATTTTTTGGGAGCCGCCAATTCTATGGTACAATCTGCATTGGTTAAAATAGGGGTCCTACTTTTTAAATAATCATTTTCCGGTTTGACTTTAAACCCATGAAAACGATAGGATTTTATGTTGTTTGCCGTTGCTATTTGTGGAGCGACATTTATTTTTGATGATATTTCCTTTACTTGTGTTGGGCGATAAACATGGTATAAATTTGAAGACATTCCGTCGAAACCAATGGTTCCAAAAAGCTGCTCGTAATAGAGGCTCCCATCTGGTTTTTTGAAGATTGTGTGTCTTTTATGAGGTATCTTACCCAATTTATGATAAAAAGGCATAGCGAAAACGTTTGATTTCTGCAAATATCGGAAATTTTTGGGGGTTTTTTACTAAATAAAATCTTAAAACCAAAAGCCCACGCTTACTGTAAAAAATTTCTCATCTACTTCGGGCGACCAATTGAATTTTGCCTGAATTGGCCCTAAAATAGATTCGTATCCATACCCAATGGCATATCCGGAATAATCGGGCAGTGTAAACCATTCTCCGCGCTCAAAAATATTGTTCCCGGCATTGGCAAAGTTTGCGGTTAAGTTTACATGGTTTCCCCTTATAAATTCCCAATCGGTACTTATTGTTGCCTTTACAAAACTATCGCCCCCAAAGCTTAGATAATCGTACCCTAAGAATGGGGTTATGTTGTTAATAAAATCGTTTCCCCATCCTCCCAAAATAAAGTCGAAGGTATTTGCATTGGAGCTCCCCAATTTAAAACCGCCTTCGGTAAAAAGATTTGCAGAAAACTTACGTGCAAATGGCATGGCAAAACCTAATTTTGCTTTGGCTACCGAAAATTGGGTAAAATCTTCCACTTCTCCGCTTGAAAGAAGGTACCAATGAAAATCGCCGTCAAAAAACAGTCCTTTTGAAGGAAAATATTTATCGTCTAAAGTATCGAATTTTAAAAACCCATAGCTACTAAAATAGTTTTGTTTTTCCAGCAAGATTTCGTTCCCCTCTTCATTGGCTACCGTTTCTGTTTCAATTTTCAGGAATTTATGTTCCAGCCCCAGTCCAAAAGTAAATTCTTCCTTCCAGACGGTTTTCATGTATATCTGGTTGGTAATATCGTCCAGGCTAATGTCGAGCTTGTTTACATCGGGAAGATCTTCAACTGCTTTTCCCTGAACAAAATCGAAAGAGACATCCTTGGCAAAGGAATTATAGCGGGACCTGAGTCCGAAGCTCCAATAAAAGCCTTTGTCTAGATAGTACTCAAAATCATATCGTATATAATCCCCTACAATAAAATCGAAAGAGATGACATCGTCATCAAAAAATAAATGCTTCTTGGTAATATTAACCAATCCCGCCGTTTTGTATAAGCCATCGTAATGTATACCCAATTTTAAAAACATGTCTGTATGCTTTTCCACAATGGGCACGGTAAGTTTATAGCCATCTTTATTGGGCCTGATTTCGTACTTAACGCTGTTAAAATTGTTGGTAGCTGCCAAATTGCTCATTCCTTGGTCCAGATTGTCAAAATTGGTATATTCTTCTGTAGTATACCTTAGTTTTCCCTTAAGGTATGCACGGGTATATTTATCGTTTCCTTCAAAAGAGAGTTTATTAATAAGGAAGGTATCTATTATTTTAACGGGATATTTTTTTTCGGGTTTTTTAAGTTGAAGCTGTGCAATGCTATCCAATTGCATTTCCTTTTTTTGGCCGGCTTCGTAGCCGTTTTCTATAATAGACGCCCCTTTACTGAAAGAGAGCACGTCAAAACCGTCTATTTCGGGTTTGATATGAACATCTGTTTTTTTCAGCTTCTCCTTCATATCGTTTACCGTATTGTAATAATTTATTTGCACCAATATGTCCGTAGCCGAATTTAACTTATCCCTTTTGTACAAGGGGTCCTGTACATCTACTCCGATAATGATATCTGCCCCCATTGCCTTTACTTCATCTACCGGGTAATTGTTTACCACGCCACCGTCTATCAAAAGTTGGTCGTTTATGGGGACGGGCTCAAAAAAAGAAGGGATTGCCGCACTTGCCGAAATAGCCTTGGGCAGGTAACCTTTGTTTAATTGTACGGGCTCTCCGGTTTCAACATCGGTAGCCATACAAAAAAATGGGACGGGCAACTTGTTAAAATCGTCAATATTATTTACGTTAAAAAGCAACTCTGAAAGCAAGTTATAGAGATTTTGCCCTTTGGACAAGGATGTGGGCAACGAAATTTTAAATCTATTAAACGGAAGCGTTACTGCATACCGCTCATAATTATTTTTTTCGTAAAAAGACATGGCCGAACGTGGCATTTTATCCTGCAATAACACGTCAAAATTTGTTTCCTTGAAAATGGAGTCAAGTTGCGTTGGAGTGTACCCAGCCGCATACAAAGCGCCAACAATAGCGCCCATACTGGTACCGCCAATATAATCAATCCGTACTCCGGCTTCTTCAATGGCTTTTAAAGCACCAATATGCGCTAAACCTTTTGCCCCACCACCACTAAGGACAAGCCCAACCTTGGGGTCTTTCTGGCCTACTTGCTGGGCATTTACCTGCAATGAAAACAAGATTGCTATAACCAGCCATATTCTTTTTAAATACATATACCTATTTTTTATGAAAAGCATTGTACACTTTTTTGGCTTTTGCTTTTCCCACAACTAATACTATTTGTTCCAAGGAGGCTTCTTTAACCCGTTTAACTGATTTAAATGTTTTCAACAGGTCGTTTGCGGTTTTCTTGCCTATTCCATCAATATTTTCCAATGCCGAACTTATAGCAGCCTTGCTTCGCTTATTCCTATGAAAAGTAATTCCAAACCTATGTGCCTCGTTACGCAATTGCTGGATAATTTTTAATGTTTCAGACTTTTTATCCAGATACAACGGAATAGAATCTCCCGGATAATATATTTCTTCTAACCTTTTGGCAATTCCTATAATGGCTATTTTTCCACGCAGGCCTAACCTGTCCAGACTTTTCAATGCCGATGATAGCTGCCCTTTCCCACCGTCTATTACAATTAACTGCGGAAGCGGTTCAGCTTCTTCCAGCAACCGTTTGTAGCGCCTGTGCACCACTTCTTCCATCGATGCAAAATCATCGGGGCCCACAACTGTTTTTATGTTGAAATGCCTATAGTCTTTCTTGCTTGGTTTTCCGTCTTTAAATACCACACATGCGGCAACCGGGTTTGTCCCTTGTATATTTGAATTGTCGAAACATTCTATATGTCGCGGATCTTCAGACAACCTTAAATCTTTTTTCATTTGCGCCATGATTCTTTTTACATGACGTTCCGGGTCTACAATCTTAATCTGTTTAAAGCGCTCCTGCCTATATAATTTGGCATTCCTTTCGGAGAGTTCTAAAATACGTTTTTTATCGCCCAATTTTGGAATGGTAACCTTAATTCCTTCAGCAACATTAATAGAAAAAGGCACATATATTTCTTTAGACTGGGAGTTGAACCTTGTTCGCAGTTCTGTTACGGCCAGCTCCAATAACTCTTCATTGCTTTCGTCGAGTTTCTTTTTAATTTCTACGGTATGCGCCCTTATAATGGCACCGTAAGACAATTGAAGGAAATTGACATAGCCGAAGCTTTCGTCGCTAACAATTGAAAACACATCTACATTGCTTATTTTCGGGTTTACCACAGTGGATTTTGCCTGATAATTTTCCAGAACATCTATTTTTTCTTTTATCTGCTGTGCTTCTTCGAATTGCATTTCGGCAGCCAAGGCTTTCATCTGGCTTTTAAAATCGCCTAACGAATCTTTAAAATTTCCTTTTATAATTTCCCGGATAGCGGTTATTTGTTTATTGTATTCCCCTAAGGTTTGATATCCTTCACAGGGGCCCAGGCAATTTCCTAAATGGTATTCCAAACACACTTTATATTTTCCGGCATCGATTTTTTCTTTGGAAAGATCGTAATTACAGGTGCGCAACGAATACAGCCCTTTAATAAGGTCCAAAAGTATCCTTACGGTTTTCATGCTTGTGTATGGGCCAAAGTATTCCGACCCATCCTTTATCATGTTCCGTGTGGTAAATACTCGTGGAAAACGCTCGTTTTTAATACAGATCCAAGGATACGTTTTATCGTCCTTCAGCATAACGTTATAGCGCGGCTGGTATTTTTTTATGAGGTTGTTTTCCAGTAAAAGTGCGTCTGTTTCGGTAGGCACCACAATATGCTTAATCGTTTCAATTTTTTTGACGAGCACCCTGGTTTTGCCATATTCATGGTTTTTATGAAAGTAAGAAGAAACCCTTTTTTTTAAATTCTTGGCCTTACCGACATAAATAATTTTCCCGTCCTTGTTATAAAATTGATAAACCCCCGGATTGTTGGGCAACGTTTGCAATTGTATTTCTATTGGGGTTTGGCTCATGAAAGTACGACAATTTATTCTTCAAAGATAAATGAATCTAAAATTACATCATAAACAACAGACCTTATTTATTAATTATGAGAGAAAAAGATTACAATTTTTAGCTTAAAAAAATTATTTTGTACAAATACCGATTACTATTACATTTTAACAGGTTGAAATATTAAAAAAAAACTATCTTTAGCTGCTGATTTATGATAATTGGACCCCTAACAAATATGTAAATGAACCATAAAATTGACCTAGCCTGTATCATTGACGATGACAAACTCTATGTAAAAATGCTGTCCCGCTTGCTAGACATCAAAAAATTATGCAAAGAGTTTTTGGTTTTTGAAAATGGAAGTGAAGCGTTTTCTTACTTTAAAGGTGTTTTTGAACAACCCGAAAAAGAGAGAATACCACAAGTTATTCTTTTGGACCTTAATATGCCTGTCATGGACGGATGGCAATTTTTGGAGGAATTTGTAAAAATTAAGTCAGATTTAGAACATCCCATAACCTTGTACGTGGTAAGCTCGTCCATTAACCCGGAAGATATTCAAAGGGCTAAAGCTTTTGAAGAAGTATCTGATTATTGGGTAAAACCAATCTCTTTGGGTGAACTGGAGGAAATGTTTGAAAAAGTTTAGTAGATGAACAAAAAAGAGCTTCGCCAACTCTACAAAGAAAAACGCTTTGCTCTTACAAAAAGCGAAATTGAAAATTTAAGCATACAGATTGCCAACCAACTCTTATCCCTTAAAATATGGGACCAAATCTTTTACCATATCTTTCTTGCCATTGAAAAACACAAGGAGATAGACACTTCGTTTATTTTAAGCATTTTACAGGGAAAAGACAAAGAAGTGGTTATTCCCAAAAGCAATTTTTTAAATAGCACCTTAACCAATTACCTCCTTACAGACAACACCAAAATAATAATCAACGAATATGGCATTCCCGAACCCGAAAACGGGATCGAAATAGCGAGTGAAAAAATTGACGTTGTTTTTATACCATTGTTGGCTTTTGATAAAAAAGGGAACAGAATTGGCTATGGAAAAGGGTTTTACGATCGTTTTTTGGCCACTTGCAGAAAAGATGTTATAAAAATAGGGCTCTCTTTCTTTCCTCCGGAAGAAGCATTCAACGACCTGCACCACCAAGATATTGCATTGGATATTTGTGCAACCCCTGATGCCATTTATGAATTTTGAAATAACGGTAAAAGAATTATTTTTTTGGAAAAGCCTTTTTATTGAACACCAATAATACACCTACGCCAATACTTATCGCCGCATCGGCAATATTAAATACAGGCTCGAAGAACCTAAAAGTTTTCCCGCCAACAACAGGCATCCATTCTGGCCAGACCGTGTCTATCATCGGGAAATGAAGCATATCTACAACCCTCCCGTGGAATAAGGAACCGTATGGGTCTTGGGGAAACAATGTTGCCACTTGCCCATAACTGTCGTTGAAAATAAGTCCATAAAAAACCGAGTCGATAATATTCCCCAAAGCACCGGCAAAAATTAACGATATAGCGATAACCAAAGTTGGTGTGGCATTTTTTTTAACCGAATCGTACAACCAATAGCCAATTCCGCATATTGCAACAAGCCTGAATATGGTTAAAAAAAGTTTTCCGGCCTCATC
Organism: Galbibacter sp. PAP.153; assembly: GCF_037029175.1. Lineage (NCBI taxonomy): Bacteria > Pseudomonadati > Bacteroidota > Flavobacteriia > Flavobacteriales > Flavobacteriaceae > Galbibacter > Galbibacter sp. PAP.153. The sequence continues at coordinate 32,976 of NZ_JAZEUN010000016.1, read as the reverse complement.
TGAAATAAAAGGAATTATATCACTTATTTTAGTGCCCCACGCAGCTCCTTCGTTTTCTATGAACAAAATTTTAAACCAGCTGAAAACCTCAACATAATCTCCTAAAATAAAATGGGTTTTAATATATATTTTGGATACTTGATCTATTAACAGGACCAAGACTATAATCAGGGATGCTTTTTTTAATGACATATTTTTTAAGTAAACTGCCTTTTCTAGTGGCATACATATTTCAACGGCGGTAAAAATAAGGATATTATTCTGTTTTATTGATGTAAATGTTACCGTTCAACGAATTTAACTCGAAGTTAGTATTTCCGGTCTTCAAAGAGCCTTTGTATACTTTTCCGTATTCGCTCTTGGCCCATACCTCTCCACTTATTTTTTCTGCAACTATATTTCCGTTTCGCGTCCTTGCCTTTATGGTTCCGCCAGAAATATTGTCCAGCACTATCAATTCGTTGGCCGTTATGGCCTCTATACTTTTATAATGGCCCCTGAGTTCCATTCCCGTATAATTTCCAGAAATATGCACTTCTTTGTATTCGGGGACTTCAATCTCCAATGAAACCGAAATTACTTTATGCGCCCCTAATTTATCGTTGGGCTTATTAAACAACGGTCTTTGCTCTACGCCTATAAACAAGGTGGTTCCTTCTTCTTTTACAGTATTTACAAATTCGTTTTGATATTCCCCTTCCATCTTGGTTACAATAATTACATCATCGCCCTTGTGCGTTTGCATGGAAACATTGAATACATTATTGGCATCTACCTCTATAAAAGAAACCTCCTTGGCAAGGACAACTTTTTTTATGGCCTTTTGGGAATATGCGTATGCTCCGCTGAGAAAAATAATGAAAGCAAAAATGTACTTCATGTAAAATACTTTTTAAAATAACAACCAATTGGCGGGCAAGGTTTATGCAACAAAAAACGCTCTTAACAGAGCGCTTTTTTTTACATTTAAGTGTTGTTTTTTTGCAATTAACTTTGCATATTTTTAGCTTCGATGCTCAAGGTAGCATGCGGTACCAGCTTTAAGCGCTCTTTGTTGATAAGCTTCCCGGTAACCCTACAAACACCATACGTTTTGTTCTCGATACGTACCAATGCATTTTTTAGGTCGCGGATAAACTTTTCCTGACGCAAAGCCAGTTGTGTATTTGCTTCCCTGCTCATTGTTTCAGACCCTTCCTCGAATGCTTTAAATGTAGGAGAAGTATCGTCTGTACCATTGTTGCCGTCGTTTTTATAAGAGCTTTTTAAAAGCTCAAGGTCTTGATATGCTTTTTCTATTTTTCCTTCAATCAGTTCCCTAAACTCTGCTAGATCTTTATCTGAGTACCTTACTTTCATATCTGTTTCCATAGTACTAGTGTTTTTGAATAATTAACTTGGTGTTTACCTCATCAAAAGCAATTTCTGTACCATTATCTAAGTTCTCCTCGAAATTTAGCTGTGCCGTTAAGGTTTCTGCCTTAATGTATTCTATATTGTTTTCAACAGCTTTTTCTACAAAACCATCCTTTTGTAACTTAACATCAATCTTGTCTGTCACTTCAAAACCAGAATCCTTACGTAAGTTCTGAATTCTATTTACCAGTTCCCTGGCTACTCCTTCGTTACGCAAATCTTCTGTGATCGTTACGTCTAATGCTACAGTGATTGCGCCCGAACTGGCTACTAACCACCCTTCTATGTCTTGTGATGAAATCTCTACTTCATCGATTCCTAAAGTAACGTTTTTTCCATTAATTTCAATAGAAATAGCCCCTTCACTTTCAATTTTTTGAATTTCGGGCTGGTTAAATTTATTTATCTCATTGACAATCAGCTTCATATCTCTTCCAAAACGTGGCCCTAAAACTTTAAAATTAGGCTTAATTTGTTTTACCAAAACCCCGGAAGCATCATCAATCAATGCAATTTCTTTTACATTTACTTCAGACTTTATCAAGTCTTCCACCTCTTTAATTTCATTTCTTTGTTCCTCGTTAAGTACTGGAATCATTATCTTTTGAAGCGGTTGACGTACTTTTATCATTTCCTTTTTACGCAACGAAAGTACCAAGGAAGATATTGTTTGAGCCTTCTCCATTTTGCGCTCCAACAATTTATCAACAAAGTTTTCTACAAATTGGGGGAATTCTGCCAAATGCACACTTTCAAAGTTTTCCTTTCCGGTGGCGGCCACTAAATCTTTATACAACTGATCCATAAAGAAAGGTGCAATTGGCGCACCAAGCTTTGCAACCGTAACCAAACACGTATACAATGTTTGGTAGGCGCTTACTTTGTCTTGCCCATAATCGCCTTTCCAGAAACGCCTTCTGCTTAAACGCACATACCAGTTGCTCAGGTTTTCCTGAACAAAATCGGAGATTGCCCTTGCTGCTCTTGTGGGTTCGTAATCGGCATATGCTTCATCAACCTTTTGCACCAATGTATTTAATTCTGAAAGTATCCAGCGGTCAATTTCTGGCCTTTCATTCAATGGAATGTCCTTTTCAGCATAGGTAAATTCATCGATATTGGCATATAAACTGAAAAAAGAATAGGTATTGTATAGCGTTCCGAAGAATTTTCTACGCACTTCTGCAACCCCTTCAATATCAAATTTTAGATTATCCCATGGATTTGCATTGGAAATCATGTACCAACGCGCGGCATCGGGGCCGTATTCTTTTAATGTTTCAAAAGGGTCTACGGCGTTGCCCAAACGCTTGGACATTTTTTGTCCGTTTTTATCGAGCACCAAACCGTTTGACACTACATTTTTATAGGCCACGGAGTCGAAAACCATTGTACCAATGGCGTGCAAGGTGTAAAACCACCCACGGGTTTGGTCTACTCCTTCTGCGATGTAATCGGCGGGGAAAAAGCCTCCCCCTTGATCTATTTTTTCTTTGTTCTCAAACGGATAATGCCATTGTGCATAAGGCATGGAACCGGAATCGAACCAAACATCAATCAAATCGGCTTCTCGTTTCATGGGTTTTCCCGATGGAGAAACCAATACAATTTTATCGACTATGTTTTTGTGAAGGTCTACTTTTTCGTAGTTTGCTTCACTCATGTTCCCCACTTCAAAATCGGCAAAAATATCAGCTTCCATAACGCCAGCTTCTACCGCTTTTGCCATTTCATCTTTTAGCTCTTCAATCGAGCCGATGATAATTTCTTCCCTACCGTCTTCGGTACGCCATATCGGCAACGGAATTCCCCAAAAACGGGAACGCGATAAGTTCCAATCGTTTGCATTTTTCAACCAATTTCCAAAACGCCCTTCCCCGGTTGCTTTTGGTTTCCAGTTGATGGTTTTGTTTAAATTGTACATCCGGTCTTTAACCTCGTTTACTTTAATGAACCATGAATCTAACGGATAATAAAGAACCGGCTTGTCGGTACGCCAGCAATGCGGATAACTGTGCACATATTTTTCTACCTTAAAGGCTTTGTTTTCTTCTTTTAATTTAATAGCTATTTCTACATCTACAGACTTTTCGGGTGCTTCGCCATCGGTATAATATTCATTTTTTACATATTTACCGCCAACTTCAGGCAATTCTGCCCTAAAGCGGCCTTGAAGATCTACCAAAGGAACGGGATTATCATTTTCGTCCAATACCAACATTGGCGGTACTTCTGGCGTAGCTTCTTTGGCTACCTTGGCATCGTCTGCACCAAAAGTTGGGGCTGTATGCACAATTCCGGTACCGTCTTCGGTGGTAACAAAATCCCCGCCTATTACCCTAAAGGCATTTTCGGGGTTTTGGTATGGCAATGCATAATTCAACAATTGCTCATATTGGGCTCCAATTAAATCTGCTCCTTTCCCTTCAGCCATTACCAAATATGGTATTTTTTTGGCCCCACTTTCATAATCGGTAAAAGCAGTTTCATTTTCAGCTTCAAAATATTTACCAGAAAACTGTTTTTTAAGCAATGGTTTGGCCACCACCACATTTATGGGCTCGAAAGTGTATTGATTGTATGTTTTTATCAACACATAATCAATTTTAGGGCCTACTGTTAAAGCTGTATTGGACGGAAGTGTCCATGGCGTGGTTGTCCATGCCAGGAAATGAACGGCCCCAAACCCTTTTAAAAATTCGGGAAGTGTTTCTTCTATGGCCTTAAATTGTGCCACCACTGTTGTATCGGACACGTCTTGATAGGTTCCCGGCTGGTTTAATTCGTGCGAACTCAAACCGGTTCCTGCCTTAGGCGAATACGGCTGAATGGTGTACCCTTTGTACATTAATCCTTTATCGTAGATTTGCTTTAATAGCCACCATACGCTTTCCATGTATTTGGACTTGTAGGTAATATAGGGGTGCTCCATATCTACCCAATACCCGATTTTCCGGGTCATATCGTTCCAGATGTCCGTGTAGCGCATTACCGCTTTCTTACAAGCCTGGTTGTATTCTTCTACCGATATTTTGGTACCAATATCTTCTTTGGTAATACCCAGTTCTTTTTCAACCCCCAATTCTACCGGAAGCCCGTGTGTATCCCACCCCGCTTTGCGTTTTACCTGATATCCTTTTTGGGTTTTATAACGACAAAAAATATCCTTAATGGCCCGGGCCATGACATGGTGAATTCCCGGCAACCCATTGGCAGATGGAGGGCCTTCATAGAAAACAAAAGGCTCTTTACCTTCCCTGCTGGTGATACTTTTCTCAAAAATTGCTTGCTCATCCCAAAATTTCAGAACTTCTTCCGCAGTTTTGGGCAAATCCAATCCTTTATATTCTGTAAACTTCATTTAAACAGTTCCTTTGTCGTATTTAAGTTGGCAAAAATACTAAATTCCAGTGAATTGACCCATGTTAAACATCCTAAAAGCAATCCATGGGGATGTTATTAGGTTAATATTAATATTTACAATGACTTGTAATTATTTAAGCAAATATCTGCTGAAGAATTTCCAGTGATTTAGGCTTTTTAAAATCGGACAGGTGCAATTGGTAATAACGGATTAAGCTATTTAACAAATCTGCCCGCACCGTTTTATTCATTTTAACAATATTTGCATCCTCGAAACCATGTTGCAACAGTTGCTTAAAAACCGCCAATTGTTGCCCCTCGATAACCTGATTGTACAAGGAATATACAAATTCTCCTTCTAAAAGATCAAAATAAGGAGCTTCCCGCTGTGAATCGTCGGGGTAAAAGCCCAGGTATTTTGTTAGCTCCAACAAAAAAGAAATATGGAAATTGGCTATTTCGTCGTGTTCGTCCAACCAAATAAAAGCCGTAGCTATAAATTTATACAAAGCGGTATTTTCTTCTTCTTCCTGAAGGGAAACTACTAACATTTCGGATAAAAAAATTGCCACTGAACTTTTACTTACATCTGTTTGTAGGTTTTTATACGAATATGCAAGTTTTACTTCCCGCAAACTTTCTAAAGTGCCTTTATTTTTATGGTTGGCAACTATTTCTAGTTGTGTTAACGGCTGAAAATATCCTTTTTTTAATTTTCCTTTTTTTGATGACAATACCCCTTTCAACATATACGATTTTACCCCGTCACTTTCCGTAAAAAGCTTTACAATCAAACTGGTATCGCCATATTTTATAGCTGAAAGCACAATAGCCCGGGTTGTTACAATCATATTTTATAGGAATATAAACAAAAATAGGAATTTGCTTTTTCTATATAGCTTGATTTCAAGATAAAAGAAGGTGCCTTTAAATTTCAACAAAACAACAATTAATTATTGTTTTACAATAATTTTTATATATTTGCAATAATAATTGAAACTTAGACAATGAAAAAAACCAATATTATTTCCAAAATATTATACGCTGTAACAAGAGTTCTGGCGTGGCTTTATTTTTTTACAGCTATTTATGGGTTTATATGTTCGGTAACAAAAACCAATATTAAATCTGTGGCAGGCCAAACTATTATTGAATATCCTTTTACAGATGTTCCTTTTTTAATTCTGGACAACAGCATACCTTATTTAGTATTTTCATTTTTGCTTCCCACTTTGGCATATGCGCTGTTTTTCTGGCTACTTTCTAATGTTTTTCAGGTCTTTTATCAACAAAAATTATTTACTGTAGCCAACATTGCCCATTTAAAACGATTTTATGCCATCAATTTGTTTTTACCCATTCTGTTGGTTATTATTTCATCCTTTTTTACGGAAATTGAAAGAGAAATATATATGATTATAGCCTTACATATGTTTCTGGGCATCTTTATTTTTATTATTTCAGAAATTTTTCAACAAGGATTAGATTTACAAAACGAACAAGATTTATATATATAAATTATGCCAATTATTATCAACCTGGACGTTATGCTTGCAAAGCGCAAAATAAAGAGCAAGGATTTAGCTGATACCATTGGCATTACGCCCGCCAATTTATCCATTCTTAAAACAGGAAGGGCAAAAGGCATTCGGTTTGAAACCCTGGAGGCTATTTGCAAAGCACTTGAATGTAAACCCGGAGATATTATAGATTATGTAGATTAACCACCTCTTTCACATATAAAACAGCATACATGAACACATTGAAAATTAAAAATGTATCCCTTGTTTACAACAACGGATACCAGGCTCTTAATGCCGTAAATTTAGAAATTAAAAATGGCATATTTGGCTTATTAGGGCCCAATGGTGCCGGTAAATCTTCGTTAATGAAAACAATTGTGGGGCTCCAAAAACCTTCTAAAGGAAGCCTCACTTTTAACGGATCTGATATTGTTAACGAGCCTTTTAAAATACAAAAACATTTAGGGTTTTTGCCACAATATTTTGGTGTTTATCCAAAGGTTTCCGCTTATAATTTATTAGACCATATAGCAAAATTAAAAGGCATTCAAGATTCGGGGCAACGCCACGAACAAATCATGAACTTACTCGAAAAGGTAAACCTATTGGATGCAAAAAATAAAGAAGTACATACTTTTTCCGGTGGAATGAAACAACGCTTTGGTGTAGCACAAGCATTATTGGGAGAACCCAAAATAGTAATTGTAGACGAACCTACGGCAGGTCTGGATCCCGAGGAGCGCAACCGTTTTAACACCTTGTTGAGCGAACTAAGCGAAGATATTATTGTAGTGTTTTCTACCCATTTGGTAGAAGATGTTAGAAATCTTTGTTCTACTATGGCCATTATAGAAAAGGGGGCTATTATTTCTCAAGGTGCTCCAACATATTTTATAGAACAGCTAAATGGTAAATTATGGGCCAAGGCCATTAAAAAAAGCGAACTGTCAAAATTGGAAACAGAATACCGTGTTATTAGCAAGCAACTTATAGAGAAAGTAATGCATATAACGGTTAATGAAGATGTTTGTCCGATAGGTTTTCACGCTATTACGCCCTCTTTAGAGCATGTGTATTTTAATTATTTAAATAGGTACAAAAAATGAATACGGTATTTTTAAACGACCTTCATATAATACTCAAGCAAAAGTATATCTATGTTGCCTTGATTGTTTTAGCAGTTATTGGCTTTTGGGCGGGATACAAATTCAGCATTAATATTGGAGAAGGCATCTATATAAACGCTCCATATTCGGTAGGCTTCATGATTGGGCTATTAAGCCTTGCCATTATTTTAATGGCCACTTTATTGGCTTTTGCCCTATTGTTTAAAGAGAGAGACTCCAACTTCAATTTAATCATTTTTACCACTCCTATTAAAAAGAAAACTTTTGCCTGTGCACGTTTTTTTTCTTTCTATTCAACAACACTATTCAGCTTTTTTATTCTTATAACAGGCTATGTGGCAGGTTTGTATACCCAAACAGAAACTGAAATAAGCCCGGGATTCAACCTTTGGCATTTCCTTTATCCATTTATTACGTTCGGTATGTGCAATGCCTTATTTATATGTAGCATCCTATTTTTTATTGCGCAGAAATTACAAAACAAGCTTATGGTTGCCATAAGTGGATTAATGCTGTATGTTTTGTATATGGTGGTTATGGTATTTTCTAATGCCCCGTTTATGGCGCAGGCATTACCCCAATCGCTATTTGCACAACGCATTTCTGCCTTGGTAGACCCTTTTGGTTTGTCCAGTTACTTTTTTGAAGGAAAAGATCTTACAGTTTATCAACGTAATACCCAAGTGGTTTCTTTCACCAATTTATGGTTGATAAACAGGCTCTCTTTTTTTATTTGTTCAATATGCTTTCTATATGGCGGCATTTACCTATTTTCCTTCCTTTCTACGCCCAAAGCATTTAAAAAGCAAGCGCCATTGCTAAAAACACAACCCTCCCTCACGCCTTTTACACAAGTAACCGCCAAATTCGACTCTAAATCCAAATGGTACGCTATCCTTTCTTTTATAAAAATTGATTGTATCTATTTATTTAAAAGCATCTCTTTAATTGCCATATCCGTTTTGTTGCTTTTTTATGTAGGAATGGAAATGTATGCCGATATAGACAAAGGCATCCGTCTTCCTCAATATTATGCCAGTTCGGGGCTCTTGGCCCAAACCATTAACGGTATTTTTTATTTTATTGGAGGATTGACTATTGTGTATTTTGTAAATGATGTTTTCTGGCGAAGCAAAGCGGAAGGATTTTCAGTTATACAGGATACTACATATTATTCCAAAGAAAAACTAATAGGCAACATAGGAAGCATTTTGTTCTTGATAAGCTACTTTACACTATTGATGATAATGGAGGCTATAACTTTTCAATTCCTTTACAATTTTCCTTATTTTGACTGGAATGCATATTATGGGGTTATTGTTTTCAACACATTCCCGCTTATACTTTTATCGCTTTTCTTATTTTTCATAAACAACTTAATCAAAAACAAAAATCTCGCATTGGGCATTTCTATGGCGTTCTTTGTAGTTTTTGGCACCAAATTGGTTCAAGGGTTCATCAAGAATCCATTATTTAGGTTCCTATCCGATTATAAAGGAACATATAGTGATTTCTTAGGCTATGGCGGATATTTGCCCTTGTTCTTATGGCGCTTGTCTTTTGGGTTTTTGGCAGTTGCACTGCTATTTTTATTGTATGGAACCTTCAAAAACCATAAAAACAGTATTGCTAAAATTATTGGTTCATTGGTGCTCTTGGTACTCTGCATTATCATTTCCGACATCTTTCTACATGGCTATATCCCCCGGGACAATGATCTGGCTATAACAAAAGCCGTTCGTTATGAAAAAACCTATAGAAAATATCAAAACATTCCCCAACCAACCATAAAAAAAGTTATTGCCAATATTGATTTGTTTCCAGAAGACCATGCATATAAAATTACGGGAAGTTATGTCATTAAAAATATGCACCAAAAACCCATAGATTCGATATTGCTTCATATCCCGGAAGATTTTATAATCAAATCATTTTCATATCAATATAAAAATGAAAAACTGATTATTGACAACCCGGTTTCAGCACTTTTCCTACAAAAGCCACTTCAACCAAACGACACCGCAAAATTGAAGTTTGAATTAAAATACAAATGGTACGCTGTAAATGGTCACGATGCTTTTAATGCCATTGTAGAAAATGGGTCTTTCATGAGAATCAGCAACTATTTTCCCCGGTTTGGATATGATGAAGGCAAAGAAACTATGGATAGCAACATTAGAAATAAATATAATTTGGGGGAAGCCACAGGCATTAAGCCTTTAGGAGCCCCTAAAGAAAATACAGATGATTTTATTGATTTAGAGTTGGAAATTTCCACTCCTCAAAACCAAATAGCCGTGGGAACCGGCGAGCTCACAAAACATTGGAAAAATAAAAAACGAAATTATTTTACCTATCGGGCAAACGCCATTCCATTTCGCTTTGCATTATCTTCAGCCAAATATTTGTCCAAAAGCACCATACACAATGGCATAACCATTAAAGTTCTGTACAATGCATTGCATGACAATAATGTTGACCACCTTATAAAAAACACAATACTTTCATTAGATTATTGCACCAAAAACTTTGGCCCATACCCGTTTAAAGAGATTGTTTTTGCAGAAATATCTTCATTTACCAGTGGTTTTGCCGGCACAGCTTACCCGGGTGTTATTTTTATGACAGAAAACATGATCTTCAATGCCAATATTAAGGCTGATGATAAGCAGGATGTTATAAATGAGCTTGCTGGACACGAAGTTTCACATATTTGGTGGGGTAACAATCAAATAAATCCAGATTATAGGGAAGGGTATGCCATGCTTACCGAAAGCCTTGCCATGTATACAGAATTGATGATTTATAAAAAAATGCACGGTGAAGAAAAAATGAAGGAGCGCATACAATTACATCGACAAATTTATAATGCCGAAAAAGGTTACTATAAAGACGTCCCATTAATTAAGGCTACCAAAAACCAGCCTTATATAGCCTATTCTAAAGGAGCCGTAATTTTTGCTGAAATAAGCAAGTTAATTGGAGAAGACCGGTTGAACTTAGCCTTGAAGAATTTTTTATGCAAATACAAATATCCTAACCCGAAACCTATATCGACAGATTTACTGGATGAAATACTTCGGGTTTCTGATGCAAAATTTCATCCAAAAATAAAATCGTTATTAGCATCAACAACGTCCCCTTCTGTTGATTAAACATATAAAAGTAAGAGGCTGTCTAAAAACACTTGATTTTAGACAGTCTCTTTTAACTATAAATTACACCACTCCTTGGGCTAGAATTGCATCGGCTACTTTTACAAAACCTGCAATATTTGCGCCCCGAACATAGTTGATATATCCGTCTGGATCTTCTCCGTGATCGATACAAGAATTGTGAATACTCTTCATAATCCCTTTCAATTTATCATCAACCTCTTCTCTTGTCCAGCTATAACGTAACGAATTTTGTGCCATTTCCAAGCCCGAAGTTGCAACACCCCCGGCATTGGATGCTTTTCCTGGCGCAAACAATATTTTTGCGTGTTGGAATTGAAGAATAGCTCCCGGAGTACAAGGCATGTTTGCGCCCTCGCTCACACATATGCATCCGTTTTTAGTTAATGCTTTTGCATCTTCTTCGTTCAGCTCATTTTGCGTTGCACAAGGAAGTGCTATATCGCAAGGTATGTGCCACGGGGTTTTGCCTGCATAATATTCTGCCGAAGGATACTTTTCTGTATATTCCGAAATTCTTCCGCGTTTTACGTTTTTAATAAACATTACATGAGCGAGCTTCTCGGCATCGATTCCGTCTTTATCATAAATGGTCCCCGAAGAATCTGAAAGCGAAACTACTTTGGCGCCCAATTGCGTGGCCTTTTCGGTAGCATATTGCGCTACATTTCCCGAACCGGAAACCGTTACTGTTTTCCCTTGAAAAGTATCTCCTTTTCTTTCCAGCATATTTTGTGCAAAGTACACATTTCCATATCCTGTAGCTTCTGGACGAATGAGGGAACCACCCCAAGAAAGCCCTTTCCCGGTTAAAACTCCCGTAAATTCATTTTTAATTTTTCGGTACATTCCAAACAAGAAACCAATTTCCCTACTTCCTACGCCTATATCTCCGGCCGGGACATCGGTATTTGGCCCTATGTGCCTAAAAAGTTCGGTCATAAAACTATGGCAAAAACGCATCACTTCATCATCCGACTTTCCTTTCGGATCAAAGTCAGACCCTCCTTTACCACCGCCCATTGGCAATGTTGTCAAACTGTTTTTAAAAACCTGTTCAAAAGCCAAGAATTTTAAAATACTCATATTTACCGTTGGGTGAAAACGTAGCCCGCCTTTATACGGACCGATAACAGAGCTCATTTGGATTCGATACCCCCTGTTTACGTGTATTTCCCCTTTATCGTCAACCCACGGCACCCTAAACATTATAGCTCTCTCGGGCTCTACCATGCGCAACAATATGTTTTTACCGTTGTATATTTCATGCTGTGCAATATACGGAAGTACTGTTTCTGCTACTTCGTGTACTGCCTGAAGAAACTCTGGCTCGTGTGCATTACGGACTTTTACTTCGTCCATAAATGTTTTTATTTTTTGGTCCATTGCATTCATAAAAAATGGATTAATTGTGTATTTAATAATTTGACAGCAAAATTATACTTTTTATTGAAAAAAAATGCTTGTTTTTTAAAAAATCGTTAATCTCAAACGTTTTCGTTACCCTATTGCTCGTCTAAGATCATCGATTAAATCTTCTACATCTTCAATCCCAACGCTCAATCTAATCAAGGCATCGACCACGCCTGTTTTTTCCCTTTCTTCTTTGGGGATAGAGGCATGCGTCATACTTGCAGGATGTCCCGCCAAAGACTCTACGCCCCCCAACGATTCGGCCAATGTAAATACTTTTAAATTTTCCACAATTTTAATAGCTTCTTGGTAATTGTTTCCCTTGGTCACAAAAGAAATCATCCCGCCAAAACCTTTCATTTGCTTTTTGGCAATTTCATGATTGGGGTGCGATTTAAACCCGGGCCAATATACTTTCTCTATTTTTGGGTGATCTGCCAAAAATTTCGCAATGGCTGCTCCATTTTCACAATGGCGCTGCATACGCACGTGCAGGGTTTTTATTCCGCGAAGTACTAAAAAACAGTCCATGGGGCCGGCAACCGCACCACTTGCGTTTTGAATAAAATACAGTTTATCGGCCAAGTCCTTATTTTTTACCACCAAGGCACCCATAACCACATCGCTGTGCCCGCCCATATATTTTGTTGCCGAATGCATTACCAAATCGGCTCCCAAATCGAGTGGCAATTGCAAATATGGCGTGGCAAACGTATTGTCTACCCCCAATAAAACCTTATGTTTTTTTGCAATGTTGGCTACTTGGGCAATATCAATAATGTTCATCATTGGGTTTGTAGGGGTTTCAACCCAAATAAGCCTTGTGTTTGTATTTATATAGTTTTCAATTACTGCCGGGTTTTCCATGTTCACAAAATGAAACTTGATCCCAAACCCTTCAAAAATTTTACTGAACAAGCGGTAACTGCCACCATACAGATCGTTGGTCGATATTACTTCGTCTCCCGGTTGCAGTAATTTCATTACCGCATCTATTGCCGCCAGGCCGCTAGCAAAAGCCAAACCGTATTTGCCGTTCTCGATACTTGCCAAACTATTTTCCAGTGCCGTCCTAGTTGGGTTGGCACTTCTGGAATACTCAAACCCCTTGTGCGCGCCCGGCGAAGATTGTGCATATGTTGAAGTTTGGTAAATTGGAGGCATTACCGCCCCATAAGCTTTATCGGGTTCTTGCCCGCCATGAATAGCCTTGGAATTAAAGCGTAAATTCTCTTTACTCATAACTTGAAGATTGTATAACAAAAATATCGTTTACTTTTGGGGATTGCAAAGAACGCCGTACCTTTATTTTTTATTTAACAGCCTATGTCCAGAAAGTCTTTTTCAATCTTCATAATTGTATGTACCGCATTGTTTTTGGGGTGCGAAAACAAAGAAACCATTAGTTATGTAAACAAAGATATGGTAACCGATAACTGTACCGATTGCCCCCAGGTAAAAATCAATATCCCGCAGGCACAACCAGCAAATGCAGTTACCGAAAAGATAAATACAGAAATCAATTCTTTTGTTATTGATGTCCTTAATTATTCTGAAGAAAAAAAAGCTTCAACTATTAATGAGGCCATTGCCATTTTTAGAAACGATTATAAAAAATTAAAAGAACGCTTTCCAGAAGATATCGTTCCATGGGAAGCTAGCATTAAAGGCGGAACTTCTTTTGAAAACGGGCATTTTTCATCTATAAAAATAGAAAGCTATGTATTTACCGGTGGCGCACATGGTTATGGTAGCGTGAGTTTTTTAAACTTTAACGACCTTACCGGCGAAGCATTGAGTGCCGAAGACCTTTTTACCAATGTGGACGCTTTTGTTAATTATGCCGAAGAAGCTTTTAGGAAACAAGAAAACCTAAAACCCGAAGCCAATATTAACAGCTCCGGGTTTATGTTTGAAAACGATGCTTTCCATTTGCCAAATAGCATTGGCTTTAACGGGCAGGGCATTGTATTAATTTACAATCCCTATGAAATTGCCGCCTATGCCGATGGATTGACAAAAATTGAAATTCCATACAGCAAAGCAGAAGAATTTATAAAGCCCGAATGGCTCGCCGAAGGGCAATAATATAACCAATATGCCACCCTTCGTGATAATTGTTAAAAGCAATGGCATCATCAATGGAGTTAATGCTTATCCCGATACTGGTGGTAAGGCTGTTAAATTTTGTAAACTCGGGATAATCGGCTTTAATTCTCGATGCATTCAACATTAATTCTTCCTTGAATTTTTCAAATTCCTTTAAAGAAACTTGCCTTGCCGGGTCTGGGGCTGTTCCCCGTCTATAATTGTCAATGGTAACTTGGTCTACATAGCCTGCCTTTTCAGATAATTTATAGCAAAGCAGCTGTTGGGTAACCAATAAGTGGATTACGTTCCAGGCTATGTTGTTGTTAAATCCTTTGGGAATTTGGTTAATTTCTTCCTCCGTAAGGTCTTCGGTTAATTTAAGTACCTGACGCCTACTTTTTTCGAGGACATCAAACTGATAATCGATCATTCTTAGGTTTTTTTGGGGTTGCTATTAATTGAATTTAATGATCAAAAATAACTTTTAAATTTTAAGTAGAAACTACTTTTTAAAAAGATGTTATAATCTTAAATAAAGAAACATATTTCCGACTAATACTTTTAAATTTGCAGCATGAAAAAGATTTACCATTTACGTACTTGCGATACCTGTAAAAGGATTATTGATGAAATCAACCTTCCTGAAAATTTTATTTCTCAAGACATTAAAAGCGAACCAATTACCAACGACCAACTGGAAGGAATGAAACAGCTGGCAGGCTCTTATGAAGCATTGTTCAGCAAAAGGGCCAGGCTGTACAAAGAACGCGACCTAAAAAACAAAAAATTATCAGAAACCGATTTTAAAAACCTCATTCTTGAGCACTATACTTTTTTAAAGCGGCCCGTTATTATTGTTAACGATTCCATTTTTATAGGAAACAGCAAAAAAACCGTAGAAACCGCAAAGCAAGCCATACATGAACAATAGGATATTAGCGCTATTGGCAGCTTTTGGTGCCAGCCTGATTTACGGAATAAACCATACTGTTGCCAAAGATGTAATGCCCACGTTTATACAGCCTTTCGGGTTTATTTTATTGCGGGTTTCCGGTGCGGCCATTTTATTTTGGATAATAAGCATATGGGGACCAAAAGAAAAAATTGACAAGAAGGATTGGCCACGGCTTGCATGCTGTGCCGTTTTCGGGATGGTCATCAATATGTTGATGTTCTTTAAAGGACTAAGTCTTTCAACACCCATAAACAGCGCCGTTATTGTTACGCTTACACCAATAATTGTTTTTATATTATCTGCAATTATCATTAAAGAAAGGGTAACCTTTATTAGAACATTTGGCATTTTGTTGGGCTTTGCCGGTGCTCTGGGACTTGTCCTGTTTGGCGAAAACGTGGAACAAGGAGCCCCAAACATAGCATTGGGCAATATTTTGTTTATGATTAATGCTACTTCTTACGGAATTTATCTGGTACTGGTTAAGCCATTAACCGCAAAATACCATGCTTTTACCATTATGAGATGGCTTTTTACCATTGGAATTATCATCAACATCCCTTTTACCATTACAGAGTTTACGGCTGTTAAATGGACCTCGCTCCCTTTTGATGCCATATGGCGGATGGCCTTTGTGGTTGTGGGCACAACATTTTCAACTTATTTATTAAACATATTTGCACTAAAACAGTTAAAAGCATCTACCATTGGTGCTTTTGTGTATTTGCAACCCCTTATAGGTATTTTATTTGCCATTATTGTGGGCGCCGATAAACTAACTTTTGTAAAAGTAATTGCTGCGGGGCTCGTGTTTTTGGGAGTTTATATGGTTACAAAAACCAAGAAACCGCCCGTTGTTAAAGAAAAGGCGTGATAAAAGCACAAAAAATGTTTTAAACGTTCAGGTCGACGGGGGTTTTAGCGTGTCTTCGGGTATCTTCCTTCGTTAGCACCCTAAAATCTTTTGCCCTCTCCACTTTATCAAATAAATGACTTACCTCCTCTGGCAGACCTATTAATTTACGGGCTTCCAAATCGATCCAGGCCCCCATTATTTCGCAATGCGCAACATTTCTTCCCTTGTAATCGTAGTAATTATGATGAAATTCAAAAAACATCCCGTCTTCGCTCATTCCTTTCAGCTCCAAGGAAACCGTTAATGGCTTTCCGGAAAAAACTTCCTTAAAATAATAGATATGTTCGTAAAAAACCACCGGCCCAATATTTAACTTCCCCAGCAAGCGTTGGTCGAATCCGTTTTCTATTAAAAAAGACATCCGGGTATGTGCTGCAAATTCTATATAAGCCTTATTGGCCAAATGGCGGTTAGCGTCCAAATCGTTCCAGCGTATTTCAAATTCCTTAGTGTACATATTTAAGTCTATTTATTTTACCATTAAAACCCCTCGAAAATCTATAAGAATATTTTATAGGAAAACTATATTGCCCTAAAAATACTTTAACTTTGAAGGAGCCCTACAAATTTACAAACTTATTATTATGCACGCATAATATTTAACTAAATACAAATATCATTTCAACAAAAAGAAAATGCCACTAGTACCTTCCAATTACAATCCCCCGCATTTATTCAAAAACGGCCATTTTTCAACAATTTATTCAGGACTCATCCGTCAAGTAAAAGGTATTTCCCAGGAAAGGGAGCGAATCCAGACCCCCGATAATGATTTTATAGATATCGATTGGTCTTATTCGGTTAAAAAAACAGAAAAGGCAGTTGTAATTTTACACGGGTTGGAAGGAAATGCACAACGCCCGTACATAACCGGAAGTGCCAAAATATTTAATGAAAACAATTTTGACGCAGTGTCCATTAACTACCGGAGCTGTAGCGGATTACCAAACAAGACGTTTAAATCGTACCATTCGGGCGCTACAAACGATGTCGAACTTGTAATTCATCATCTTATAAAAAAGGGCACCTACAAAACTATTGTATTGAACGGTTTTAGCCTCGGTGGAAATTTAGTGTTAAAATATCTTGGCACCCATAACATACCAAAAGAAATAAAAACAGCCGTGGCCGTATCTGTGCCATGCGATTTGTATGGATCTATGCTAGAAATCCACAAGTTAAAAAACACTATTTATGCAAAGCGGTTTAAAAAAACACTGCTAAAAAAATTAAGGCAAAAACAAGTGGCTTTCCCCGGCCAGGTTTCTCTGGAAGAAATAGATAGCATTAAAACACTAAAAGATTTTGACGACCTATATACTTCCAGGGCACACGGCTTTTATGATGCATTGGATTATTACGATAAAAGCAGTTCTGTTAACAATTTAAAAAATATTGAGGTTCCCTGTTTAATCCTCAATGCGCAAAACGATTCTTTTTTATCGCCTTCCTGTTATCCATCAGAAATTTCTAAAAACAAAGACAACCTATATTTAGAAATCCCAAAATACGGGGGGCATGTTGGCTTTTTCGACCGCGATAATGTTTATTACAATGAAAAAAGGGCCATCGCTTTTGTTAAAAGCATCGTAAAATAAATGGTAACCCATGAAAAGATGCGCATTTTCCCTCGCAAAGCTTAACCATGCACTAAAAATACGTTACTTTTAAAAATACAATCAAAAACCATTTAATTATGAAAAGCCGAAGAAAATTCATAGAAAAAGTAGCCATATCAACTGCCGGACTATCCCTTGTAGGTTGGAATTCTCCCAATTATTTAATGCACTTACACAATCCCGCTTCAAAAGAACCAAAACTAAAGGTTGCACTCATGGGCTTGGGAAGCTATGCAAACAGGGTTGCCAAAGCAATGCAACAATGCAATAAAGCAATTATAACCGGCCTTATAAGCGGTACCCCCGAAAAACTGGAAACTTGGGGAGAAAAATACAATGTACCAAAGGAAAGCAGGTACAACTACGAAAATTTTGATGCCATTGCCAGCAATCCAAATATAGATGCCGTATACATTATTACCCCAAATGCCCTGCACCACGGCCAAACCATTCGCGTTGCCAAAGCCGGCAAGCACGTAATTTGCGAAAAACCCATGGCAATAAGTGCCCAAGAAGGAAAAGAAATGGTCGATGCTTGTAAAAAGGCCGGAGTAAAACTTTTAGTTGGCTACAGAATGCATTTTGAGCCCAATACCCTAGAGGTGGTAAACATGAGAAAACAGGGGGATTTTGGAAAAATAGATTTTTTCCAAGGGCTGTCGGGATTTAATATTGGCGACCCCAATCAATGGAGGCTCGACAAAGCATTGGCCGGCGGGGGCGCTTTGGTAGATATTGGCATCTATTCCATAAACGGAGCCCGATATATGGTAGGCGAAGAACCTATTTGGGTTACGGCCCAGGAAACCAAAACCAATCCCGAAAAATTCAAGGAAGGCGTAGATGAGACCATTCAATTTCAATTAGGATTTCCCAGCGGTGCCGTGGCCTCATGTCTATCGACCTATGCCATGAACAATCTGGACAAATTCTTTTTAAACGGAGCCAAAGGCTTTGCCCAACTACATCCGGCTACCGGTTATGGCCCCATAAAAGGGAGCACACACCTTAAAGCCCTGACCGAAGACCATACCCCGCAGCAAACCCTCCAAATGGATGCCATGGCAGACATTCTATTAAAAGGTACAGAACCCGCAATTCCCGTTAATGGCGAAGAAGGACTAAAAGACCTAAAAATTATAGAAGCAATTTATAAGGCCGTCGACCAATCGAAAAAGATAACATTAACACTATAATACAAAAAAGCGTTATAAAACTATTTTTATAAGTAATGGCTTCAGCATTAGCCATAGAAATACTTATATTAGCATTCAAATTAAAAATAGATCAAATGAAACTATACAGTAAAATTGTTGCATGTCTTTTTTCATTGGCCATTATTAGTTGTGGCGATGGTAAAAAGGAGAAGAAAGAAGAAAAATTCCAGTACGAGCAAGAATCAACAAGTGCAAGCAAAGCTTCTGATGCAGAAGAAGATCAAAACACAGTGGTTATTACTGCAAACGACATGATGAAATTCAACAAAAGTGAAATTCGTGTAAAAGCAGGGCAAAAAGTTACCATTACCTTAAAACATGTGGGCAAACTAGATAAAAAAGTAATGGGGCATAACTTGGTAATTTTAAAACAAGATGTCGATTTGGTTGAATTTGCCACCGCTGCCACTGCCGCTACCGAAAACGACTATATTCCCGAAGGCACAGATGCCGTTGTTGCACATACCAAATTATTAGGAGGCGGAGAAAGCGACACCATTGAATTTGAAGCACCCGCTCCCGGAACATATGACTTTTTATGTAGTTTTCCCGGGCATTTTGCCGCTATGCAAGGAAAATTTATTGTTGAATAACAAGCAATTAAAAAATGAAAATATATCAGTTTATTCTATGCAGCCTTTTTGTAATCGTTATTGGCTGTAAGGGCAAAGAAGAGAAAAAGGAAAACATCATTGAAAAATCTAAAACTGATATAGCAATCCAACCGGAATGGCAACAACTGTTCAATGGCAAAGACCTTTCCGGTTGGGTTCCTAAAATTTCTAAACACGAAGTTGGCGAAAACTATGCCAATACCTTTTCTGTAAAAGACGGGAAAATTGTTGTTAATTACGATGATTACCACAATGTTTTTGACAGACAATACGGGCATCTTTTTTACAACAAGTCTTTCTCTGCATATTTTCTTGCAATAGAATACCGCTTTGTTGGCGAACAAATAGCTGATGGAGAAGGTTGGGCATGGAGAAACAGCGGAGCCATGTTGCATGGCCAGGCCCCGGAAACTATGCTGAAAGACCAAGATTTCCCCATAAGTATAGAAGGGCAGTTTTTAGGCGGCGATGCCAATAGCGATGAAGAACGCCCAACCTTAAATTTATGCACCCCCGGCACCAACGTTATGCTAAACGATTCTATATTTACCCCGCATTGCACCAATTCTTCATCAAAAACATACCGTGGAGACCAATGGGTAAGGGCTACTTTTTTAGTGCTTAAAGATTCTATTGTAAAACATATTATTGATGGTAAAACTGTTTTAGAATACACACACCCACAAATTGGCGATGGCGGCGTAGAAAACTTCGATCCGGCTATAAAAGAAGATGGAAAACCACTTACAGAAGGTTATATTTCCATACAAAGTGAAAGCCACCCCGTTGAATTTAGAAAGGTTGAAATTGTAGACCTAAACCCTATTTACAACAACAAGGAAGAATTACAAGCAACAATTGATGCCTTATTGAAAGCTGAGAAGGCCAACTAAGCAACTAGATTTATAGTAATTATTTTTTTACTTCTTTTTTTCCTACTTCCTTCGGCCAAAAAGGCGAAGTAAAAACAAAAATAAGTTGATAAAATCCAGATACAATGTAAGTGCTCCCATAACAGCTTCTTTGGTGTCTTCTTCGGTTCCTTCGTTACCAATTATGTTAAGCTGTTTTATCTTTTGGGTATCGTAGGCCGTAAGTGCCACGAAAATTAATACCCCGGCATAGGTTACGATCCAATACAGCATTTCATTTTGAAAAAAGAAGTTTACCACAGAAGCAATAATAATTCCTATAAGTCCCATAAAAGCTATATTTCCAACCGAAGTGAGGTCGGTTTTAGTATAATATCCATACATGCTCATTACGCCAAAAGTCCCAGCCGTAATGTAAAAAGTAGTGGCTATTGATGCCGTTGTGAAAGCTAAAAAAATAACAGAAAATGTTAATCCGTTTAACACGGCATATCCCAAAAATAAAGCAATTGCCGTATTAGCCCTTATCTTACCGATTACAGCACTTAAATAAGCAATACAAGCAAATTCGGCAATTAATAAGCCGTAAAAATACAAACGGTTACTAAAAATTACACTAATAATGGCTTCTGTATTTGCCACCCAAGCGGCTATTAATCCGGTTAATATCAAGGCTCCGGACATCCACCCATATACTTTGGTCATAAAACGGGCCTGTTCTGCCTTAATTTCTTCTTGTGACAAATGATCTATAGACATAGTAAAATAGTTTAGGGAACTAAATAACATTTTTTATTTAATAAAACCAAAAAAATGCCCCGGCCATAAATACCGGGGCAAAATCATGAATAAAATTTAGAAATTATGAGACATAAAAATACTATTGCCATCCTCCACCCAAAGCTTGGTAAAGTGTAACAACAGCATTAAGTTTTGTGTATTTGTTTTCTATTAAAAGCAGTTCGGAATTTAATGCATTCTCTTGGGCGTTCAGTACTTCTAAATAATCGGCCAACCCTTGGTTTAACAATTCTTCAGAATACTCGGTAGCCTTGTTGTAAGCTTCGTATTCTTTTTCCCTTACTTCTATTTTTTCTGATGCGGCATCGTAACGGTACAAAGCGTCCGATACTTCCTGTCCTGCCGTTAAAAGCGTCTTTTTATAATTCAGTAGTGCTTGTTCTTGTTGCGCTTTGGAAACTTCATATTGAGTTCTAATCTTTCTGCCGTTCAATATGGGTTGTGTTAGCCCACCCACCAAAGTATTGAAGATAGAGCTGGCATCGATCCAATTGTCAAAATCCAAACTTTGAAAACCGGCACTTGCACTCAAAGTAATGGATGGGTAAAAACTACTTCTGGCAACATTGGTAAGCTCGAAAGCATTTCTCAGACCAAATTCTGCCGCAACAACGTCGGGCCTGTTTTGCAATAACAAATAAGGAACCCCAACCACTAAATCGGTTGTTAGTTGTTGCGATTCAAGACTACTGCGTTCAATAGCATGTGGCGGTTGAGCCAAAAGAATAGAAAAAGCATTTTCCAGCAACTTAATTTGGTTTTCCAAATCTATTTTTATGGCTTTAGCAGTATACAATTGCGCTGCCGTTTGTTGTACGGCAACCTCGGTAACCATTCCGGCATCTTTTAAAGCTTTAGTGGTTTCCAGGCTACTTTCCCGCGTTTCTATTGTTTCGTTTGTTACCCTAAGCTGTTCGTCTAAAGAAAGCAATTGATAATAGCTTGAAGCTACAGCGGCAACCAACTCGGTCTTAACCGCTTTGTGTGCTTCCAAGCTCTGTAGGTAAGTAGCCTCAAAAGCTCTTTTGTTACTTCTTATCTTTCCCCAGATATCAGCTTCCCAAGAGAGGTTTGCCGTTAGGTCGTATTGTTCTATTGGCTGACTGAAAATGCTCCCAAACTGACTGTTTTGCGAGTTCTCTTGCCTTGTTACCGAAGCATCAAGCCCCAATGTGGGGTAATTGCCCGCTTTTCCCTGTTTCAAATATGCTTCAGAAGCGGCTATTTGCTGTATGGCTATTCTTATATCTAAATTATTTACCAAAGCAGTGTCTATATGCCGCTCCAGTATGGGATCCTTAAAAAGTTCCCGCCAAGAAACCATTCCAATGGAAGTGCTGTCTTGAGTAATTTGATCGGTACGGTACAAATTATCGGTCTCTACGTCCGGTCTTTCATATTTTTTAGCCACAAAACAAGATTGCAACAGTAACGGGATGCAAAGACCTAATAAAATTTTATATTTTTTAACGTTCATTATCATCTTATTTTTAAGCTTCAATTTCTTTTACTGATTCTGGCTTCCCACTAATTCTTTCTTGCAGCCATTGAAAGATTACAAATAGGATAGGAATTATAAATACCCCTAAAATTGTTCCTATCAACATTCCTCCGGCAGCACCGGTACCAATAGATCGGTTTCCTGATGCTCCTACGCCACCGGCCAACGCCAATGGCATCAACCCAAGTATAAAGGCAAAAGAAGTCATCAAAATTGGTCTTAAACGCGCTTTTGCACCATGAATAGCGGCATCTGAAAGGCTTTCGCCCCTTCTTCGTCTTTGTATGGCAAATTCAACAATTAAAATGGCGTTTTTGGCAAGTAGCCCAATTAGCATGATAAGCGCAATTTGGAAATATATATTGTTTTCCAGCCCTACCATTTTGGTGGTAAAATAGGCTCCGAACACCCCTAATGGTAATGATAATATAACCGACAAAGGCAACAAATAACTTTCGTACTGGGCACATAGCAAGAAATACACAAACACAATACTTAAAATAAAAATCAATATGGTTTGGCTTCCGGCGTTGACCTCTTCCCTGGTTAAACCTGAATAGGCAATACCGTAATTTCCGGGCAATTTGGCCGCTTCTTCCTGTACAACGGCAATGGCGTCACCGGTACTGTAACCGGGATTTGAAGCTCCTGTTACTTTCGATGAATTGAACAGGTTAAAGCGTGTTACAGATTGTGGCCCATATACCCTTTTTAATTTTACAAACTGTGTAATGGGAGCCATTTCTCCATTTCCGGTCCTAACGTACAGTTCGTTTAACGAGCCTTTGTTTTCACGATCACCGGGGAGCGTTTGCAAATACACACGATACTGTTTCCCGAACCTGGCAAAATCGGCTGCATAAACACCGCCAATATATCCTTGCAATGTTGAAAATATACTGTTGATGGGTACTCCCATTTCTTTTGCAACAGGTACGTTTATTTCCATTTCGTACTGTGGATAACTTGTATTGAAAGAAGACTGCGCATATTGAATTTGAGGATGCTTCATAAGAGCCATCATAAAATCCTGATTGGTTTTATCAAGAGCCGTAAATTCACCTCCGGACCTATCTAATAAATTCACTTCAAAACCGGAAGAAATACCAAAGCCGGGAATACTTGGAGGCGCAAAGAATATAATATTGGCTTCGGGAATGGTAGCTGCAATGCCAAATAATCTTTTAGTAAGTGCATCGACCGAGAGCGAATCTTCATCTCTTTCTTCCCAATCTTTCAATTTTATAAATCCAAGTCCGTAGTTACTCCCTTGCCCGCCGAGCAAGCTAAAGCCGTTAATTACCGACACCCCTTCTACTCCGGGGAGGTCTTTGGCGGCGTTGTACAATTTATTGTTTACTTCCCCGGTCCTATCGAGCGATGCTCCGGGAGGTAATTCAACATTCGCAAAAATAATACCCCTGTCCTCGTTGGGCACAAAACCTGTTGGCGTTGTAGAAGAAACCCACACAATTCCGGCAACGGCCGTTAAAATAACAACGCCGGTAATCCATTTGTGTTTGTACAAAAAGCCCAACGACCTACCATAACGCTCGGTAGTAGCATTAAACCCTTTGTTAAACCCATTGTAAAACCTTTGCAGGAAAGTGGTGTTTTTCTTTTCTTCTTCGGTATGGGTTTTAAGGAACAGGGCACATAAAGCAGGACTTAAGGTCAATGCATTTACAGCCGATATAACAATGGCAACAATAAGGGTAATACCAAATTGTTCATAAAAAACCCCGGTCGGCCCTTGAATAAAGGTAACCGGAACGAATACCGCGGCCATTACAAGCGTAATCGAGATAATGGCCCCTGAAATCTCTTCCATTGCATGAATGGTTGCAGAGCGGGACGATTTAGCGCCCCCTTCTTCAATTTTTGCATGTACCGCTTCTACAACAACAATAGCGTCGTCTACCACAATACCAATGGCCAATACCAATGCAAATAATGTTAACAGGTTTATGGAATACCCAAAGACATTAAGGAAAAAGAAAGTCCCAATAATTGCCACCGGAACCGCTATGGCCGGAATTAAAGTAGACCGCACATCCTGAAGGAAGATAAACACTACCAAGAACACCAAAATAAAAGCTTCTATCAATGTATGTATTACCTTATCGATTGATGCTGTTAAGAAATCGTTGGTATCGTATGGGATAAAAATTTCTATTCCTTTGGGGAAATTAGGTTTTAAATCGTCCAGTTTAGCACGGATGGTCTCGATAATTTCCTGTGCATTCGATCCTTTGGTCTGGTATATCGCCATATTGATACTGGGATATCCTTTTGTGGTAGAATTGGATGCATAGGATTGTGCGTTCAACTCGATATCGGCAACATCTTTTAAGCGTAAATATTGCCCGTTCCCCAAAGCCTTTATAATAATATCTTCGTATTGCTTTTCTGTTTTAAAGCGTCCGCTATATTTAATTACATACGAAAAGGCCTCGCCGTTGTTTTCGCCCAAGGATCCTGCTGCTGCTTCCAAACTTTGTTCGTTAAGGGCCGCCCTTACATCAGAAGGGATTAAATCGTATGCGGCCAGTTTTTCCGGTTTTAACCAAATACGCATTGCATAATCCTGACTGGAAAACACCCTTACGTCTCCAACACCATTAACACGCTGCAATTCGGGTATTACATTAATCTTTAAATAATTCTGAACAAAGGTGGCATCGTAATTTTCATTCGTAGAATAAAACGAGATAAACATTAGCGAACTGGTTTGTTGCTTTTGAGTGGTTACCCCGGTTTGTATTACTTCTTGCGGCAATAAAGGATTTGCACGGGCAACCCTGTTTTGCACGTTTACCGCAGCAATATCGGGGTCGGTTTCCTGATCGAAATATACCGTAACGTTTGCCGTTCCCGAATTGGTTGCCGTTGAAGTAATATAGGTCATTCCCTCAACCCCGTTTACCTGTTCTTCAATGGGGATAATTACACTTTCAAGGATTGTTTCGGCATTGGCCCCGGGATACGTGGCATTTACCTGAACGGTTGGAGGGGCAATATCTGGATATTGCTCGATAGGCAAGGTTAAAATACCTAAAACCCCCAAGATTACTATTATAATTGAGATAACCGTAGATAGTACGGGTCTCTCTATAAATGTCTTTAGCATGACTTATTTTTTAAGCTTCTGGATTAGTTTCTAAATAATTTTTTTATTGGCTTGGTTATACTATCGTAGGCTACTTCTTGTGGGGTTATTGCCATATCGGCCCTTAACTTGCCCACGCCTTTTGCAACAATTATATCGCCAATTTTAACCCCCGATTCTACCACGTATAAATTGTCTACACCATCTTTAATTTTTATAACCTCCGATGACACTTTATTATCTCCATTTACATGATATACCAGTACCTGACCTTGCCTTTCAAAAGTAGATTCCTGGGAAATCACGGGTAAATCGGTATAAACGGCAGGAATTTGTATTTTTCCACTATTCCCGTTGGTAAGCAATCTGTTTGGGTTGTCGAAAGTAGCCCTGAAACTAACCGTTCCCGTATTTTCGTTTATTTGTCCCGTTACCGTTTTTATTTCCCCCTTTTGTTTGTATTGTTCCCCATTGGCCAGCAATAAGTTTACTTTGGGAAAGTTCTTGATTTTCTCCTCTAAAGTTTCGCCTTTTGTATTTTGAAGAAAGTCCAAGTAATCTTTTTCATTCATGGAAAAGTATGCATATACTTCTTTGATATCTGAAACAGTTGTAAGCGGTACTTGGTCGCTTGGACTTACAAGGGTCCCCTCCCTAAACGGAATTGCCCCTACATACCCATCTACAGGACTTTTTACGGTTGCGTACCCAATGTTGGCATTGATACTATTGTAATTGCTTTTTGCCTGTGCAAGATTGGCTTTGGCTGTTTCTAGCTGAACATTGCTTATAATTCCTTTTTCCACCAAGGGCTTTAGTCTATCCACTTCAACTTGTGCAACATTTACACTTGCCTTGGCGGCATCGGCGTCTTGGGTCAATGTTTCGGTTTCCAGCCTAAATAGCGTTTGGCCTTTGTTTACTTTCTGACCTTCGTCTACCAACACCTGCTTTATATATCCGGAAACTTTTGCCCTCACGGCACTGTTTACGATTCCTTCTATACTTGTAGGATAGGTTTGGTATCCTGTTACTTTTTTGCTTTCAACTTTTACTACCGGAAATGGCGGTGCTTGCTGTTGCGAATTACTTTCCTGTTTGCCCCCGCAACTTGAAAGCATTACAGCTCCACCTATAATAAGTAATTTCAAATATAGTTTTGACCTCATTATTTCTCTTGATTGATTGTTATTAATATGTTTGTTTTTAATTTTTGAAGGTTTTCTATCATTTTATCTACAAATTCTATGTAATGTATATTGAATGAAAGATCCTTTTGTATTTCGCTGTTGGTTTTATCGCTAATTGCTATAATTTCCTTACGGTAATTCGCAACTTTTTCGTGGAGCTTTCTTTCTTTTTGCCATGAATCAATTTTATCATCCAATCTATTTACCATATCATTTACCGATATTTTAAAATATCTCTTTCTATCTCCCGGCTTTGTATAATAACTTATCCGCCCCATGGACTGTAACAATTGAAGGTTGGTAGAAACAGAACTCTTGCTCACCTCTAGTTCATCTACAATCTCATCAAAGGTAACACCGTCGTAGCCTACCAATGCCAACAAAGCAAAAATCCTTGAAGACAGTGGCGACAATATATCCTGACTTTCAAAATACACGCCCATTTCTTCAATAAGCTCCTTTTTAAGCTTAGACATTTGTTCTTTCCGGTCCATTCTTTTATAATAAAAGTGCAAAAATACTTTTAGTTCGGCAAAAACCGAACTAAAAGAAGTTAATTATTAGTTAAAGATATGTTAACAGCAACTAGGCGTTGCTCTCTGAATATTCTTTGGAAGAGGAAACTTGTTTAATTAATTTTATATTTTTACAAAGTACAGCAAAAATACCTGAAAAACAGCATAATACACCCAAAATTAACAAGTTAAAAGCATGGGCAAACATATTTCCTGCCGAAAGGATTCCTAAAATAAGGATCGTGGATATTGGAAGTGAAAGTGCCAATACGCCAATTGCAAAATTAGAATCGAATGTTTTAGTGCTAGCATGTTTGCTTTTTTCGGCAGAACCGACCAAAGAGATATGGGCAAATGGCCAAAAGCTACAGGCACTTAACGAAAAAGACACCATTAAAAGTACATCGCCATTTTGGCCTATCCCGACAATATGGGCAAATAGGGAAACCAATATTAAAACAATACCGGCACGCAACATGAGCATTGAAAATATCTGGACAAATTGCAACCGTTTTATTTTAAATGCCAACCCGATAAATAGCAATACCAACGGCGTCATAATAAGGCTAAGCCTTGTAAAGGTATCTTTTAAAAAAACTGGTAACATATTTAAATGAACCCCCGACAACACAAAGACAAGTGCCCCAAATATGAAGATATTAACTGGCTCTTTGAGCATGGTTAAAAGCAAATCCTTAATTTTTTTTGAATTGTTGACCCTCCCCATTTCTCTATGATTGTTTTTATAAAACCATTTCATGGCTATAATGTACAAAACCACCAGCACAAAGATTTTATTGCCCAAGTCGGCCATAGCGGCTTTTGCCAAATAACTATCACCCAAAAACTCCAGCACAAAAGGAAAACACGATAGCCCGGGTGCCAGCGAAGGGATAAGCAAGCGGCTGGTCCTGCCTATTGCAGAATTTTTTGAAATACCTATTAAAGGAAGCATCCATCCTGTTATGGCATACAAAACCACATTTAGCAATATGGCGAAAAAAGGAAGCAGCATCAGCCCTGTGCTTATTTCTATTTTTAACAAAGCAATAAAAATGGTAGCGGGCAATGCCAGATTTAAGATTATTTTTTTAAGCCCTGTTATTTCTTCCGGGTTTTTAAACTTAAGTTTAAGGAGGAAGCCAATTAATATAAAAATCAATAACGATATGGTCTTTTGCAATGCGAATTCCATTAAACTAAGATTTTATTAATTGCAGCGGCAAAATATTCCATTTCCTCTAGGGTTCCCATGCTTACCCGGCACCAATTTTGGTCCCAGAACTTAAAGGCCCTGACCACTACTTTGTATTCGTAAATTTTATCCAGGAACTCATCGCCATCCATTTCAATGGGAAAGAGTATAAAATTAGTTTCAGACGGAAGGTATTTAATCCCTTTATCATCCAACAATTTATAGGTAAACTTCTTTGCTGAAGTTATTTTGGATTTACAGTCTTCAATAAAAGGAACATCGTCCAAACTAGCATTTGCAGCAGCTATGGTAGGCCCTGTAATTCCCATACCTCCCCTTGTAATTTGGTTAATGGCTTTAAGGGACTTTTCGTTCCCGAGCATGTACCCTATACGAAGGCCGGCCATGCCATATATTTTAGAAAAGGTACGTGCCACAAATATATTTTTACCTTTGGCCACAAGTGGTGCCATGCTATTTTTTAATCCCCCTGCCGAAAGTTCTATATAAGCTTCATCAATAAAAATAGGCACTTTATCTGAAATCCGGTCACAAAAATCGTATAGTTTTTTTGTGTCTGTTAAGGTTGCGGTCGGGTTGTTGGGGTTTGTTATATAAATTAACTTTGTATTACTATCTATGGCTGCTTCCATTGCATCTAGGTCATGCTGAAAGTCTTTTGTTAGCTTAATGGGTTTCCAGTCGCCACCCGATGCTTTGGCTACATGGACAAGCGACATATAGCAAGGATCCCCACTAATAACATTCCCTCCATCCCCAAAATAAACCATTGCCGTTTTCTCTAATAAATCGGAAGAACCCGGCCCCATCATAATATTCTTTGTTTCAACACCTTCTTTTCGGGCTATTTTTTTTACCAGTTTTCCTAAAGAACCCCACGAATAATGGTTCCCCTCTGTAACTGCCTGCTGAAAGGCAGCAGATGCCTTTGAAGATGGACCATAAGGATTTTCGTTCCATACCAACCTTGCTTTAACAGTGCTTAAATCAGGAAATTTTGGGGGCGTGAATTCATTAAAATTGCTCAAAGCATTTTTAAACATCAGTGGTTGTTGGTCAATGTGGCTTTCGTGCACTTTGGCACTCCATAATTCGTAGGGGCTAAAAGCAAGCGCGCCCGCAGCTATTGCACCTTTCTTTAACCATTCCCTTCTACTGTTTCTGTAATTGGTTTTCATTTCTTATAGATTTATAAATTAGGCCCCTACAAGTTATATCAGCCCGACAAAAAAACCTATGAGAATATTTCAAAAGCCACATGGCTTTATTTAAAAATGATTAAAATAAAATGTTATTTTTTGATGTTATTTTAAAAGATATGTTAAAAAACAATCATTGAAACGGCAGAATCAACGTAAAGGTAGTGTCTTCGCCCTCTATGCTGTTAATCAATATATATTTTAGCCTGATCAACATAAATTGCCTCAAAACCATTAAGACTAACAACCATATATCTATCCAAAGTTTAATAATGTTATGGTCTACACAAGCTTCAATATAAACGTCGGACGCTATTGTTACCCATATTACAAAAACTGCCAAGAACCTCAACTATGTGATTTTGCGGGTTTTTTTCGAAAAAAGTTTCTTCATGTTTTTAAAAGATATATTCAATACAATAGGCTGCTGTATATTTAGACACAATTAAAGGCAATCGTGTATTTATTTCCATGGATTATATTGAATAGCAACATATAGAAACTATTCAATAATTCCTATAAAAATCTATACATAAAGAAAATAGTAGTGTAGATAAAGTATGGGTATTTATTATAGGGCAAGAACCCCCTCTTCGGTTATTAAAGGGATAACCTCTTTATTTACTTCGGAAATTTGATATTCTTCAAAAACAAACTTTCGTTCGTATAATTTATTATCATCAAAAAAAGTAAGGAAAAATTCGTTTTTCAACTTGAAGACTTCTTCTTGAAGTATTTCGATTTTTCGGTACGATTTAGCCTCCATCAAGCCAAAGCCGTGCCTCATAGTTGATGTTATTACATCGCTCCCATAACCTTTAGAAACTACAATGGTTGCCACCAGGCTGGTTTCCCTGTTATTTATTAAGTATGCATACCAAGTTCTTGATAGTCGTTTTTCGTCCCATTCTTGCACAGCGGCCACATAAACATTTTCTGCAACAGGAATTTCAATATCTTTTTTCACGCAACTTAATTTAATGGTGTATAAAAATAACTACAAGGCAGATTTAAACTGCTTTAGGAATCGGATATCGTTCTCGCTCAACATTCTAATATCCGAAATTTGGTGCAGTAACAAGGCAATCCTATCTATGCCCATACCAAAAGCAAACCCGGAATATTCTTTAGAGTCTATTCCGCAATTCTCCAACACATTGGGGTCTACCATTCCGCAGCCCATAATTTCTAGCCAGCCCGTGCCCTTGGTCATTCTATAGTCGGTTTCTGTTTCCAGCCCCCAATACACATCGACTTCGGCACTTGGTTCGGTAAACGGGAAATAAGAAGGCCTTAACCTGATTTTTGACTTCCCGAACATTTCCGTGGTAAAATACTGAAGTGTTTGTTTTAGGTCGGCAAACGAAACCCCTTTGTCTATATAAAGTCCTTCCACCTGATGAAAGAAGCAGTGCGAACGCGAAGAAATGGCTTCGTTTCTATAAACACGCCCGGGAGAAATAGTCCTAATTGGCGGCGTATTGTTTTCCATGTACCGTACCTGCACCGACGAGGTGTGCGTACGCAACAAAACATCGGGGTCGGTTTGAATAAAAAAAGTATCCTGCATGTCACGTGCAGGATGGTATTCAGGTAAGTTCAAAGCGGTAAAGTTATGCCAGTCATCTTCTATTTCGGGACCTTCAGAAACATTAAAGCCAATTCTGGAGAATATATCTATAATTTGGTTCTTGACAATAGCTATTGGGTGCCTGCTCCCTAGCTCCAAAGGAATTGCGGGCTTCGTGAGGTCTCCATAGAAACTTTTATCAACGTCTTTATGCTCCAAGGCCTTTTTTAAGGCATTTACCTTTTCTTGAGCAGCAGCCTTTAATTCGTTGATGGTTTGCCCAAATACTTTTTTTTGCTCGTTAGGAACATTTTTAAATTCGGCAAAAAAGTCGTTCAACAACCCTTTTTTACCCAAATATTCAATTCTAAAAGCTTCTACTTCATCTAAAGTACCAGCAGTAAAGCTGTTTACTTTTTCAATATGCTCCTTTATAGTATCGATCATAACCATTTTTTCTTTGGAAAGGCAAATTTAAAGATTTCCCGAGAATATAATGCACCTTCTCAAACTTAATCGTAATGCTTTAACACATCCACCGAAATTCAACTTTAGGCTGGTAATCAGAATCGCCATTACTCTATAAAACCGTTTTCAACAAAATATTGAACCAATGCTTCTTTCATTAATACCGACTGCTCCCCCGACTTAAGTACTGGCAACTGCTCTTTTAACTTATAATGAGGCCAGCCATCTTTATCAAAAAAATCAAACTCGTAATATCCATAAGGCTCCAACAACCTGCAAATGGCTATGTGCATTAGGTTAAGCTTTTCATCTTTTTTAAAAGTTCTATGCAATTGGCCCAGTTCCTGTACGCCCACCAAATAGATAATGGCATCCAGCTCTAACGTATCTCCATCGGCAAACTGACTGGACAGCTTTGTAACCAGTAAGTCCCATTTCATTTTTAATTCTTCGTCTCTTGCCATAATTAAACTTTGTGCAAAAATAGTAAGTTCTATGGTTTGAATAAGATAATTGTTTGCATTTGTAAGTTGATCAAAACCTTTTTTGTCCACGGAATGTTTATAACTAGCGATAAAAGCTTAGAAAAGATTTATATTTGTTGAAACTACATTGCCATAAATGAATTATATAGATATTGTTTTGGGCGGATTAATTCTTTTTGGGCTCGTCCGCGGGTTCATGAAAGGCCTTTTTATTGAAGTGGCTTCTTTGGTAGCCCTTATTCTAGGAATATATGGCGCCATTAATTTTTCTTACTTTATAGGCGATTATTTGCAGGATAAGGTAACCTGGGACCAAAAATACATAAGTTTAACGGCCTTTGCCCTAACTTTTATAGGCATTATTATTATAGTTTCCCTGTTGGGAAAACTTCTTACAAAAATTGCAAATTTGGTAGCCTTGGGTATTTTAAACCGAATTTTGGGCGCCTTGTTTGGTGGGTTAAAGATAGCGGTTATCCTTGGTGCGGTTTTAATATTTATACATAAGTCCAACCAAACCGTTCAATTTATCGATCAAGAAACCATCGATTCATCGGTTGTGTACCAACCGGTAAAACAACTAGGAGATTTTGTGTTTAACTGGGTATTGAGAGATGCTT
>NZ_JAZEUN010000015.1:0-119032 GCF_037029175.1 Galbibacter sp. PAP.153 | reverse complement strand
CAAGGTCCACAAGGAGAAAAGGGTGAACAAGGTCCACAAGGAGAAAAGGGAGATAAAGGCGAACAAGGTGACCCTGCTACTGATGACCAAGCAATAGATATATTGAATTTAAGCGGAAAAATACTGCATATCTCTTTGGAAAACGATGGGGTTTCAGATGCTACATTAGATTTAGCAAGCATAGACACCGACGACCAGAATGCTTCTGAAGTGGAAATCGAGTCTGACGTAGATGGGGATGGTATTGCAGAAACGAATGTAGACGATGCGATAAATACTATAACCAAAGTAACCTCAAAAGCAGCTAGGATTTTCTATCCGCCTTCAATTGCTATAGATGCATCTATTGTTTCACCAGTAAATACAAAGGATTTGTATAAAGAGTACGTAGATCAATATGGAATGACAATTACATCATCGGCAAAAAGTAGTAGCGCGCCTGCAAAAATTCCAACATATACAAAAACAGAACTTTATTATTATGTAACTTATTATGATCCTGCTGTTTTTGAAAATGTATCAATTAATGATAATGGAGTTATGACATACGGTATTAAAGCAGTTCCAACGGATTACAATACGCTTATCAATGTGGTATTTGTAGTTAAATAATGTTTGATATAATTTTTAAAATAAAAATTTTGAAACATCAAAATAGACATATCAAACAACTGGTGCTTGGGCTCCTCCTTTTGGTTGGATACCAAGTAAGTGCACAATTTGTCTTGCAGGCACCAGAGAGCAATCCGGAGGATGGAACCATAAGCAATTACCACTGGTATGTGCTCGATGGGGAATCTAAAACCGAATTGGGCAGCGACCCTACAC
Source organism: Galbibacter sp. PAP.153 (assembly GCF_037029175.1). Classification (NCBI taxonomy): domain Bacteria; kingdom Pseudomonadati; phylum Bacteroidota; class Flavobacteriia; order Flavobacteriales; family Flavobacteriaceae; genus Galbibacter; species Galbibacter sp. PAP.153. The sequence goes on along the minus strand of NZ_JAZEUN010000015.1, from coordinate 118,204 downwards.
AACAGGTTTTTATCCCTGGCGTGTACTTTGCCACTTATGATGGAACGAAATGCGGAAAAAATGCAACGAGCTATTTTATTGTAACCTATTGTAACGAACCTAAAAATTCGGTAACCTTAAATATAGAGAATAGCGTAAGTGCAAATGCATCGGTAAGCTGGAACCAGGGAATTGCCAACGGAAATTTAAACCCTTCTGTTACAGCTACAAAAGATATAGAAGAGTATATTGCTACCGTAACAAAGGCCGGATATAGCAAAAAACTGCCTACGTTTAAGGTGGTTTGCCTGCAAGAAGAATTTGAACTTGTTGATGATGTGGTTGCCGAAGTGGCTACCGCTGGTACCGAAATTAATATGCTGGATAACGATGTGGCCATTCCTTCAATTGGGATGATTACTTTTTCAAGCCCTTCAAATGGTTCGGTTAGTATTGATAAGAACGGAACGCCAATGGACCCAAGTGATGATATATTGATATATGTTCCTGGAACCGATTTTAATGGGGTTGACAGTTTTACGTATACGCTTACGTTAACAAATTCTGATAATACGGAAATGACCGATACGGCTACTATTTCCATAAACGCTATGTTGGCACAAAGCGATGCCTTGGTAGTCGAGGAAGATAGCGGTTCGGGACCGTCAAACCAAATAGATGTTAGCTTGAACGATAATATAGGTAGCCTTGGCGGGGACGATAATAATTATCAATTAACCGCCAATGCAAGTCATGGTGTGGTAATTGAAATTGTAGATGGGGTTTTTGAATATGTTCCAAATGCAGATTTTAACGGGATGGACAGTTTTACATATGCACTAATAGACCATAACGGGAATTCGGTCGAAGCCAATGTTTCTGTTGAAGTAACCCCGGTAAACGATGCCCCGATAGCAGAAAATGATACGTTCAATAGCATCTCCAATACGGAGAGCACGCTCGACATTATTTATAACGATAGGGATATCGATGGAGATGAATTATCGGTTCAAAGTTATACCGATCCCCAACACGGTATTTTATCAGAAGAAAATGGAAAATTGATCTATTATCCCGATCTTGATTTTGTAGGGCAAGATACCTTTACATATGTTATAACCGATGGCAATGAAATATCAAACACGGCCGAAGTTATAATAAATATTAAGCCCGGGACCCGGAGCATTGTATTGATCGACGACGAAGTAACTACCAACGAAGACGAACCGGTGGTAATTAATGTTTTAGGGAACGACACCATTGCTTCTGATGTAAATTATACATTATCGGCCACCGATAATAAAGGTACTAGCCTTAAGGTCCGTAAAGACTACACCGTAGAATATACGCCCGAACCGGATTTTGTGGGAACCGTTGTTTTTGAATATACAATTACTTACACAGGGGCCGAAGGAGTAGTATACGATTTCCCGGCAAGGGTTACCGTTATTGTGCTCCCGGTTAAAGATGTTCAGGACGATTATGCAGATGTGGATTCATCAAATCAAGAAGAAGTTATAATCCCAATCTTCAATAACGATACGTTTAATCCAAATACCACTTTGGTCATAGCAGCCATTTCCAATCCGGTAAACGGAACCGTAACCGTTAATGCCGATAATACCTTGTCTTATATAGTAGACCCAAGTTTCGAGGGGCAGGATATTTTTTCGTATACGGTACGGGTAATGCATTCAGATGGGGTAACGTGGAACGAAGAACAGGGAATGGTTACCGTAAATGCCCAACCTATAAATCCGCCTCCGCCACCTCCGGTTGAAGACGAATTAAAGGTGCATCAATTGGTATCGCCAAACGATGATGGGCAGAATGACGTGCTGAAGATTTATGGAATTGAAGACTTCCCGGAAAACTCGGTGAAAATATTCAATAGATGGGGTGTAATGGTTTATGAAACCACTGGATATGGACAAGGAAATAATTTCTTTAGAGGGTATTCTGAAGGAAGGGTAAGCGTACAACAAAAAGATAAGTTACCTGTAGGGACATATTATTATGTGATTGATTATATTGTGGATCAAAACACAAAAAATATGGCAGGTTACTTCTACATCAATTATTAAAGATGTATAAAAAAGGAATAATGAAGCATTACAAAATATCCCTGTTATTGATGGTCGTTCTAGGTGTTAAATCGGTTTTTGCACAACAGGACCCTCAATATACTCAATATATGTATAATACCATGAGCATCAACCCTGCATATGCCGGCAGTAGGGGCATGCTAAGCGCAACGGCCCTGTACCGCAACCAATGGCTGGGACTCGATGGCGCACCGCAAACCGAAACGTTAAACGTGCATTCCCCCATTAGGGAAAGTAAAGTAGGGGTCGGACTTTCAATAATTAACGACAAACTGGGCGAAGGCGTTACGCAAGAGACTTTTTTTGATGCCGCTTTTTCGTATACCATTCAGACCTCGTACCAAGGAAACCTTTCTTTTGGGTTAAAAGTCGGTGGGAGTTTATTAAACGTAGACTTTACAAGGTTAAACCAATATGACGATGTAGAGCTTACTGGGCAAAACAATATAGACAATAAATTTTCTCCTAATATCGGTGCCGGAATTTATTACCATACCGATAATTATTATGTAGGAGTGTCAGTGCCCAATATGTTAACCACAAAATATTTTGACGAGTCCAACAATTCCAACAGCTCGTCATATGTAGCCACTTCCCGTATTCATTATTATGTAATGGGCGGGTATGTTTTCGACCTGGATTACAGATGGCAATTTAAGCCTGCCGTTTTAACAAAAGTGGTTTCTGGAGCACCTTTGCAAGTAGACTTGTCTGCCAATTTTTTGTATGATGAATCTTTGACCTTTGGTGTGGGGTATAGATGGGGTGCAGCGGTAACGGGAATGTTAGGATTTCAGCTCAATGAGGCTCTGGCCGTAGGCCTGGCATACGACCGGGAGGTTACCGAACTTGGCGGCACGCAATTTAACGGTGGCACCGTAGAAGTGTTTTTAAGATATGAGTTTTCAAGAAACTATAAAAGGGTAACGACCCCAAGGTTTTTCTAAATACGTTCATTAATAACCTGAATTTTATTATTCTAAATTCAGGTTAATAGCAATACGTTTAGAACATTCAATTGAAGAATCCTGCTTTTTGGCAGGATTTTTTTGTTTTATGATATGGTTAACCATTTTTGTAGATTTGTTGAATTATTTTAGATGCCGAATAGAAGGAAAACTTCAATTTAAAATGATTTGAAAAGATGTTCATGGGAAAAGAAAAAGTAATTCTTGTTGATGAAAACAATCAGCAAATTGGATTGATGGAAAAAATAGAAGCACATGAAAAAGCTATGCTGCACAGGGCCTTTTCGGTTTTTATTTTTAATGATGAAGGGCAAACAATGCTCCAACAACGTGCAGGCCATAAATACCATTCGCCGGGCCTATGGACCAATACATGCTGTAGCCACCAACGCGAAGGAGAAACCAATGTAGATGCAGGAAAACGCAGGCTTCAGGAAGAAATGGGTTTTACCGCCGAACTGGAAGAGGTACTGTCGTTTATTTATCATGCCCCTTTCGAAAATGGGTTGACCGAGCATGAATTCGATCATATACTTGTTGGGAAATACAATGGAGAACCCAATATCAACCCCGATGAAGTGGCCAGCTGGAAATGGATGTCGTTAAAAGATATTCAAAAAGACATGAAAGTAAACCCAGGAGACTATACAGCATGGTTCAAAATTATTTTTGAAAAATTCTATTCGCACATAGAAGAACAATCCGAAACAATACTATGAGATTAAAAGTAAGTAGAAAGGCCCATTTTAACGCCGCCCACCGGTTGTATAGAAAAGACTGGAACGACGAAAAAAACAGAGCGGTGTTTGGTAAATGTAGCAATCCGCATTATCATGGGCATAATTACGACCTTATTGTTAGCGTTACCGGAGAGATAGATCCTGAAACGGGGTTTGTTATCGATCTTAAGATTTTAAAAAACCTTGTCCAACAGGAAATAGAAGAGCACCTGGACCATAAAAACTTAAATATTGAGGTGCCCGAATTTAAAGACTTAAACCCGACCGTAGAAAACATAGCAGTTGTAATTTACAATCGGCTAAAGCCACATTTGTTAAAATTCGACCTCGAAGTGGTGCTCTACGAAACTCCCAGAAATTTTGTTACCTACCGAGGAGAGTAGGTTGTTTAACCAATATATCAAATACTAAAAATGAAATTATACCCATTAAAATTTACGCCCATTTTTAAAGAATATCTATGGGGAGGCACCAAGCTTAAAGAAGTTCTTGACAAAGATGTAAAAACAAAAACCGCATCGGAAAGCTGGGAACTTTCTGGCGTAGAAAATAACGTGTCCGTGGTAAGCAACGGAGCTTTAAAACAAAAAACCTTACAAGAATTAATAGATACCCATAAAGGAGAATTATTGGGGGAGTCGGTATATGAACGCTTCGGAAATAAATTTCCCATCCTCATTAAATTTATAGATGCCAAATTGGATCTATCCGTACAGCTGCATCCAAACGATGCCCTGGCAAAAGAAAGGCACAATTCTTTTGGAAAAACCGAAATGTGGCATGTTATGCAGGCCGATCCCGGATCGAAACTTATTGTTGGGTTTAACGAAACGCTTACTAAAGAAACCTATTTAAAACATTTAAAGGAAGGAAAACTTTTAGAGATTTTAAACCAACAAGAAGTAAAGGCAGGCGATACGTTTTTTATCAATACCGGAAAAGTACACGCCATAGGCTCGGGAATCCTGCTGGCCGAAATTCAGCAAACATCCGATGTTACATATCGTATTTACGATTACGAGCGTAAGGATAAAGATGGGAACACACGGGAACTGCACACAGAGCTGGCAATAGATGCAATAGATTACCAAAAGAAAGACGATTATAAGGTTTCTTATAAAAAAGAATACAACTCGTCCAACAACATGGTAACCTGCAAATACTTTATCACCAACTACCTCAACGTAGTCGGTACTTTTGTAAAACAACTGGTAAACCGCGACTCTTTTAGTATTTATATATGCGTTGACGGCCAGGCCCAGATTACCGCTGGCGATACTACAGAAAAACTAAATAAAGGGGAGACCATATTGGTTCCTGCTTCCATAAACGAAGTTAGCATAAGCGCCAAGGATGCGAAGATTTTGGAAGTTCATATCTAAAAATGCCGTATTTTTGCAAATGAGTTCGACATATTAAATAGTAAGTTATGGCAAGTATAAGAGACTTAAAACGAGATATTAACAATGTTCTGGGGGACATTATAGAAGCTGTTTACATTTGGGAAATTAGCACCAATACCTCCAATTCCAAAGAGGGCGATAAAATTATTGACGAAGCAATTGCAACCTTCGATGCACTTATTGAAAAGGTCAACGATAAAAAAGTAGACAACAGGAGCACTCATTTAAAAGAAGTTAACAAAGAACTGGAATCCAAGGCACAATCCTTGGTAGAAAAATTAAATAAATTATCCGCAGCTTAAAAAGTAACTTGGGATGCCATGGCACCTAAAAGGTTATTTTTTAAATAAAAAGTTTGCAAAAATGATTTTCAGAATTATATTTGCACGCTTTTTAATGCAAACGCCGATGTAGCTCAGCTGGCTAGAGCAGCTGATTTGTAATCAGCAGGTCGTGGGTTCGAGTCCCTCTATCGGCTCAAAGTGCCCTTCCATAACGGAGGGGCTTTTTTATTTTTTACACACCGTTTTTTTTTTGGTAATTTCTTTGTCTTCCTCTTCCACAAGATAAAGGTTTGTAGAAAACTTCTTGTATATTTATCGAAGTAAATGGCCTCACTGCTTAGCTTAATTGGTAAACACATCTATTGGAATGAACGAAATTATTACAACAATACTTTTTTTATTTGCCGTTATAGACCCGCTGGGGTCTGTACCCGTTTATTTGGAGGCAACCAAAAATTTTGACATCCTGCATAAAAGAAAAATAGCCATAAGGGCATGTGCAGTGGCCTATTTAATATTGTTGTTCTTTATCATTATTGGGCAGCTTATCTTGGAAGGGATGAAAGTGTCCCTGGATGCTTTTCAGATATCGGGCGGGGTAATTTTGTTCCTCTTTGCCCTTACAATGATTTTTGGCGAAGGAAAACCCAACAGCGAGATAGATTCTATTAAAGATTATAAACATGTTACCATTTTTCCTATAGCAATCCCTTCCATTGCATCGCCTGGGGCAATAATGGCAGTGGTTTTAATGACCGACAACCACGTGTATACAATGCAGCAGCAAGCCATAACAACCATATTGGTGCTGGTGGTAATTGCCATAACATGTGTATTGTTGCTTGCGGCAAACCATATACAAAAAAGAATGGGTGCCTATGGAATATCGGTAATTAGTAAAGTAATGGGGCTAATCCTTGCCGCCTATGCCGTACAGAGTATCCTTACGGGGTTAAGAGACTTTTTCGTGGTGCTTAAATAAGGTTTCCCGCCTTCATCTTTATAGGGATACTTATAAAGGCTTCATTTTAAACTCTAATTTATATAATGTATCTTAGGGGGAATAATTCATTTAAAATTAAAGGATTATGGCTCAAAAAGAAACCGATTATATACCTATTTGGTTTTGGATTATAGCTCTATTTGCTTTAGTGTGGAATTTAATGGGCGCGGGCTCTTTTATAGGGCATATTAGCATGTCTCACGAATCTTTGCTGGCCCTGCCCGATACCGAACGGAAATTGCTAATGTCTTACCCGACATGGATTGAAGTTATTTACGCACTGGCTGCTTTTACTGGTGTTTTGGCAAGTATAGGGCTTTTGTTAAGGAAAAAATGGGCAAAATTACTTTTTATTATTTCCTTAATAGCGGTGACCATACAAATGGTCTATAGCATTATTGCCGTTACTTCTTTAGAGACCTTTGGCCCCGAAGCGGTTATCCTGCCCGTATTTATAATTCTGGCGGGTATTTTTCATGTATTTATATCCCGTTATGCTATTAAAAAAGGCTGGCTGAATTAATTTTTTTTGTGAAATAATCGCGAAAATCGATATACTATTTCATAGAGATTCTGCTGATGCATATGTTACAGGGAATAAAAATTGTATTTTTATAAGGCAAACCAATTAAAACATATCTTATGGCTAATCAATTATCAACCAAAATACCTTGGTGGTTTTGGTTCGTTGCAATACTTGCCCTATTATGGAACTTTATGGGTGTTGGTGCTTTTATATCAGATGTTACCATGACAGACGAAGCTTTACAGGCGCTACCGGACGCACAAAGGGAACTTTACGAGAATAACCCTATGTGGACCAAAATTGTATATGGAATAGCAGTATTTGGCGGTTTACTGGGAAGCATAGGCCTACTGGCCAAAAAGAAATGGGCAAAACCCATTTTTGTAGTTTCCCTCATTGCCATTTTTATTCAAATGGGGTACAGCTTGTTTATAGCCAAAACCCCCGAAGCATATGGCTCGGTGGCATATATCATGCCCGTACTGGTAATACTTATAGCTGCTTTTCTTATTGCTTTTTCCAATAGGGCCATAAAACGTGGATGGCTTACTTAATAAAACCTATCCATTGCGGTTTTTTACATGTTCCGATAGGTTGTATAACGTATCCATTGGAGTTTTTCACCGGGCGGGTGTATTTTTTAACGTATCCAAATGGTTTTTGAGGTGTTTTTGGTTGTGGAAACCTATTTTTACTGAACAGAGTCTTTTGTAGATGTTTGCGGTTGTGCTTTAATATCACCAATATACTTGGCGAGCATTTTACCGTATTTAGATTGGGCCACCTCTGGCGTTAACGAGTTGTTTATGGAATCTAAATACTTAATGTTGGCATTGTATACATTGGCCAAAGTAATATAGGGCGCGGCATAAGAATCGGTATGGTTGAGCACAAAATTCAGTGTGTAAAGGTATTCTCTTGTATTGTTTCTTTTGGAAACTAAATTTAGCGAATCGGCAAGTGCTGTATCCCCATCTTTTTCTGCCTGAAGGATGTCTTTTATCAATTCCAGGTTTTTACCCGAAAATTTAGAGCGTATCTTTTTATATTCGGTCCAGGTATCGTTGCTTTTGGAACCTTCTATTGTTGCTTCGGGTGCAAAATAGTCCCTGGTGGTTTTAATGGTAATGTTGCCGGGCTCTCCAAAAAAATCCAGCCTGTCGTTAAGCAGGTTGCCATCGTTTTTATCGAGATACAAGGTAAAAACCTCGGGGCTTTCTATGGAAGTTGAAAAGCTAAAGTTTGAATTTCCGTCAATTTCAATAGAATCGAGCGTAACTAGCGTACTGTCGTTAATTTTTTGAAAATATAAAGTCCCTTTTCGTAAACCGTCAACTGTTCCGTTAACGGTCATATTATTTTGTTCTTTTCCGCAGGAAACAAAAACAGTGGCTATAATTGAAGCAATAAGTAATCGGTACATGTTTGTTTTTTTTCTGAAGGGCAAATATGCATAATTCTTATAAAAATTACTACACTTTAGATGCCAATTCCATTAAATAAGCACAAAATATTGCGCCATAGGTACCCACAGCGTAACCAAATACGGCCAACAAAACCCCAACGGTAGCCAAAGATGGATGAAACTCGGCGGCAACCACAGGAGCCGAAGCTGCCCCGCCCACGTTGGCCTGGCTCCCCACGGCCAAGAAAAAATAGGGGGCTTTTATAATTTTTGCCACAACCAACAACAAGAGCGCATGGATGCTCATCCACACCAAACCAATGGCAATAAGACCGGGATTGTCGAATATTTTAAAAATGTCCATTTTCATACCAATGGTGGCCACTAAAATATAGATACATATGGAGCCGAATTTGCTGGCTCCGGCACCTTCATAATTTTTAAATTTTGTAAACGATAGTCCAATCCCGATAAGGGTGGCAATAGTAATCATCCAAAAAAACTGCGACCCAAACGATGCCAAGGCACTGGTCTTGTCGCTCACGGCATGAAAGTTCGACGTTAAGAAATCTGAAATGTTACCGGCGCCCCAATGTGCAACGCCAACGGCAACAAAGGCAATGGCCAAAATCATGATATAATCAGATAGGGTGGGGGTGCGCGTAATGCTTTCGGTAAAGGCGATTACTTTATTTTTTAGGTCGTCTATCGCGGTATTGTCTGCTTTTAACCATTTATCGATTTTGTTGCTCTTTCCAACTCCAAGCAGTACCACGGCCATCCAAAGGTTGGCAACCACGATATCTACCAGTACCATTCCGCCATATTTTTCGGGATTGTATTTAAAAATTTCAAGCATTGCAGCCTGGTTTGCGCCGCCGCCTATCCAACTTCCGGCCAATGTGGCCAATCCTCTCCAAACAGCATCTGGACCAACACCGCCAACAGTATCTGGCGAAACTAGGGAAATTAACAAAATGGCAATGGGCCCGCCGATTACTATTCCTATGGTTCCCGTAAAAAACATAATCAATGCTTTTGGTCCAAGGTTAAAAACAGCCTTTAGGTCGATACTTAATGTCATTAATACCAACGATGCAGGCAATAAATACCTACTGGCCACAAAATATAAATTGGAAGTTTCGTCAGAGATAATTCCGAAGGAATTAAAAAGGGAAGGCAACAAATAGCACATAAGTACAGATGGTACCACCTTATAAAATTTGTTCCAGAAACCTGTTTTTATGGCCGAAGTGTAAAAAACAAAACCCAAGCATAGCATAATGATGCCAAATACAATGGTGTCGTTTGAAAATACGGGAGAATCTTGCATTGATTAAAATTTTCGGGAAAATACGAAAATGAAAACAAATAGCAACACCAACGATTCTTTTAAAGCAAATAGCCGACTTGAAATACATCAAGTCGGCTATGTCCCTAAACTAATAAAAATAAATATTTAACTCGCTAAACAAAACCCCATAACCTGAGGAATCTATATGGATATGCGGTTATGCAGCGGGCAAATCTCCTTTTTCCTTTATGGGAAGGGAAGAGGACCCCATTAAAAATTTATCTACATGATGTGCGGCTTCCCTTCCTTCGGAAATGGCCCACACAATTAACGATTGCCCCCTGCGCATATCTCCGGCCGTAAAAATATGCGGGATATTGCTCTGGTAATTGCTATCGCCTTTTATATTGCTTCTGTAATCGGTTTGTAGCCCTAGTTGCTCGCTTAAAGTTGCTTCTGGCCCCGTAAAACCGAGTGCCAATAGGGCAAGTTCGCACGGCCATTCTTTTTCGGTGCCATCAATTTCTTGCAATTGCGGACGTTCTCCGGGAATTTTAACCCATTTAACTTCAACGGTTTTAATGGCTTTTAGGTTTCCTTCCCCGTCTTTTATAAATTCTTTGGTTAAAATACTCCAATTACGTTTTACGCCTTCTTCATGAGAAGAACTTGTTTTTAACGTAAACGGCCAGAAAGGCCACGGGTTTTCTTCTGAACGCGATTCGGAAGGAATTGGCATAATCTCAAAATTAGTAACCGAAGCAGCACCATGACGGTTAGAAGTTCCTACACAGTCGGAGCCCGTATCGCCACCGCCAATTACAATTACGTTTTTTCCTTTGGCATGTAAAGCTTCGGTAGGTTCTTTAATACCATCTACTACTTCGTTGTTTCTTTTTAAGAATTCCATAGCCTGTACCACGCCATTGGCATCGGCACCGTCTATAGGGAGCGGTCTTCTTTTGGTAGCCCCGCCACAAAGTACAACGGCATCAAATTCATTAAGTTTTTCGGCATCGTAATTTTTACCAACGTGCACGTTGGTTTTAAATTCAATCCCTTCTGCTTTAAGAATGTCCACACGGCGGTCTATTACCTTTTTCTCCAATTTAAAATCTGGAATTCCATACCTGAGCAGGCCACCCACTTTATTGTCACGTTCAAAAACGGTAACGGTATGCCCGGCCCTGTTTAATTGTTGGGCTGCGGCAAGCCCTGAAGGGCCAGAACCTACAACTGCAACTGTTTTTCCGGTGCGGTTTTTGGGCGGGTTTGGTTTTATCCATCCTTCTTTAAATCCGCGTTCTACAATATATTTTTCAATAAGTTCGATGGAAACGGGAGGCTGGATAATCCCTAGTACACATGCCGATTCGCACGGGGCAGGGCATAGGCGTCCAGTAAATTCGGGGAAATTGTTGGTGGCATGGAGTATTCGCAATGCCTTGTCCCAATCGTTTTTATAGACCGCATCATTAAAGTCGGGTATTAAATTTCCCAAGGGGCAACCGCTATGGCAAAACGGAATCCCGCAGTCCATACAGCGTCCACCTTGTTTGTTTAATTCTTCGGTATCGAGTTCTTTGGTAAACTCGTTGTAATTTTTCACACGTTCATCAACAGCAATAGTATCTTCGCCGCGTCTATCGTATTCTAAAAATCCTCTAAGTTTTCCCATTTTATGCTGTTGTTAATTGTTTAACTTCTTTTTCTTGTTTTGCCAGCATTTCCAGTGCTTTTTTATATTCTGTTGGCATTACTTTAATAAATTTCTGGCAGTTTTTATTCCAATCGGCCATAATGCGTTTTGCCAACGGGCTGTCAGTATACTTAATATGTTCGGCAATTAAGTTTTTCAATTCAATTTGGTCGTTGTCTGAAAGTTCTTCCAGTTCCACCATTTCCATATTGAAGTTGTTGGTATCCAATGCGTTGTCTGGATTATAGATGTATGCAATCCCACCGCTCATTCCTGCTGCAAAATTTCTTCCTATTTTGCCCAGGATAACAGCAACACCGCCGGTCATATATTCGCATCCATGGTCACCAATACCTTCTACAACAGCTTTTGCACCAGAGTTTCTTACTAAAAACCGTTCTCCGGCAATACCGTTTATGTATGCTTCTCCGGTTACGGCGCCATACATGGCAACGTTACCGATAATTATGTTTTCTTCAGGTTTAAAAGTGGATTCTTCGGGAACTTTTACTACTAATTTTGCGCCAGACAATCCTTTTCCAAAATAATCGTTTGTATTACCGTTTACCTTCAAGGTAAGGCCTTTTGTGGCAAATGCGCCAAAACTTTGGCCTGCGGAACCTTTAAAGTTTAAAGTTAAGGTGTCTTCGGGCAGCCCGTTTTCTCCGTGGATTTTTGATATTTCGTTACTTAAAATTGCACCGGTTGTCCTATTTATATTGGTAATAGGGAAATCCAAGCTCATTTTTTCTTTTCGGTACACGGCCGGGTGTGCTTGGCTTAAAATATCAAAATCGAGCACATTTTCCAGTTGATGGTCTTGCTTTTCGGTATTATGAAGCTTGACATGCTCTGGAACCCTTGGTTTGTAAAGTATGTTTGAAAGATCTATTCCTTGTGCCTTGTAATGCTGAATGGCCTTGTTCATGTCTAATTTCTGACTTTGACCCACCATTTCATCAATCGACTTAAAGCCTAGGTCCGCCATAATTTGACGTAGTTCCTGAGCGATGAAATACATAAAATTGATAACATGCTCTGGGGTCCCTTTAAAGTTTTTGCGCAATTCGGGATCTTGGGTAGCAATGCCCACCGGACACGTATTGAGATGGCAAGCACGCATCATGATGCAACCTGACGCTACCAATGGAGCTGTTGCAAAGCCAAATTCTTCGGCACCTAGTAAACAGGCAATGGCCACATCGCGCCCAGTTTTAAGCTGTCCGTCGCATTCCATTACAATTCTGCTTCTAAGGTCGTTGAGCACCAAAGTTTGTTGTGCTTCTGCTATACCTAGTTCCCAAGGTAGACCGGCGTGACGCAGGGAAGTTAGTGGCGAAGCACCAGTTCCTCCGTCGTAGCCGGAAATTAAAACCACATCGGCTTTTGCTTTTGCAACTCCGGCCGCAATGGTACCAACACCCACTTCAGAAACCAGTTTAACATTTACCCGGGCTTCCCTGTTGGCGTTTTTAAGGTCGAATATTAATTGCGCCAAATCCTCAATAGAATAAATATCATGGTGTGGCGGTGGTGAAATAAGACCTACGTAAGGAGTGGAGTTTCTCGTTTTTGCAATATCCGGATTTACTTTTGGTCCTGGCAATTGGCCTCCTTCACCGGGCTTGGCCCCTTGGGCCATTTTTATTTGAATTTCCTGCGCATTGGTTAAATAGTTAATAGAAACCCCAAAGCGCCCAGATGCTACTTGTTTAATGGCACTGTTTCTCCAGTTCCCGTTAAGGTCCTTGTGAAAACGGTCTGGGTTTTCCCCTCCTTCGCCAGAATTGCTTTTCCCTTTAATACGGTTCATGGCAATGGCCAGATTTTCGTGCGCTTCTTTACTAATGGAACCAAAAGACATGGCCCCGGTTTTAAAACGCTTTACAATTTCTGTCCAAGGTTCTACCTCTTCAAGCGGAATCGGATTTAATTCCTTAAAATTGAACATTCCCCTTAATGTCATCAAGCGTTCACTTTGCTCGTTGATCATTTCGGAATATTCTTTGTAACTACTGTACTTATTGGTTCTTACGGCCTGTTGAAGCTTGGCAACCGTGGTTGGGTTAAACATATGGCGCTCTCCATTTCTTCTCCAGCGGTAATCGCCCCCGATCTCTAAATCAAGGTTAGATAAATCTTCGTCGTCTGTATAGGCTTTGGCAAAGCGTTTTTGAATTTCCTTTTCAATTTCGTAAATACCAATACCTTCAATACGGGTTGTGGTATTACAGAAATATTTATCGACAAACTTTTTGTTGAGGCCGAGCGCTTCAAATATTTGCGCCCCGCGGTAGGAATGCAGGGTAGAAATCCCTATTTTGTTCATAATCTTAACAATTCCTTTTCCTATGGCCTTGTTAAAGTTGATAATGGCTTCTTCAAAAGAGGCGTTTATTTCTCCGTCGGCTACCAATTTGGCAATTATTTCGTTTACCATATACGGGTTGATGGCACTTGCGCCATATCCGAACAAGAGGGCAAAATGATGAGGCTCCCTTGGTTCGGCAGATTCAATAATAATTCCTACGGAAGACCTTTTTTCCTTCTTTTTAAGTGCATGGTGTACATGAGAACATGCCAGAGCTGAAGGAATTGGTGCCATGGTGCTGGACACGTTCCTATCTGAAAGGATAATTATGTTGCAATTTTCCTTATCGATAGCGGCACAGATTTCGTCCACTATTTCGTCTAAACGTGCTTCAAGGCCATTCAACCCTTTATTGATGTCATAAAGGATTGAAATTGAAACGGCCTTAAAGTCCGGGTGGTTAATATATTTAATCTTATCCAGGTCTTCGTTGGAGATAACCGGGTTTTGGATTTTAAGTTTTTTACATTGCTCGGGAACTATGTCGAAGATGTTCCTGTCTCCACCAATAGACAAACTGATATCGGTTACAATTTCTTCGCGGATACCGTCTAATGGTGGATTTGTTACCTGCGCAAATAATTGTTTGAAATAGTTGAAAAGCAATTGTGGTTTATCAGACAATACAGCCAATGGTGTATCTGTACCCATAGAGCCAATAGCTTCTTTTCCAAGGGTGGCCATTGGGGTAATTAGGGTTTTTATGTCTTCATTGGTATAGCCAAATAGCTTTTGCCTTGTTAAAAAGGCTTCTTTCTCGACAGGAGTTTTATTACCGGTATAAGCAATTTTTGCAAGTGGCAATAGGTTTTTGTCTAGCCAGTTTCTATAAGGACGTTTGGTTACGATACTTTCTTTAACTTCTTCATCGCCGATAATCCTTCCTTCGTTCATGTCTACCAAAAACATACGTCCCGGTTCGAGTCGGCCGTGCAATTCAACATTGTCCGGTTTTACATCGATAACTCCGGTTTCAGACGACATAATTACATATCCATCCTTGGTAACGGTATACCGGGAAGGCCTTAATCCGTTTCGGTCCAACAGGGCACCTATGTAATTTCCGTCGGTAAACGGAATAGAGGCGGGCCCGTCCCAAGGTTCCATAATACATGAGTTGTATTCGTAGAAAGCTTTTTTAGTGTCGGACATCGATTGGTGTTTCTCCCATGCTTCGGGAACCATCATCATCATAGCTTCGGGAAGCGATCGGCCCGTTTGTAGCAGAAGCTCCAAAACCATGTCCATGGAAGCAGAATCTGATTTTCCTTCAAGGACAATAGGCGGGATTTCCTTAATGGTATCTCCAAATATTTCGCTCTTAAAGAGCTCTTCCCTAGCCTTCATCCTACTTAAGTTACCCCGTAGCGTATTGATTTCCCCATTATGGCACATCAAGCGAAAAGGCTGTGCCAGATCCCAGGTAGGGAAAGTATTTGTTGAGAAACGCTGGTGTACCAAGGCTAACTTAGTAACCACCTCTGGTTGCATTAAGTCTTTATAATAAGTACTAATGTCTTGAGGCATTAAAAGGCCTTTGTATATAATGGTGTTGGTAGAACAGCTTGAAAAGTAAAAATATCCTGCTTCAGAGAGGTTGGAATTTAAAATGGCATGTTCGGCTATTTTTCTTCCGGCAAAGAGCTTTGCATTAAATGCTTCTTCACTAAGGTCCTGCCCATTTTTACCAATAAAAACCTGTTTGGTAAAAGGCTCTGTTTCGGCAGCAATTTCACCAATACAGCTATGGTCTACAGGGACATCGCGCCACCCAATAATATTGAGCCCTTGTTTTTTAATGTTTTCTTCAAAAATATTGATGCATATTTGAGACTGGTTTGGCGATTTTGGCAAGAAAAGCATTCCTACCGCATATTCCTTTGGTTCGGGGATATCAAATTTACAAACTTGCTTAAAGAAGTTGTGTGGGATTTCTATTAGAATCCCTGCGCCATCACCAGTTTTCCCATCCGAGCTTACAGCTCCCCGATGCTCTAAGCGTATCAATATATCGAGGGCTTTATGGATGATATCGTTGGTTCTTACTCCATTTAGGTTACAGATAAAACCTGCACCGCAATTGTCATGTTCAAACTCCGGAGAGTATAATCCTTGTTGTTGTGGCTTCATAATTACGTGGTTTCCACAAAACTAACAAGAAACATGCGAATTTTTCAGTGTTTATATCTAAAAAGTGTAATTAATTAGGCGTTCTGAATTAAAGCTTATTAAAAATTCAATATCAAAATTTTGGGGTGGGGCAAATTATCAAATCGTTAATTCAAGGACAAAAAAATGTTAATCCCTTTAATTATAGGGGGTGCTGACATTTTTTATTTGATTAATTGATAATTTTTCAAAAAAACGAAAGGGGCTCAGTGTTTTTATTTTGCAATAATAGAAGTAACCCCTATTTTTTTAGGGGTTAGTTTGTGTATTATGTGTTTTTTATGAGAGAATTTTAAAATTTTAAACACCTATTCCGCCAAAAGACCTCTTGAAATTACAATTTTTTGTATTTCTGAAGTGCCTTCGTATATCTGGGTTATTTTTGCATCCCGCATAAGCCGTTCCACGTGATATTCTTTTACATAACCATTGCCCCCGTGAATTTGTACCGCTTCAATGGCGGTATCCATGGCCACTTGGGAGGCGTATAATTTGGCCATTGCCCCAGAAAGGTCGTAATCGTGCCCGTTGTCTTTGTCCCATGCAGCTTTGATGACCAAGTGCCTGGCGGCTTCAATTTGTGTGTGCATATCGGCCAGTTTAAAGGCTATTGCCTGGTGGTTGCATATTTCTGTGCCAAAAGACTTTCTTACTTTAGAGTATTCTTTTGCAAGTTCGTAAGCACCCGATGCAATCCCAAGCGCCTGTGCTGCAATTCCAATTCTACCGCCTGCCAGTGTTTTCATGGCAAACTTAAAGCCAAAGCCATCTTCGCCAATCCTATTTTCTTTGGGAACCTTTACGTCGTTAAAAATGAGCGAATGTGTATCGCTACCGCGGATTCCCAATTTTTGTTCTTTTGGGCCAATCTCAAAACCGGGCATTCCTTTTTCAAGAATAAACGCATTAATGCCTTTGTGTTTTTTTTCTGGGTGTGTTTGTGCAATTACAAGGTAAACATCGGCGGTGCCCCCATTTGTAATCCAGTTCTTGGTACCATTAATAATATAATGGCCATCTTTTTCTATAGCGGTAGTTTTTTGCGATGTTGCATCACTTCCTGCTTCGGGTTCAGATAGGCAAAAGGCACCAATAATCTCGCCCGAGGCCAGACGGGTTAAATATTTTTTCTTTTGCTCCTCGGTTCCATAATTCTCCAATCCCCAACATACCAAAGAGTTGTTCACGCTAACGATTACAGAACAGGAAGCGTCTATTTTAGAGATTTCTTCCATGACCATAACGTAGGAAATAGTATCCATGCCGCTTCCGCCATATTCCGGGGAAGTCATCATTCCCAGAAAACCCAGTTCGGCCATTTTTTTTACTTGTTCCTTGGGGAATTCCTGTTTTTCGTCTCTTTCAATGACGCCGGGAAGTAATTCGTTTTTTGCAAAATCGCGAGCAGCTTCTTTTATGAGTAATTGTTCTTCAGAAAGTTTAAAATCCATTCTATTTTGTGATATTTTTATAAAATTTACCAAATATAATTTTAAAATGTAACATTTTCAATCATTCTTATTTATTTTTACACAGATGAAAAAGCAATACTACAACGTTGTAGGAGTGATGTCGGGCACTTCTTTGGATGGAATCGATTTGGTGAATGTTCAATTTGAAAAAAAATCAGATTGGGAGTTTTCGGTAATTCATTCAGAAACAATACCTTATAATGGCTTACTAAAAAAGAAACTAAAAAATGCAATTCATTTACAATCGGATTCATTGAAGAAACTCGATGAAGAATACACCAAATATCTGACAGAAGTAATTCTTGCATTTATTTCAAAATATAAAATAATCGATATCGATTTTATAGCTTCTCATGGGCACACCGTTTTTCATGAACCCGAAAAAGGAGTTACCTACCAAATAGGAAACATGCCTTTTATGGCCAAAAAACTGAACAAAACGGTTGTATGCGATTTTCGTGTTGAAGATGTAGAATTGGGCGGGCAAGGAGCGCCATTGGTGCCAATTGGAGATAAATTGCTTTTTCCCGAATACGATTTTTGTTTAAACATAGGCGGTTTTGCCAATGTAACCACTGAAGAACAAGGAGTTTATAAGGCCTTCGATATATGTGCTGCCAATAACGTGCTGAACCATTATGTTGCAAAATTGGGTCTTGAATATGACGACCGGGGGAAAATAGCCGCTTCGGGAACATTAAACCAAAAATTATTTGCTCAATTAAATTCTTTGCCTTATTATAGCAAGAAACCACCAAAGTCTTTAGGTATAGAATGGGTAGAAAGCGAGATTATCCCAATAATCGACCACTATCCGCTTAATATAGAAGGCATACTTCGTACCTATACAGAACATATAGCACAACAAATAAGTATGGTACTAACCAGTAAATCGACCGTATTAATTACGGGAGGCGGCGCATATAATGATTTTTTAATAAAGAGGTTACGGCAAATAAGTCGGGCAAACATTATCTTGCCAGACAAAGCCATTATAGAATTTAAAGAGGCCATTATTTTTGGCCTGTTGGGCGTATTGCGCACCAGAAACGAAATTAATTGTTTAAAAAGCATAACGGGAGCTCATCGAGATCATAGCAGCGGGAAAATATACATTCCTTAAAAAAATGTAAAAATCGAGATCAGCTTTTTTAGTTTTATATATTTGTGAACACTTTAATAATTTAATGAAAGAATTACTAAAACAATACGAAGAAAAGTCCCCCGAAATTATTTTTAATTGGAAAGATCCTGAAACAGAGGCCGAAGGATGGACAGTCATAAACTCATTAAGAGGCGGCGCCGCAGGAGGCGGGACCCGAATGCGCGTTGGGCTGGATGCAAACGAGGTACTCTCGCTGGCAAAAACAATGGAGGTGAAGTTTACCGTCTCCGGGCCAGCCATTGGCGGAGCAAAATCCGGAATTAATTTCGACCCGAAAGATCCAAGAAAAAAAGGAGTGTTGGAGCGCTGGTATAAAGCCGTTTCCCCATTACTGAAAAGTTATTACGGGACCGGGGGCGATTTAAACGTAGACGAAATCCACGAAGTTATCCCCATTACCGAAGATTGTGGTGTTTGGCATCCGCAGGAAGGAGTTTTTAACGGGCACTTTAAACCTTCGGAAGCCGATAAAATTAATCGCATCGGACAATTGAGGCAAGGGGTTATAAAAGTATTGGAAAACGAGAGCTATTCCCCAGACGTAAAAAGAAAATATACAGTGGCCGACATGATTACCGGTTTTGGCGTTGCAGAATCCGTAAAGCATTTTTATAATATTTACGGAGGTTCGGTAAAAGGAAAAAGAGCCATTGTGCAAGGCTTTGGAAATGTAGGTGCCGCAGCCGCTTATTACCTGTCCCAAATGGGGGCAAAAATAGTAGGTATCATAGATATTAATGGAGGTGTTATTAATGAAGAAGGCTATACTTTTGATGAAATTAGAACATTCTTCCTGAACAAGAAAGGCAATACGTTGGATCTTCCGGATATGGTTCCGTTTGAAGAAATGAACGAAAAAATATGGAAATTGCCAGCAGAAATATTTTTACCTTGTGCCGCTTCGCGCTTAATTAAAAAAGAACAGATATCGCAAATGATAGAGACAGGGCTCGAAGTAGTATCGTGCGGGGCAAATGTGCCTTTTGCCGATAAGGAAATATTTTTTGGGCCCATAATGGAACATACCGACCAAAGAATTAGTTTAATTCCCGATTTTATATCCAATTGCGGTATGGCGAGGGTATTTGCCTATTTTATGGAGCGCCGTACGGAAATGACCGACGAGGCAATATTTGATGATACTTCAAGTACCATACAAAAAGCACTGCAAAATACATTTAAACACAGTGGTTCAAAAATAAATATTAGCAGCACCGCTTTTGAAATCGCTTTAAAACAGTTAATTTAGACGCAAAATATATATACTAACAACTATCCTATGGAGACAATTATTATTCTTGTATTCGTTCTTGGTTATTTGGCAATCACACTAGAACACAACTTAAAAATAGATAAATTAATACCCGCCTTGGGGATGATGGCCCTTTTATGGGCCATAATAGCATTGACGCACATGGATGTGTTTGAGGTTAATGCAGAACTTAAAGAATTGGAGGCAACCCATATAGACGACATTTTATTGCACCATCTGGGGAAAACGGCCGAAATTCTGGTTTTCTTGCTTGGCGCAATGACCATTGTTGAAATTATTGATTATTTCGATGGCTTTGCAACAATAAAAGGGTACATAAAAACCCGAAGCAAACGTAAGTTACTTTGGGTGTTCAGTATTTTGGCATTTATATTATCGGCAATTATTGACAATCTTACAGCTACCATTGTGCTAATAACCATATTGCAAAAAGTATTGAACGATAGAAACTTACGCCTATGGTTTGCCGGTATTATCGTTATTGCGGCAAATGCCGGTGGAGCGTGGTCGCCTATTGGAGATGTAACCACCACAATGTTATGGATCCAGCATAAAGTTACGGCGGCCGTGTTGATAGAGCACGTATTGCTTCCTTCAATTTTCTGTATGATTATTCCAACTTTAATAGCTTCCCGTTTAAAAATATTTCAAGGTAAAATTGATGGCGATTTTACAGAAGACATCAAAAAATCAAAATACGGTACCGTTATGCTCTATCTAGGTTTGGGCGGAATTATATTTGTGCCGATTTTTAAAACCATTACACATTTGCCACCATATGTTGGTATGATGCTTTCTTTGGCTGTAGTGGCAACTTTTGCCGAAATATATAGTAATAAAAAATTCGCTCTTTCCGGTGTTAGCGAAGATAGTGGAGACTTTCAAGGACACCACAGTCCGGTTCACCATTCTCTTTCAAGAATAGAACTCCCCAGTATTTTATTCTTCTTGGGTATATTAATGGCAGTTGCAGCGTTAGAATCTTTGGGGATGCTTTTCCATTTTGCCGAAAAAATGGATGCTGCTATGCCTATGTTGGGAACTGAATCTCATGGAGAAAAAGTGTCGGACATTGTAGTGCTTATATTAGGTGTAGGCTCGGCCATAATAGATAATGTGCCATTGGTGGCCGCCAGTATGGGGATGTTCTCTGTAGGGATGGACGACCCGGTTTGGCACTTTATTGCATATTCGGCAGGTACCGGTGGAAGTATGTTAATTATTGGTTCGGCTGCCGGGGTTGTGGCCATGGGAATGGAAAAAATAGACTTCTTTTGGTATCTTAAAAAAATAGCCTGGTTGGCATTGGCCGGTTTCTTAGGGGGTGCCGTTATATTTGTAATTATGAGAAATTTCATCTTAAACGTATAATTTTATTCTGATATTATCGTTATAAACTTAACCTATTAAGCAAATTAATAATATATGATATTATTTCAAGAAGCAACCCAGGAGGTGGCTCAGGAAGCGCTTTCGGAAGAAAAAACACTGTCGGTTATAGATTTAATTGTAAATGGTGGAACCGGAAGTATTATAATTATAGCAGTGCTTTTTGTATTGTTATTTGTAGCCCTTTACATATACTTTGAACGCATTTTTGCCATAAAAGCGGCATCTAGGATTGATAAAAATTTTATGAATCAAATTAGGGACCATGTATCTAATGGAAAACTGGAAGCTGCAAAAATTTTATGTGCCCAAACAGATTCGCCGGTGGCAAGGCTTACCGAAAAAGGAATTTCCAGAATAGGAAAACCTTTAGACGATATCAATAAGGCCATAGAAAATGCAGGTACTTTAGAGGTCTATAAGCTGGAGAAAAATGTAAGTATTTTGGCAACCGTGGCCGGTGCTGCACCCATGATTGGTTTCCTTGGGACCGTAATCGGGATGATTATCGCGTTTCACCAAATGGCAACCAGCGGGGGACAGGCCGAAATGGGCCAATTGGCGGGAGGTATATACACCGCCATGACAACAACAGTGGCCGGACTTGTTGTAGGGATTATTGCATATATTGGTTACAACCATTTAGTGGTGCGCACAGACAAGGTGGTGCACAACATGGAAGCCAATGCGGTAGAATTCCTGGATCTTTTGGATGAACCCGTTTAATACTAACAACATACTTTTAAACTACATGGCCTGCTTTTCGCAAGCCATGTAGTTATTCATAAAATACCAAACATAAAACAGATGAAATTAAAAGGAAGAAATAAAGTGTCGCCGGAATTCAGCATGAGTTCCATGACAGACATTGTCTTTCTGCTTCTGGTGTTCTTTATGCTTACCTCAAATTCTCCAAATGCATTAGACTTGCTTTTGCCCAAGGCGAAAGGAAAATCAACAAATACACAAAACGTCTCTGTGAGCATCAATAAAAACTTGGATATTTTTGTTGATAATGTTAAAGTAAAATCCGAATTTGTAGAAACCGAGTTAAAGCGCAGACTGAAAGATGTAGATAAACCAACCATAATTTTACGGGCAGAAAAAAGTGTGCCTATCGATAATGCCGTTAATATTATGGATATAGCAAACCAGAACAATTACAAAGTAATATTGGCTGTAAGACCAGAATAAAATGTCTTTACTAGATACACGACATAAGAAAAAATCGTTTACATTAACCACGATATTGTTATCGTTGCTACTATTTCTTATGTTTTATATTGGGCTATCTTATCTGGATCCGCCTATTGAAAGCGGTATTTCGGTAAATTTTGGTACAACCGACTTTGGAAGCGGGAATGTTCAACCTAAAGAAAAAATAAAGAGCACACCTGTTGAAAAGCCAAAAGTAGAAGAACAGCCCAAGGAAGAAGTAGTAGAACCATCGGCTCCCAAAGAAGTTTCTCAAACCGAGGCAGAAGAAGTGGTGACGCAGGATAATGAAGAATCGATAGTTATTAAAAAACAAAAAGAAGCCGAAGCAAAGAAAAAAAGGGCCGAAGAAGAAGCCGAGCGCAAGGCAAAGGCCGAAGCCGAACGCAAAGAAAGAGAACGCAAGGCCGAAGAAGAACGTGTACGGCAAGAGCAGGAAGCCAAGAAAAAGCAGCTCGATGCCATGATGGGTGGACTTAACAGTTCCGACGGGACCGCAACGGGAAGCGAAGGAAACGATAACAAAGCTGGAGACAAAGGGCAACCCGATGGAGACCCCTATGCAAGCAGTTATTACGGAGGCGCAGGAAGTGGTTCGGGCGGTGTTGGGTATGGTTTGAATGGAAGAAGCTTGGTCTCGGGCGATAAATTTGTGCAGGATTGCAACGAATATGGAACAGTTGTAGTAAAAATAGAAGTAGACCGATCTGGAAAGGTTGTCAATGCCACACCTGGCGTAAGAGGAACTACAAATACAGCCAAATGTTTATTTGAAGCTGCAAGCAAAACGGCCAAATCATATAAATGGAATGCCGATTCCAATGCGCCTTCCCGTCAAATAGGGTTCGTAGTAGTTAATTTCAAACTAGGAGAATAAACAAAATGACATACGAGCAAACCCTCGATTGGATGTTTGGTAGGTTGCCAATGTATCAAAAGCAAGGTCAAACTGCTTTTAAACCTAAGCTTACCAATACCATAAATTTTGTAAAACATCTGGGCAGTCCTGAGAAAAACTTTAAAGCTGTTCATGTGGCCGGCACCAACGGAAAAGGCTCCACAAGCCATATGTTGGCTTCAATTCTTCAGGAAGCGGGATATAAAGTTGGACTGTATACTTCCCCACATTTAAAAGATTTTCGTGAACGTATAAAAATCAACGGAAAAGAAATATCCAAAGAATCAGTAGTCAGTTTTATTGCCAAGAATAAAGCATTTCTCGAAGAACAATCGCTCTCTTTTTTTGAAATGACCGTAGGCATGGCGTTTCATTATTTTTCCGAAGAAAAAGTAGATATCGCTATCATTGAAGTTGGCTTGGGGGGAAGGTACGATTCTACAAATATTATTGTCCCAGAAATTTCAGTAATTACCAATATCGGGTTCGACCATACCGATATGTTGGGCGATACTTTAGA
The DNA here is from genome assembly GCF_037029175.1 of Galbibacter sp. PAP.153. Lineage (NCBI taxonomy): Bacteria > Pseudomonadati > Bacteroidota > Flavobacteriia > Flavobacteriales > Flavobacteriaceae > Galbibacter > Galbibacter sp. PAP.153. The sequence goes on along the minus strand of NZ_JAZEUN010000015.1, from coordinate 94,326 downwards.
AAAAATAGCATGGGAAAAGGCCGGGATTATTAAACAAACTGTTCCGGTTGTGATAAGCGAGTATAACGAACTTACCTATCCGGTATTTCAATCGGTGGCAACAGAAAAGGATGCTCCTATTTTTTTAGCTGAAGAAATAAAAACCGATTTTAAAAGCGACTTGCTGGGAAGTTATCAAAAGAAAAATATAAAAGCGGTAATTGCAACAATAGAAAGGCTAAAGAGGTTTACGGTAACCCAAGAGCATATAAAAAGCGGACTTTTAAACACGGTAAAAAATACGGGCCTTCTGGGAAGATGGCAAATATTGGGTGGGCACCCAAAAATAATCTGCGATACCGCGCATAATAAAGAAGGGTTATCCATAGTAATTTCTCAATTGCTGACACAAAATTTTACTCAGTTACATTTAATTTTAGGTTTTGTAAAGGATAAAAACCTTGATGAAATTCTGCCACTGTTTCCTAAAAACGCAAAATATTACTTTTGTTCGCCAAAAATCTCAAGAGGACTTGAGGTAGAAAAACTGCTTGAAAAGGCTACGCATTTTAACCTGAAAGGCGAAGCATACAGCTCAGTTTCAGAAGCTTTACAGGCAGCTAAATCCAAGGCTTCAAAAAACGACTTGATCTATGTTGGGGGCAGTACTTTTGTGGTTTCGGAAATCATCTAAATTTTTCAAATATTTCTTTGCCGAAAACAAAAACTGTTCTATATTTGCAACCGCAATCAAGCAAATGAGGGGCGATTAGCTCAGCTGGTTCAGAGCACCTGCCTTACAAGCAGGGGGTCACTGGTTCGAATCCAGTATCGCCCACCAATTTAAGAGACTTCTATTGGAAGTCTTTTTTTCTCTACATTTGTTATAATTGCAAAACGGGCGATTAGCTCAGCTGGTTCAGAGCACCTGCCTTACAAGCAGGGGGTCACTGGTTCGAATCCAGTATCGCCCACTACTTATACAAAAGCCATTCAAGAGATTGAGTGGCTTTTTTTACAATGGACATTTATTATTCATATTGTACTCCCAAACCCTTGACAGGTATTATGTTGGGGCAAGCGGTGACTTGGAGAGGCGGTTAACAAAGCACAATGCCAACCATAAGGGTTACACGGGCAGGGCTAGCGATTGGGCAATTGTCCACAAAGAACGTTTTACTTCAAAGGTTGAAGCTTACCGCCGGGAAAAACAGATAAAGGGATGGAAAAGCAGGCGTATGATTGAAAATTTGCTTGCTTCAGGGCATCCCGACTAACACGTCGGGAGTGTCACTGGTTCGAATCCAGTATCGCCCACCACTTATAAATAAAGCCATTCAAGAGATTGAGTGGCTTTTTTTTTACAATGGACATTTATTATTGTTACATATTGTACTCCCAAACCCTTAAAAGGTATTATGGATCATTCCCAATTGTTGTGTTTATGCAAAAATAATGATCAATCTTTTTTCGTCCCTCTAAACTCTGAACCCTAAACTAAAAACCTCCTTTCTTTTCACTAAATCCGTATTTAACAAAAAATTATGAAAACCGGACTTTCTTTTTCTTCGTTAGTATGTGTAGAAGATTAATCATTAAAAACATCAATTATGAAAAAGAAAATCATAAAAGTCCATCAACCAAAGGGCTTTAATAACAGACGGCAATTCTTAAAATTAGGTGGTTTGGCAGTAGCTGGATCGGGTTTATTGTGGGCATGTAGTAGTGACGACGACCAAGGGATGATGCCGCCTCCCGAATCTGAAGTATTCGATTTGGGAGAGGGCGATCTGGGCGTATTAAATTATGCATATGCACTGGAACAACTTGAAGCCGATTTTTATACCAAAGTGGTTAATTCTTTCTACGGAAGTATTTCTGATGAAGAAAAGCAAGTGTTAACAGATTTGTACTACCACGAAGTAAATCATAGAGATTTCTTTAAAACAGCTATTACAGCAGCTGTTGAAGGCAATACAGAGTTGGTGTTGCCAACTTTGGAGTTTGATTATGGCGATCTAGACTTTGGAAACAGGGACCAGGTTCTGGGTACGGCAAAAGTACTTGAAGATACAGGTGTAGCTGCATACAATGGTGCCGGAAAACTTATTTCAAATCCTGATTATCTTTTAATTGCAGGTAAAATTGTATCTGTAGAAGCAAGGCATGCTTCGGCAATTAGAACGCTTATTAACCCCGGATCTGCCGATTTTGCCGGTGACGATGCAGTTACTGTAGATACCGGGTTGGATGCGGCTATGGACCCATCAGATATATTGGCTGCCGTTGCTGCAACCGGGTTTATCAAAACCGAATTCACGGCTAATAACTTACCATAATTAACTATTAAATTGAAAACTATGAACATTATAAAATTTTTAGACGATTTTACCACTAGCAATATTTTAGATGGTAAATCATCGCGACGGGATATATTTGGAACTTTTGGCGATCTTGGTAAAAAAGCGGCAATTGCCGCCGTACCTTTTGGGTTGGCTGCACTTTCTTCCAAAAAAGCTTATGCTCAATCCATGGACGCCGATCCGGTTGGAGCATTGCAATTGGCTTTGACATTAGAATATTTGGAAGACGAATTTTACGATTTGGCACTTCAGTCCGGGGTTTTACCAACAGGACGGCCAGAAACGGTATATATGCAAATTTCTAAGCATGAACAGGCACATGTGGATTTTTTAATCGCTGGGCTGGAAGGGGCTGGTGTTACACCGGTTGAAAAACCAACTTTCGATTTTACCGCAGGTGGTGCTTTTGATCCTTTTAATGAAAATGGAGCAGGGCAGGATACCGCTTATGCTCAATTATTGGCCTTGGCCCAAGCGTTTGAAGATACGGGAGTTAGGGCTTATAAAGGCCAGGCAGGAAATTTATTGGGATCTCCTTTTTTAACGGCAGCTTTGCAGATTCACTCTGTTGAAGCTCGTCATGCCTCTGAAATTAGAAGATTAAGAGGGTTGAAAGGCTGGATTACCAATAACGAAAGGGGTACTGGTATGCCAGATGCTACGCAACCAGTGTACAATGGTGAAGAAAATGTAACTCATGGCGGAGTTGATGTAACAACATTGGGTAATGGAGAAGCCTTTGCCATGGAAGCATCGACGGAAGCTTATGACGAACCATTGTCTGGAGACGATGCCGTAGCAATAGCCAGCTTGTTTATTGTAGAAGAATAAGTTAAAGATTAATGGTTGGTTGTTTTGGGCCGTTTGGTTTTTTATATAGAAACTAAACGGCCTATATTTTTTGGGATGAAATTAAAATTTTAGTTGAGAACATCCAATATCCGCTCAAGGGCCATTCCCCTCGAACCTTTTATTAAAATGGTTCCTTTAGTGGGTAAGTCTGTATGAAATGATTTCTTGAATGCATCAAAATCTTTAAATTTTAGGCCATGTGTGTTGGCTTCATAAAAATGGCTTCCAATAAGGAAAACCCTTTCAAAATTATATCCGGTAGCAATAGCTGCAATTATTTGATGCTCTTCCTTGGCACTTGGGCCTAATTCAAACATATCTCCAAGAATTACGGTTTTATGGTCGTCTTTTAAAGCGGAAAAGTTTTCTAAAGCAGCCTTCATGCTGGTTGGATTGGCATTATAGGCGTCAAGGATAATTTTATATTTGTTGGTCTTTATTATTTGCGATCTGTTGTTGGAAGGCAGGTATGCTTCTATGGCTTCTTTGATGGCTTCTGTTGGTACTTTAAAGTAATGACCAATGGTAATGGCAGCTGCAATATTGGTATAATTGTATGTACCGATTAACTGCGATTTTATTGCCTTGTTTTTATATAAAACTTCAACAAAGGGATCGGCACTGGTCAAATTCACCTTAACATCGGATGCTGAAACAGCGCTAAAACCATATTTTTTTTGATAATTCTCTAGTTTCTCCTTTTGGATAGCATCATCAGCATTAAAAAAAACAGTTTTATGGTTATTTATAAGATGATTATAAAGTTCGCTTTTGCCTTTAATAACCCCTTCAACCCCTCCAAAACCTTCTAGGTGTGCTTTCCCAAAATTGGTGATGTATCCATAATCTGGAGTTGCAATATTACATAACCGTTCTATTTCCTTGAGGTGGTTGGCCCCCATTTCTACCACGCCCATTTCAACTTTATTATCCATGGAGAGTAAGGTAATGGGCACGCCAATATGATTGTTTAGATTTCCCTTGGTGGCCTTTGTGCTAAATTTTTTAGACAAAACTGCATTGATGAGCTCTTTGGTAGTGGTCTTGCCATTGCTTCCGGTGAGCGCTATAATGGGAATGTTTAAATATTTTCTATGATAGGAAGCAAGTTGCTGTAATGCTTCCAAAGTGTTGTTTACAAGAATGGTTTTATTTGATGTGTGATATTCCTCTTGATCTATTATGGCATAAGCAGCCCCTTTTTTTAAGGCTTCTTCTGCAAATTCGTTCCCATTAAAATTTTCTCCCTTTAATGCAAAAAACAAACAATTGTCTTCTATTTTTCGGGTATCGGTAATTACTCCTGAGGTGTTTAAAAAATACGAGTGAAGTTGTTCTATTTTCATAGAAATAAAAGTATAAAAAAAGCCCTGAATAAATCAGGGCTTCGAGTGGATTTTTGTCGAAATATTTTTAGTGTCTCGGTGTTTTCTTTTCTTTGGCTTTAGAACCTACCCTTGACATTGCACAGCGGAAACCAATATAATCGGTAGCCATGTATTGTGGTAGGTATCTACGTTGGGCCGGGTCAAGCCAATATGCCCGGTCTCTCCATGAACCTCCTTTGTATACACGGACTTCGTCGTTTATAAGTGTGGTCCTGGAATTGGATTCGTCGATTTGCTTGATGATATTTCCTAAAGAGTCCCTTTCAATTTTATTTTCGGGGGCATTGTACATCCTTTTGGAGTCGTCAAGTTCTCCATCATCGCTAAACATATCGTAGTATCTTGTAGATCCTTTGTCGCCATCTCTATAGTCTCTGTTATCGCTTCTATCAAAATTGGTTCTAAGGTACGTGTCATTTTCATTTATAGGAACCATGGCTATTTCACCTGGCAAGTCGCGGGCTACAATTCTTCCATTGCTCAAGGTATCATATTTAATTCCGTCCCTTCCTACTATTTCCACTTTTCCATCTTCGCCAATAGACGTTTTCATATATACGTTACCGCGATAATAGTTAAAGTCGTTTGCTTCGTCGTCTACAATGGGTCTGTATACATCGGCAACCCATTCTGCTACGTTACCGGCCATATCGTAAAGTCCCCAATCGTTTGGAGGATACGATTTTACCTGTGCGGTAATGTCTGCGCTATCGTCAGACCAACCTGCAATTCCGCCATAATCACCTTTTCCTTGTTTAAAGTTTGCCAATTGGTCGCCACGGTTCTTTCTTTTTCCAGAACGGGTATATTCTCCTTCCCAAGGATATTTTTTTCTTCCTCTATAATTGTTGTATTCCCTGGTCCCAACAAGTGCAGTAGCGGCATATTCCCATTCGGTTTCCGTGGGCAATCTATATGAAGGCATGATAATTCCGCTTGATCTTTTTGCAAATACGTTTGTAGAGTCTCTTTTTGCCTTTCCTTGTAAGGAGTCTATTTGACCTCCATATACATTTTCAGGGCTGTTTAAATAGGTTTCTGTGCTAAACGTTCCTTGGGTCTCACCGTTTACAACGGCATATTTGCTGTTCTTGGCAAGATACCCTTCCCTTTCAAGCATAAGTTCGTTTACACGGTCGGTTCTCCATTCGGAAAATTGAACCGCTTGCACCCAGTTTACACCAACTACGGGGTATTCTGCATATGCAGGGTGCCTTAAATAGTTGTTGGTCATTACTTCGTTATAACCAAGCCGGTTTCTCCAAACAAGAGTGTCGGGTAGGGCACCTTGGTAAATATTTGCATAAGCGGGGTCGTCTGGAGGATAAACACTTTTAAGATAGTCCAGGTATTCCATGTACATCTTATTGGTAACCTCTGTTTCATCCATGTAAAACGACTGGACATGTTGTTGTGTAGGTGTGTTGTTCCAGTCATGCATTACATCGTCTTGCACTTTTCCCCTAACAAAAGTTCCGCCTTCCAAAAACACAAGGCCTGGAGCAGTTTCCTGCTCTTTAAAATTTGTGTTGTATTGAAAGCCTCCTTCTTTAGAGTTGATTTGCCATCCTGTAGCCCTGGAAGTGTTTTTGTTTGAGTTACTACAGCTAGTTAAACTCGCAAACGCTACCAAACATAATACATATGGGTTGAATAGATACTTCTTCATAATTAAGATTTGAGTTGTCTTAAATAAGTGTGCAATATAGCAATTAAGATATTTAATTCAATTTTTTTCATCAAAATTGTGGGTATAATGTTGTCAAAGTTCGTTTCGCTGTTGTAAAAACGTGCAAATGGTCATTTTATTATATGTTGCAAAAATCTTTTTGTCGATTATTTTTTACTTTTTTAAATGTGGTAACCCATAAAATAAACTCAGGTTGTATGCGTTTGCCTAACGGAAGTATATAATTTCTGCATATTTAGTAGCTTTTGTTTCATTATCATTTTTCAATTATTTATAGAAGATAGAGCGTTTTTTCAACCGAATAAAATATTTTTATCGAAAAAAATTTAAAAAAAAGTCGAAGTTGTATAACATTTTTGTTAATGTTACGTTAATTATATACTGTTGTAGGAAAACCTAAGTGTTTGCCTAACAATTTTAAACAATTATATTTGCTGTTATTTAATAAAATTAAATGAAACTAAACTATTTACTCCTAAGCCTTATAATCTTTTCAAATCTCCTACATGCTCAGGGAGATTCAAGAGTTATAACTACTGCCGTTCCTTTCTTGTCGATTGCTGCCGATGCAAGATCTGGTGGAATGGGCGAACTGGGTGCTACTACCAGTCCCGATGTTTTTTCGCAACAATGGAATCCCGCAAAATACGCTTTTGCCAAACGCGAAATTGGTATAGGGTTGAGCTATACCCCTTATTTAAGCCAGTTGGTGAACGATATTGCCCTGCTCGATGCGGCTTTTTATAAAAAAATAAACGAACGTAGTGCCTGGGCGGCCACCATACGGTATTTTAGTTTGGGCGATATTGAATTTATAACAGAAGATGAGGCACTTCAGGGACTTACCCCAATTATTGAAAGGCCAAATGAACTGGCAATAGATTTATCGTATTCATTAAAACTGAGCGAAAACTTTTCAATGGCCGTGGCAGGTAGGTTTTTGCGCTCAGACTTAAAGATTCCAGACGAATTTGTTGATGCTTCAGCTGCCAGCTCTTTTGCAGTAGATATTGCAGGATATTTTCAGTCCAACGAAATAGCTTACAACAGTTTTAATGGTCGGTGGAAAGGTGGTTTTAACGTGTCTAATATTGGTCCTAAAATAAAATATGATGATGAGGGCAGGGAAAGCTATTTGCCAACAAACCTAAAATTAGGTGGAGGTTTTGATTTTATATTCGATCCAATGAACATACTCTCGCTTAACTTGGAGTTTAATAAATTGTTGGTGCCAACACCGAGCGACTCAAATGGCGACGGCGAAATAGATTACGAAGACGATTATTATAACGAAAGTTTCTTTACCGGGGTGTTCTCTTCTTTTGGCGATGCCCCGGACGGTTTTAGCGAAGAATTAAAAGAAATAACTTGGGCCATGGGGGCAGAATATGTGTATAATGAAGCCTTTGCCATTAGAACCGGGTATTTTCACGAAAACCAGGAAAAAGGTTTCCGTCAATTCTTTACGCTGGGGGCCGGCTTTACCTTCAAGGCTACTTCCATAGATTTGTCTTATTTATTTTCAACCTCTAAAGTTAGGAACCCATTGGAAAATACATTGCGTTTCTCCATTACATTTAATTTGGGAGACGAGTATTATTAATTAGGGCATTTTCTGTTGTTGAAGAATAACGTGTTGTGGGTTTTTATATCAACGCATTCGCATAAGGTGAAGGATGTCTTTTTGGTAACCTTCCACAAAGCAAACATTTCTTAAATCGCATCATCAGCAATAAAATTCATATAAATATTGTATTTTGGTAGTACTATTGTGTTATAACCAAATGCATTATGAAGAAACTTGAGATTAATACAGTGCTTACTGTTTTTGAGTCCATAGACGAGCTGCCCGAGCAGGTAAAAGAACTCATGAAAAAAGCAGTAACTGCACGCAATAATGCATATGCCCCATATTCCAAGTTCCGTGTAGGGGCAGTGCTTCAACTAGAAAACGGTGAAATAATAATTGGTAGTAACCAAGAAAATGCCGTGTATCCTTCCGGGTTATGTGCAGAACGCGTGGCCATTTTTCAGGCAGGCACGCAATTTCCGGGGGAGCCCATAAAAATCATGGCTGTTTCTGCTGCTTCCGATTCTTTTAACGTACTTACGCCAACACCGCCGTGCGGTGCATGTAGACAGTCTATTTACGAATACGAAGAGAACCAAAAAACTCCCATAGCACTTTATTTTATGGGGGAAACGGGAAAGGTAGTCAAGGCCGATTCCATAAAAGATTTATTGCCGCTTACCTTTGGCAAAGCTACTTTAAATAATATTTAACAAAAATCTTAGATAAAAGCAGATTTTCATTTTTACACTTTTATTGAAAACGCTACTTTTGTATTGCATTTTAAAAAACCATTGTTATAAAGAGGGTTTTTGGTGCCTCTACATTTGGTAATGGCACTCAATATTTGGCAAAATAAAATATAGATGAAAAAAGTTACAAAAGAAGTTTACTTGAAATGGTATGAAGACATGCTGTTCTGGAGAAAGTTTGAAGATAAGCTGGCAGCGGTTTACATACAACAAAAGGTAAGGGGTTTTCTTCACCTTTATAATGGCCAAGAGGCTGTGTTGGCAGGTACTTTACATGCAATCGACCCTAAAAAGGACAAATTAATAACAGCATACCGTAACCACGTTCAGCCTATCGGGATGGGGGTAGACCCCAAAAAGGTAATGGCAGAACTTTACGGAAAAGCCACAGGAACTTCTCAAGGACTTGGAGGCTCCATGCACATTTTTTCTAAAGAACATAACTTTTACGGTGGCCACGGGATAGTTGGTGGCCAAATTCCATTAGGAGCAGGACTGGCTTTTGCCGATAAGTACTTCAAAAGAGATGGTGTAACTTTATGTTATATGGGCGATGGTGCAGTGCGTCAGGGTTCCCTTCACGAAACCTTTAATTTAGCAATGCTTTGGAACTTGCCGGTTGTTTTTATTTGCGAAAACAATGGTTATGCCATGGGTACTTCGGTTGCGAGAACATCCAAAGAACAGGAAATATGGAAACTAGGTTTAGGTTTTGATATGCCTTGTGGGCCTGTAGACGGGATGAACCCCGTAAAAGTGGCCGAAGCAGTTTACGAAGCCGTAGAAAGGGCCCGTTCTGGAGGAGGGCCAACTTTTCTTGAAATGAAAACATATAGGTATAGAGGGCACTCCATGTCCGATGCCCAACACTACAGAACAAAAGAAGAAGTAGAGGAATACAAAAAAATAGACCCGATTACTCAAGTTAAGGATATTATTTTGGAGAAAAAATATGCCAAAGACACAGATATCCAGAAAATAGATAAAAGGGTTAAGGAATTGGTTAAAGAATGTGAGAAATTCGCCGAAGAATCAGATTTTCCAGACAAAAATGTTATGTACGATGTAGTGTACGACCAAGAAGATTATCCATTTTTACCGCATAAACTTTAAAAATAATGGCAGAAATTATTAACATGCCGCGTTTGAGCGACACCATGGAAGAAGGTGTGGTGGCAAAGTGGCTTAAAAAAGTAGGAGATAAAGTAGAAGAAGGCGATATTTTAGCAGAAATAGAAACCGACAAGGCTACCATGGAGTTCGAGTCTTTTCACGAAGGCACGTTACTTCATATAGGTATCGAAGAAGGCGATGGCGCTCCTGTTGATTCTCTTTTGGCAATTATTGGCGAAGAAGGGGAAGATATCTCGGGATTGTTGAATGGTGGCGCTGCTTCTAAAGAAAAACCTGCATCCGAAGAAAAAGAAGAAACTGTTGAAGATGATACAACCAATGAAGCTTCCGGAGGTGAAATACCAGAAGGCGTAGAAGTTGTAACAATGCCCCGTTTAAGTGATACCATGGAAGAAGGTACCGTTGCATCATGGCTTAAAAAAGTAGGCGACAATGTGGAGGAAGGCGATATTCTTGCTGAAATAGAAACCGATAAGGCCACAATGGAATTTGAATCGTTCTATTCGGGAAAACTACTTCATATAGGAATAGAAGAAGGCCAGTCTGCCCCTGTTGATGATGTATTGGCCATAATCGGGCCCGAAGGTACCGATGTGGACGCAGTTTTGGCAGCTAGCAAGGGTGGAGGAAAAGCACCTGCCAAGAAAAAAACGGCAGAAGAAGCAAGCAGATCCTCTAAAGAAGAGAAAAAAGAAACAACAACAAGCGCAACTACTGCTTCTAGTTCCAACGGAAGGATTTTTGCCTCTCCTTTGGCCAAGAAAATGGCTGAAGATAAAGGGATCGACCTTTCTAAAGTGAAGGGAACAGGAGAAAATGGCAGGATTGTTAAAAAAGACATAGAAAATTACAAAGCACCTGCTGAAAGTAAGTCGGCGGCGGCTGAAGCTCCAACAGGAAGCCCGGCTCCAAGTGCAAATGTAATGCCGTTTGTTCCAGCTGGGGAAGAAAGTAGGGAAGAGAAGAAAAACTCTCAAATGCGCAAAACCATTGCGAGAAGGTTGGGAGAATCTAAATTCTCTGCACCGCATTACTATTTAACTATTGAAGTTGATATGGATAATGCCATGGCTTCACGCGGACAGATAAATTCACTGCCGGACATTAAAGTTTCGTTTAACGATATGGTGGTAAAGGCCTGTGCAATGGCGCTTAAAAAGCATCCGCAGGTAAACACTTCATGGAAAGACGATGTAACCGTTTACAACCATCACGTACATATTGGGGTGGCAGTAGCGGTTGAAGACGGACTGTTGGTACCCGTGCTTAAATTTACAGACCAAATGAGCTTGACCCAAATAGGTTCGCAGGTTAAAGAACTGGCAGGAAAGGCGAGAAACAAAAAGATTGCACCCCAGGAAATGGAAGGCAGTACTTTTACGGTTTCTAATTTGGGAATGTTCGGTATTCAAGAATTTACCTCTATTATCAATCAGCCAAACTCTGCCATTTTATCGGTAGGTGGAATCGTGGAAAAACCGGTTGTTAAAAATGGAGAAATCGTTGTTGGCCATACCATGAAAGTTACATTGGCTTGCGATCATAGAACCGTTGACGGTGCTACCGGAGCTCAATTCCTGCAAACTTTGCAGGCATATTTGGAAAACCCGGTAACCATGTTGGCTTAAAAAATAAACATGATTATATTTTCATTATATCTTAAAAATCCCGCTTTATGCGGGATTTTTGGTATATTTAAAATCAATCTTTTTTGATTCGCTTTTTTTACTGAGAAATCATGGTTTTTGTGACTTTCTCTATTTTATTAATGATATTTAAACCATAAACGTGTGAAAAAACAATTATTTATACTTGCCGTATCAATTATGGCCTTAGGCTGTAAATCGTCTACCGTTCCTGTATCCGAGCAAATTTCGCAGGCCGATAAGACTAAAGAGGTTGTATTGGATGCCCAAAGCAAAGAAGTTTCGGTTTCCAATGCTTCAGAAGTAGAGCAAATAATTACTTTTTTGGCTTCCGATAGGCTAAACGGAAGGGAAGCAGGGAGTGAAGGTATTAACGAAGCTGCCAATTATATCGAAAACATTTTTAAAACAAACGGCATAAAACCTTATTTTAAAACCTACAGGGATACCTTGACTAATTTTGACGCGCCAGCATTCAACATTGTTGGTCTTGTAGAAGGAAACGATGCCCGTTTAAAAAACGAGTATATTGTTATTGGTGCACATTACGACCATATAGGTTCTGGGAAACCTGTAAATGGCGACACTATAGCCAACGGTGCCAACGATAATGCTTCCGGGACTACAGCGGTATTGGAAATAGCAAAATATTTTGGCACGCATAAAACTAATAAAAGGAGTTTACTTTTTGTACTTTTTTCTGCTGAAGAAAAGGGACTGTTGGGTTCCAAACATTTAGCGTCAAAACTTAAAAAGGAAAACTTTAATTTGTATACCATGGTTAATTTTGAAATGATCGGTGTTCCCATGCAACGCGAAGAACTAATGTATATTACTGGGTACAAAGAAACCAATATGGCCGAAAAAATTAATACCTATGCCGGGAAAGACATTGTAGGGTTTTTACCAAAAGCAGGAGAATATCAGCTTTTTAAACGGTCGGACAATTATCCTTTTTATACGGAATTCAATGTGCCATCACAAACTGTTTGTACCTTTGACTTTGAAAATTATGAGTATTACCATCACGTAGACGATGAAGTTGGAGAAATGGATTTTGAACATATGGCAACAGTAATAAACGAAATGACGCCTGTGCTCGAAAAAATGGCAAATGTGCCAACTGATGAAATTAAAATGAACTGATTGAAAAATCGGTATAGAGAATGGCAAAAAATATAATTGTAACAGGAACAAGCAGAGGGATAGGGTATGAACTGGTGCAGCTTTTAGCAGGACAAGGGCACCATGTATTGGCTTTGTCCAGAAATGCCGGCCCCATAAAACAGCTGAACCTGAAAAATGTTGAAGCTTTTAATTGCGATATCTGCAATGAAGGCAACTTGGAAAGCGTAAGAAAATACATTGAAAAGGATTGGCAACATGTAGATATCCTGATAAATAATGCCGGAAGATTGGTAAACAAGCCTTTTGCTGAAATTTCAACCGAAGATTATGAAAATGTATACAAGGTAAACGTTTTTGGCGTAGCTGCCTTAATACGGGTTGTATTGCCTTTTATGCCCAAAAATGGGCATGTGTTGACCATAAGTAGCATGGGGGGTGTACAGGGCAGTATGAAGTTTCCCGGCCTGGCGGCATATAGCTCTTCAAAAGGGGCAGTAATTACGCTAACCGAACTTTTGGCAGAAGAATACAAAGAAACAGGTCCTTCTTTTAATGTACTGGCACTGGGGGCGGTACAAACAGAAATGTTGCAAGAGGCATTTCCGGGGTATAATGCACCTACAACCGCTAAGGAAATGGCAGCTTATATAGCCGATTTTTCACAAAAAGGGCATCAATTTTACAATGGTAAACTATTACAGGTTAGTAACAGTACTCCTTAAAAAAGAGTTATTATGCATAATGTTTTAAATAAATACCTTCCGGAACGAGCCGCAGAACCATGTTTCCAGTTGATAAAACAAAATCATGTGCATTTAAAAATTGTTAACGAAAGAGTGACCCGGCACGGCGATTATAGAAAATTGCCTGACGGAAGTCATCAAATAACGGTAAATGCCAATCTAAACAAGTATCGTTTTTTAATAACCTTGGTGCACGAAATAGCACATTTGGTGGCCTTTACCAAATATGGGAGGCATATTAAGCCACATGGTAATGAGTGGAAATATACGTTTCAGCAATTAATGTTGCCATTTATACGTCCAGAAATTTTTCCGTCGTCTTTACTTCCGGTATTGGCCAGGCATTTTAAAAACCCAAAGGCTAGCAGTGATACCGATGCACATTTGTCTGTGGCACTAAAAGAATTTGATCCGCAAAACGATAAAAATTATATATTTGAACTTCCCATGGGAAGCATTTTTAAAATATATAACGGAAAAGTGTTTAAAAAGGGAAATAAAAGGGTAAAACGATATGAATGCATCGAAATGAGCTCTGGTAAAATATACTTGTTTCAGCCAAATGCCGAGGTTGAATTACTCACTAATTGATTTTAATGAACAAAAATTTATATGCAATATTAATGGCGGGGGGAATAGGTTCCCGCTTTTGGCCTGTTAGCACAGCTGCATTGCCAAAGCAATTTCATGATATTTTGGGAACTGGAGAGACCCTTATACAAAAAACATTCAATAGACTAAACAGGTCGATTCCTGCCGAAAATATCTACATTCTTACCAATGAAGAATATGGCAATTTGGTGATGGAGCAATTGCCAAAAATAAAAAAGGAACAATTGGTTTTGGAACCGGTTATGCGGAATACGGCCCCCTGTATTTTATATGCATCGTTAAAAATAAAGAAAAAAAATCCAGATGCATTATTGGTGGTCGCACCAAGCGATCATTGGATAGAAGATGAAGAAGCATTTGCCAAAGACCTTAAAACTTGTTTTGAAACATGTAAAGCCGACGATGTATTGATGACGCTTGGCATAAAACCAACCTTTCCCAATATAGGCTATGGCTATATTCAGCATAAAAAAAATGAAACCGATACTGTTAAAAAAGTAGAACAATTTAGAGAAAAGCCCGATTACGAAACTGCAAAGGTTTTTCTGGAACAAGGTAACTTTTTATGGAATGCCGGGATTTTTATTTGGAGCGCGAAAAGTATTTTAGAAGCTTTCGAGAAACACCAACCAACCATGTTTAATCAATTTATAAACGGTTTTTCGGTAATGAATACTCAAAAAGAACAAGCATTTATCAATACCACATATCCAGAAGCCGAAAATATTTCTATAGATTATGCGGTAATGGAGCCGTCCAAAAATATATATGTATTGCCTGCAAGCTTTGATTGGAATGATCTGGGGACTTGGGGTTCTTTGTACGACGAACTTCCTAAAGACGACAATGAAAACGTTGTGGTAAATGCCAAAGCACTGTTGGAGAATTCAAAAGGAAACATTGTGCATACATCAAAAAATAAAACAGTTGTAATAGGCGACCTTAAAGATTATATAATTATAGACGAAAAAGATAAACTTTTAATTTATCCCAAAAAAAAGGAACAAGAAGTGAAGGACCTTTTAAAAAAAATGAAAGAAAAATATAGCGACACATAATACCAAAACCTATGGAAGAAAACAAAAAAAATGGTTTAGGCCAAGACAACATTACCCCCACCGACAACACAGAGAATGCTAGTGAAGAGAAAATGAAAAAAGATTTCTCGGGTTTCTTGGGGAGCCTTAAAACATTTTTTGGCGATCTTCTGGATATAAGGGACAATACCGACCAAGAAGCTACCAAAGAGAGCATTATTAACGACATTCCTTTTAAGGGGCATACTTCCTGGATTTTAATATGCTCTATATTTATTGCTTCGGTAGGCTTGAATGCCAATTCTACGGCCGTGGTTATCGGTGCCATGTTAATATCTCCGCTAATGGGCCCGATTCTGGGAATTGGGATGTCTTTGGCAATAAACGATATTGATACGCTTAGGAGGTCTCTTAAAAACTTTGCCGTGATGGTTATTTTAAGTATTCTAACAGCGTTTTTGTTTTTTAAACTATTTCCGTTAAGAGATGAATCTTCAGAGTTATTGGCACGTACAGCACCTGATATTCGGGATGTATTGATTGCCTTTTTTGGTGGAATGGCCTTGGTAATTGCAAGGGCCAAAAAAGGGACCATAGCCAGTGTTATTTTTGGGGTGGCCATTGCAACGGCCTTGATGCCGCCTTTATGTACCGCCGGATTTGGGTTGGCTAAATGGAATTGGGACTTTTTCTTTGGGGCCATGTACCTTTTTATAATCAATACTATTTTTATTGCATTGGCAACTTTTTTGGTATTGAAGATATTACGGTTTCCAATGGTTAAATATGCAAATTCCAAAAAGAGAAAACGTATTGCGCAATTGGCTTCTTTATTTGCCATTTTGGTAATGATTCCGGCAGGAATGACTTTTTATGATGTATTGCAGGAGTCCAATTTTAAAAATCAGGCCAATGCTTTTATTAACGAAAAAATAAAAACATACCAGTTTGCCGGGGGAGGTTTTTTGCTGGATAAGTACACTTCAATAGATTATAACAAAGGGAGCGAACCTAATATCGAATTGGTTTTTATGGGAGACGAGATTATACCCGATAATATTGTGGAAACATGGAAAACCCAAATGAAATCGTACCCACAACTTAAAGATGCAAACTTGATTATTATGGGAGGCGAACAGAATGACTCTGAAGAAAAATACAAATATGTAAGCGAGTTGTACGAATCTAAAAAGCAGGAGATTGCTACTAAAGACGAGCAGATTAAGGTCTTGGAGCAGGAGGTAGAGCGTTTAAACAAATTTGCTTACAACGAAATTCCCTTTGAGGCCATAAGCAAAGAAGTGAAAATTAACTATAATGATGTAGTTGAACTAGGTTTTGGAAACGAATTAAAAACAGATTTTAAAAAAACCGACACCATTCCCATTTTCATTATCCGCTGGGGCGATAAAATTTCTAAAACGAAAAAAGAAACCGAATTTAAAAAGTTGACCGAATGGCTTAAAGTGCGTATGAACAACCAGAAAGTGGAGGTTAAGCAACTTAATTGATAGTATATTTTTTCAATAAAAAAAAGGTCCGCATAAAATAATATCGGACCTTTTTATATAGTCTTTGTTAATCTAAAAAAATCACACGTTAGCCATATTATCCGTAAGGGTATTTATAAAACTGGTTATGGGGCCTTTAATCATCATACCCATCATGGCGTTAAATTCGCCTTCAAAAACCAGATTTGCCTCACTTTTGTTTGCTTCAATACTATTGATGTTTGCCGTGAGCGTAAAGGGAAGTTTATCGCTTGCAGCTCCTAAAACCAATTTGCTGTGCGGTTGTTTTTCCTTCATTTTTAAAACAATTTCGGGCATCCCTTTTAGTGCAAAAAGAAATTTGTCTTCCTCTAAAACTTCAAACTTGCTAATGTTTTCGGGCATTAGCTTTTCAAAATTTTTTACATCGGCCAAAAAATCAAACAATTCCGCTGCCGATTTATTTACAGTCTTTTTTTGTGTCTCTAGCTTCATTTTAAATCAATGTTGTTATTTCCAGTTGCCCGGGTCTTCCCTCCAGTCCTGAAGGGTTTTTAATTCTTTTTCGTTAATATAGTTTGTATCTACCGCTTGTTGCAATAAATGCTCGTAGTTGCTTAACGTATATAATGTTACATTGTTGTTTTCGAAGTTTTTGCTGGCCACGTCAAAACCATATGAAAATATGGCAATCATACCCTTAACCACGGCACCTTCGTCTTTTAGCGCCTGTACGGCATTCAAACTACTTTTTCCGGTACTTATCAAATCTTCTACAACTACCACGCTTTGTCCGCCGTCAAGAAAACCTTCAATTTGGTTTCCCCTCCCGTGTTTTTTTGGCTCTGGCCTTACGTACACAAAAGGGAGATTTAACACCTCGGCAACGAGCATGCCAATTCCAATGGCTCCTGTGGCCACCCCAGCAATAACATCTGGTTTGCCGAAGAGTTCCTCAAGCTGTTTGGCCATATGCTCACGGATGTAGTTCCTGATTGGTGGAAACGATAAAACAATTCTATTGTCGCAGTAAATGGGAGATTTCCATCCGGAAGCCCATGTAAAAGGATTTTTTGGATTCAACTTTATTGCATTAATTTGCAATAAAAGTTCTGCTGTCTTTTTAGCGGTATCTTTATCTAAAACCATGATGCAAATGTATGAAGTTTTTGTAAATGAACATCGCATTATTTTAACCAACCAGATATCCAAGGAAACAGATTTTAAATTGTTTCTTATGGATACGGTTGATATTGATGACGTTATCAAGCAACTTAATAAAGGCAAAATAAAGTGTGCTCATATTTATTATGAAGACGGTACGGTTTTAATGAAAAAATTTCTTAAGAAAATCCCTTTGGTTGTGGCCGCTGGTGGCTTGGTTAAAAATCAGGATAATGAAAACCTTTTTATCTTCAGAAATGGAAAATGGGATCTTCCAAAAGGAAAAGTAGACAAGGGCGAAACCATAGAAGAAGCCGCTATACGCGAAGTAGAAGAAGAAACAGGTGTGAAGAAACTTAAAATAGACTCCTTTTTAAACAAAACCTACCACGTTTTTAAAAGAAACGGAACCTATAAGCTTAAGGAAACCCACTGGTTTTTAATGAAGAGCAAGTATAAAGGGGCACTGGTACCCCAATGCAAGGAAAATATTGAAAAAGCCGAATGGCGCCCCGATACCGATATACCAAAACTCATGGAAAATTCATATGAAAATATAAAAACCCTTTTCTAAAATCAAAATTAAGCTCCAACTTCTATAGCTTAACAATCCTGTAAACCGGGTATCTTAAATGTGCTTTCTCATAATTTGGAGACTTTTTGTGTATCCAATCCAATTGTGCATACCAATTTTTGGCAAAAGCAGTGTCTTTTTCTTTTTTGGCCTGAAATTCTTTTTCAATATCAGGGTTTGCTTTTAGGAATCCCAGGGCTTTGTCTTCCCAAACATAAGGAGAAAACCCTTCTTTTTGCTGAAGGATGCTATCAAAAAAGTTCCAGTTGAAAAAAGAATCTACCGCTTCGGGCTCCAATGTTTCCAAGATATACCGTATGCCTGGTTGATGGGTCTTAACCAAATAATAAGTATTTGCAGGAATTGAAACAGTTTCTTTACTTTTGGTTACCGAGGTGTTTTTATGTAGGTAATGTCCTTCGTATGCCTTTTTCCCGGTTTCGTAATCGGCAATGTGGTATACTTCAACAGGTATTTCTTTTGTTTCGGCCATGTTTGTAAGCGTTATGCCATTTAATTGTAGCCTTTTTACAACGCCGTTCCAGGCCTTGGGGATTAAATAAGCATCAGGGATATTTACTTTTTTTACGGGTTTAAAATAATCGTAATAAGTAACTTCTTTTGTAAAGGGTTTGTTCCTGTTGTACTTTAATCGTGGCAGGCCGGTAATTTCACTTGTAATATGCTCACCTTCGTAACCTTTAAAGTCCAAGGTAGAATGTTTGCTTTTATCTACTTCCCAAGCTACGGTATATGTCGTTGCATTTAGAAAGGAGGCATTGCTTTCTTCCCGCACCTTTTTTATTTCTTTATAGTCTTTTTCAATAAGGGCTATCATGCTCTTCATAAGTTCGTAGGTACCATATACACGCTGGTCGTATGGTTTAAGCATATGGGTTTCAACCATCATCCCCAGGGTATTCCATAAAGTGGTATAGCCTGTGGAATATCGGGGGGCATCAAAAAATTGAGAAAAACCTTTTTCGGGCACTTGATTAAAAACATTTACATAAGGCGTTATATCGTATTTTTTATCTTTTAACGAAGTAATGAGTTCGGGCATGAGCTTATTGTAAAGATATTTCCCGGCCGCTGCACCTAATTTGTCATGCTGGGTAAATAAATGCGTCAGTACATATTGATAATCGGCACCATTACTAACGTGATTATCTATGAAAACATCCGGTTGAAGGAAATGGTATATTTTAGCAAAAGATTTTGCATTTTTCGTATCGTTTTTTATAAAGTCCCGATTGAGGTCGTAATTACGTGCATTTCCCCTAAACCCATACGCAACCGGACCATTTTGGTTGGTTCTTGACGTACTGTTTCTGTTCAGGGAGCCCCCGATATTATAAATAGGAATGGTTGCCAGAACGGTATGTTCGGGAACTTTAATTTTTCCTTGAGCTATGTCCCGGTAAAGCATCATGGTGGCATCGATCCCATCTGGTTCCCCGGGGTGTATGCCGTTGTTTATAAACAGTATTCTTTTGTTTTTCCTTACTTTTTCAAGATCAAAATTGCCCTCGGGGTTAAGCAAAACCAAGGTTAAGTGCTCACCAGAATCTGTAGGGCCTTCTTCCATCATGGTAATACTGGAATAGGTGTTTGCAAGTTCTTTATAATAAGCAATTGTTTGGTTGTAAGTGGCCGTGGCAACACCGCCCGATTTTTCAAATTCGGTAGTAAAATTATCGTTTTGGGCATATAGGTTTGCAAAAGTTGCAATAGCGACTGTTATAAGCAATGCTTTTTTCATAGGGAGGAAATTTAAGCTTCAAACTTAATTAAAAATATAACAATATAGTAGGGCAATCTATTTGTCTAACTGAAAAATTGAGTTAGTTTTGCAAACTTTTATTGTTAACTACCTCATAAATAGGTTTATGGCATTAAAATGAGCCCTATTGAGAAGAATAAATTATTATGACTGAGTTTATTAGAAAAATAGTCCCGAATGCAAAAGATGATGTATTAGCTGGTATAACGGTGTCTTTGGCAATGATCCCCGAAGTTGTGGCCTTTGCGTTCGTGGCCCAAATAGATCCATTGGTGGCTTTGTCCGGGGCTTTTATAATTGGGTTGATTACCGCCATCTTTGGTGGTCGTCCCGGGTTGATTTCGGGTGCGGCAGGTGCCGTTGCCGTTATTTTTGTAAGCCTGATTTCAGAAGGGCACGCAAAAGGAATGCTGTTTGACGCGCCAATAGACAATATGGGGTATTATTACCTGTTGGCAGCAGTTGTGCTTATGGGGGGCTTCCAAATTATTGCAGGAATATTCAAATTGGGAAGGTTTGTTAGGTTGATACCGCACCCGGTTATGATGGGATTTGTTAACGGCCTTGCCATTGTTATTTTTATAGCACAGGTAAAAATGTTCACGCATAAAAAACTTGAAGTTACTGCCGAAGGTGTTAAAAAATATATTAATATCCCCATGGAAGGTAAGGAACTATATACCATGATTGGACTTGTATTGCTTACCATGGCTGTTATTTGGGTCTTGCCAAAAATTACCAAAAAAGTACCGGCTTCCTTAACGGCTATTTTAATAACTACCGCTATTGTAATCTTTGGAGGAATAGAGGTAAGTACAGTAGGCTCTTATATTGTTGAAGGGGGTGGGACGGGCCTTAAGGGCGAATTGCCAACCCCAAACATGGAATTGTGGCAAAACCTCCCTTTTAACTTGGATACGCTCGGCTTTATTTTGCCATACGCCTTTTTGGCCGCTTGTGTAGGTTTGATAGAATCTCTTATGACCATGAATCTGGTTGATGAATTAACCGAGACACGTGGCAATGGCAACCGGGAATGTATGGCACAGGGTGCAGGAAACATGTTGAGCGGGCTTTTTGGAGGTACTGGCGGTTGTGGAATGATAGGCCAAACAGTAATTAACATAAATGCGGGAGGCCGTGGCCGTTTATCTGGAATTATGATGGCCGTAACACTATTGACTTTTATTTTGTTTACAGATAAATACATAGAACAAGTTCCAATTGCAGCATTGGTAGGGGTAATGATTATGATGGTAATTGAAACTTTTGCATGGTCCAGTTTCAGGATTATTAGAAAAATACCAAAAGCAGATGCCTTTGTACTGGTAACGGTTTCTGCAGTTACCGTTATTTACGATTTGGCCATTGCCGTTTTTGTGGGCGTTATAATTTCGGCACTTGTTTTTGCTTGGGAAAACGCCAAAAAAATCAGGGCCCGGAAACGTTTTAAAGAAGACGGTACCAAGGTATACGAGATTTGGGGGCCTTTGTTTTTTGGTTCTATAGCGACTTTTAACGATAAGTTTGATGTAAAAAATGACCCTGAACAGGTTGAAGTTGATTTTGTTGAATCGAGGGTTAGTGACCATTCGGCCATAGAAGCAATTTTTAATGTAGTTGAAAAATACGAGGCCGCAGGGAAAAAGATAAAACTAAAACACTTAAGTGAAGATTGTAAAGCTTTATTGTATAAGTCATCACCTAAGTTCAGGGAGGTAATTATAGATGCCATAGACGACCCAAGATACCATTTGGCCGCAAATCCAGAAAAATTCCCGAAATCGCTTTCAGAATATAAATTTTAACATTATTGCCAAAACAAAACTTAGTTTGTTTTTGGTAAAAGATTTATTCACTGGGAACAATGGCGGCCAAAGCACTTAATTTGTCTTTGGTTACTGGCTTTATAAGATGCTTTACCGAAAAAGGATATTTGTTGTTGTAGATTTTTACCTTTTGAATGTCTTCCGGGTTTATCGACGAGGTTAAAATATAGATTAGTGCTTTTTTGCTTATGGGCAATTGGCTAAATGCATCTATAAATTCCCAGCCATCGATTATGGGCATGTTTAGGTCCAGTAAAATAAGTTCGGGAAATACTTCGTTAGACGTGTTTTGGTAATAATTTAATGCTTCTTGTCCATTGCTAAACGTTAATATGCAATCGCTTATCTTGGTAACCTCGATAAGTTTTTTAACGCTAAAAATGGTTATCGGGTCATCATCGATCAAACATATAGCATTAATAGTTTTCATTAAAGTAAATTTTAAATTTCGTTCCTTTGTCAATTTCGCTTTCGGCTTCTATTTTCCCTTTCATGGCATCTATTTGGTTTTTGGTTATAAAGAGGCCTATACCGCGGGCGTCGCTATTTCCATGAAAAGTTTTGTACATTCCAAAGAGTTTGTGCCCATGTTTTTCCAAATCGATTCCCCTGCCATTATCTTCAACGCTTAAAACCGTAAAACCTTTTATCTGTTCGGCATTTATTTTTATTACGGGGTACCGGTTTGGTGCTTTGTACTTAATGGCATTGGTAAAGATATTCAATAAAATACTTTCTAGATAAGCTTTAACAACTTTAATGTCAATGTCTTCGGGAACATTGTTCTCTACTTCGGCAAAAGAATTTTTAATAAGTTCGCTAATATTTGTAAAGGCTTCGTCTATTTCGGCTTTAAGGTTAACGGTTTCGGTTTTTATATTCAGGTTTGTATTGATTGCAATAATCTCGTTTAGGTTTGAAATGGTTTCGAGCATATTTCCCGAAGCAGAATTGAGCATGTCAATAATTTCCACCTTTTTAAAAACGTCTTCTTCAACGCCCAAGAGTTCTATCAACATGGAAAAATTGGATGCATGCGACCGCAGGTTATGAGATACAATATGTGCGAAGTTAAGCAGGCGGTTGTTTTGTTCGCTGGCCACATTGATAACTTCCAGAAGTTCTTCTTCTTTTTCTTTTATATGGGTAATATCTTGTATAACAGACCAAATAAGTTTTCTTCCGGTAGAATTGGTAATGAGCACACGCGTTATCAGCGTAGGCACCAATTGCTTGTTTTTATTAAGGTAATGCCCTTCGTACGGACCGTATTTTCCTTGGTTGAGGACTTCTTTTAAAACCCTTAATTCTTTGTTTTTATCGGTTTTTGGAATAACGTCCAGATGCGTCATTTTAAGGAGTTCGTTGCTGGAATATCCGGTACTTTGTTTAAAAGAATTGTTCATGTCCAGAAATTCCCCAGACATGGCATCGTTAAGGGCAAGCCCGGTTGGAGAAAGCTCCAAGAGCGTGCGGTGCAGTTTTTCGCTTTCCTTAAGCTTTTTTCTGGCTTCGACCATCTCCTGTATTACCCTGCCTTCTGCAATAAGGAAACTCACTCTTTTTTTATGGTCCAATACCGGCTTGAGGGAAAAGTCAACATACACCTTGTTGTTGTTTTTATCCAAGATTTTTGCTTCGTACCTTACAAATTCGCCCCTTATGGCCTTTTTAAAGTTCTTTTTAAGTTTTTTTTGTTCTTTTATGGAGCCCTGCCACCAATAGGTGTCCCAAAAATATTTATTAATAACGTCTTCTGTTTCAATACCGCCAAAATTCAGTGCGGGCTCATTAATGTCTACAAGCCTTCCTTTTATGTTTAAAAATCCTGTAAACTGAAAAGTAGAATTAAAAATGCTTTTAAATGCCTGTTTGTTCTCGGCAAGTGCTCTTTTGGAGCTTTTAATTTGTTTTTCCTGAAGTGCCAATTGCAGTTCGGTTGTTTTTTGAGGGTCTATATTTTGCAAAGTGCCATAAATTTTAACCGCTTTGTCCTTTGCTTTTTCAATGTGCCCGCGAAAACGCACCCATTTTTCTTCTCCTTTGGCCGTAAGTATTTGCAGTTCCAGATCAAAATCATTCCCTTTGTTAATGGCGCTGTTAATGTTTTTTAAGGCTTGTTCTACATGTTTTCCTTCCTTAAAGAATTGAAGGAATTTTTCGAGTGTAGGAACATAATCTTGTGAAACGTCGCATATTTTTTTGGTAACAACCGTCCATTCTAAAAGATCGTTTTTAACATCGTAAAACCAATTTCCTATTTGGGCGACCTTGCTGGTTTCTTCAAGAAAAATTTTAGTTTTCAGGTTTTCTTTTTCTGAAGTTATATCGTTTAGGTATATGATGAATTCGTTGTCTGAAGGTTGAATTTTATAATAGATCCATTGTATTTTTCCTTCTGGCTGGTAATTGTAATCTTCTCCTTCTATAACCCTGCTTTTTTCCTTACTCTCGCGAACGGCATTTACCAACGACCGGGTGCCTTTAGGCAAGATGTCGGTAAAAGGTATTTTAGGGGCGTTTTCCATCGGTGCTTTGGTGAATTTATACCAGGCATCCGAGGCGCCAATTAAGTGCAAATCTTTATCTAGCAAAGCCATTGGGGTTGGGCATTGCTTGATTATAAGTAGGTTCGTCATAATATATACGGCTTTTGCTAAGCCAGTTTTTGTTTTACTCTTTATTATTCAGCCTTACGGTATCGGGTACCAAACCGGTATAATCGCCTTTATTTCTTATAACATCTCTTACAATTGATGAAGAAATATAGCTTTTTCCAGAGGAAGTTAACAAAAACACCGTTTCTATTTCCGATAATTTCCTGTTGGTATGGGCGATGGCTTTTTCAAATTCAAAATCGCCCGGGTTCCGCAGGCCCCTTAAAATAAACTGTGCGTCTATTTTTTTACAAAAGTCTACCGTTAGCCCTTCATATGTCATCACCTTTATTTTTGGCTCATTTTTAAAGGCTTCTTCAATAAAATGCTTGCGTTCTTCCAAGGTAAACATATAGTTTTTTTCCGCATTAATCCCAATGGCAATAACCAGCTCGTCAAAAAGTGTGATGCCTCTTGTTATAATGTCGTAATGTCCCAATGTAATAGGGTCGAAAGACCCTGGAAAAATAGCTCTTCGCATTTTACATTCTTTTTGTAAAAGGGTTAAGGAATTGTAAATATAGCAAAATAGATTTTGCTATTTTATTGCTTCTTCAATAGCGTTGTCAAATAAATCGTTTAACGATATTCCGGCTTTGGCCGCCTGTTGTGGCAAAATACTTTCGGCAGTCATTCCGGGAATGGTATTGACCTCTAATAAATAAGGCTCGCCATCCACAAAAATGTATTCGCTCCGGCTAAAACCTTTCATCTTTAGGGTTTCATATACTTTTTTGGCAGTATGGATTACTTTTTGGGTCATTTCATCACTAATTCTTGCCGGTGTAATTTCTTGTGATTTTCCTTGGTATTTAGCTTCATAATCAAAAAAATCGTTTTCGGATACTATTTCGGTAATGGGCAGCACTGTTACGTTGCCTTTGTAGGTAATAACGCCAACAGACACTTCAACACCGTCTAAAAACGATTCAATAATAATCTCATCGTCTTCTTTAAAAGAATTTTCGATTGCTGGAAGTAACGCTTCTTTTTCATTCACTTTAGAAATCCCAAAACTCGAACCCGCTTTGTTGGCTTTTACAAAACAAGGTAACCCAACTTTTTCAACAATGGCCTGGATATTAATTTCTTGTCCTTTATTGAGATAGAAGGATGTGGCGCATTTAATCCCGAAAGGCTTCAAGGCCGCCAAGCAGTCTCTTTTGTTAAAGGTAAGTCCAGCTTGGTACATGGGGCAGGAGGTATGTGGGATGCCCAACAGCTCTAAATATCCTTGTAAATAACCGTCTTCTCCGGGCGTGCCGTGAATGGCATTAAAAACACAGTCGAATTCAATGGTTTTGTTATTTTGGGTAACGGTGAAATTGCCTTTGTTTATTGGAATTTCTTTTTTGTCATCAGTAATATAAACCCATTTGTCCTTTAAAATATGGAGGGGATAAATATTGTATTTTTCAGTATCCAGATGGTTGCAGACCACTTGCCCGCTTTTTAGTGAAATTTGGTACTCAGAGGAGTAACCGCCCATAACAACACCAATGTTTTTTTTCATTTTTAATATTATAATAGGAAATTTATCGTTGTATCAAATGTATTAATAAATTAATTTAGAATCGGCATAAAAAGACTTTAGCACTAAAAACAGCCATAGAAATAAATTAGGTGTTGAGTTTTTATATCTTTGCTGAATAATAAAGAAAGATGAGTTTCATAAAATTTATAACAAGCAAGACCTTTTTAAAGCAAATAGCACTTGCAATACTGGCCGTTGTGGTATTGGTAATTTTAATTATGCAATACTTAAAGGTAACCACCAACCACGGCGAATTTGTCTTGGTCCCCGACCTTTCTAAAAAATCCCTCCGGGAAGTTGAAGAGATTATGGAAAAGGCAGACCTGAATTATGTTGTACTGGACTCTACAAACTACAATCCCGATTATCCGCGTTTTTCGGTCATCGAGCAGGATCCCAGTGCAAACAAAGAAGTCAAGGAAGGAAGAAAAATATATTTAACCATTAACCCTTCGGGCTATAGAAAAGTAAGTGTTCCAAACGTAATACAAGTTACCAAAAGGAATGCCGAATCCATGCTTAAAGCGGTTGGCCTTAGCGTAGGAAAGGTAACTTATGTAAACGAAATTGGTAAAGACATGGTGTATTATGTACGCTATGAAGGAAAAAATATACTTCCGGGGCACCAATTGCCCAAAACCACCGAGGTAGAACTGGTTTGCGGCAACGGGAACAGGGCCAATGTTTCGGTGGAATAAATTGTAAATTGAAAAATGGCTGAGGATACACAAGACGATTTTAATCAGGAGGACGAACTTTACGAACATTATAGTTTTACTGCCGGAAAAGGGCAGGAACCTTTGCGGGTAGATAAATTTTTAATGAACTTTATTGAAAATGCTACCCGAAATAAAATACAGCAGGCTGCAAAGGGCGGGAATATATATGTAAATGGTACCGCCGTAAAATCGAACCACCGGGTAAAGGCAAACGACCAAGTTAAAGTTTTGTTTGAGCACCCGCCGCATGAATATTTGCTTACTCCGGAAAATATCCCCTTGGATATTGTTTTTGAAGATAATACCCTGTTGGTTGTAAATAAGCCTGCCGGGATGGTCGTGCACCCCGGGCACGGAAATTATTCGGGAACGCTTATAAATGCTTTGATATACCATTTTGAAAACCTGCCGCTTAACAGTAACGAGCGTCCGGGCCTGGTGCACCGTATAGATAAAGATACCAGTGGGCTATTGGTGGTGGCCAAGACCGAGCATGCATTGAACCACTTGTCCAAACAATTTTTCCATAAAACCAGCGAACGTGAATACCAAGCATTGGTTTGGGGCAATTTTGCAGAAGACGAAGGGATTGTGGAAGGAAACATTGGAAGGCATCCAAAAAATAGGTTGCAAATGGCTGTTTTTCCCGATGGCGACCATGGAAAAGATGCTGTAACGCACTATAAAGTCTTGGAACGTTTTGGGTACGTTACTTTGCTGTCGTGTAGGTTAGAGACCGGGAGAACGCACCAAATAAGGGTGCACATGAAATACATAGGGCACACTTTATTTAATGACGAGCGCTATGGAGGCCATAAAATTTTAAAAGGGACCACCTTTTCTAAATACAAACAATTCGTGGAGAATTGTTTTAAAGTACTGCCAAGGCAGGCGTTGCACGCCAAAACTTTAGGCTTTGAGCACCCCGAAACAGGCAAATTTATGCGTTTTGAAGCACCCTTGCCCGAAGACATGGTAGCATGCCTGGAAAAATGGCGAAATTATGCAAAGCACCAGGAGTTATAGTCTCTGCTTTTCAGATGGAACGGTATGCCTAAATTCCAATCCGTTTATTTGCTTGAACTCGTGGCTGTTTTCGCCAAAAGAGGTTTTTATGTATTCTTTAATATTGTTGGCCAATTCAATAATCCCTTCGGTTTTGTTGTAAAAATAGTTGTCCCTTTCAACAAGCGAGTCCGAATATTCGTCCATGATTTCTTTATGGCGCAAACTACGCTTTACCATAATTCTAAATTTCTTTTTTAAGGCCTCCAATTTTATATCGGTATGGTATGGCGAATATTCGTTGGATTCTGCCAGCTCGTTAATCATGTTTCCAAAATGTGCTATTAAATTAATGTACGGCTCTTGGTTTGAATACGAGTCTTTAATGTATGCATTTACCTTTTGCTCATTTCTTACCTGAACAATATCGTCGTAATAACTTTTTACATATTTTACGGCTTCATTGTTCTCGGTATATATAATTAAATAGTCAATAATTTTATTGCACATATCTTCAAGACCGTTAAAGGCCTGCTGTTTTTCAAAGATAGCAACATTGAGCATCGCATTGTAGTTGTTTATATTTGCCATTAATTCCTTGACCGTATTATACGTTCGGTGCAAACATTCTATATGTAACCGTTGATCGGTAGAAGCATATTCTTTTCCGTAGGCTTCGCAAAAAATAATTAATAAATGAAAATCTGCTAGGTTGCTTGTAAGCTCATCTTTTGTGTATGGAGGCATATTTTTTTGTGTTACGTGTTTTTTCGCATTCTAAATATATAAATTATATTCCATACATAAAAATTTATATTTTCTAACTACTGTTTTCAAAGTAAAAAAATAGTATATAATTTTTGCAGAAAAGTGTTTTAACACATTGTATTGTATATATTCATTATAATAATTAAAACCAATTCTTCTATAGAAAACAATGAATCTTTCTTATACAAAAAACCAATGTAAGATGTTACATTTGTTGTTCAAAATCAATATAAATGAAAATAGTAGTTTCCCCGGCAAAGTCATTGGATTTTGAAAGTGAATTGCCAACAAAAGAATATACGCAACCAGATTTTTTAAAGGAAGCTGAAAAACTGAATGGAGCCCTTAAAAAGAAAAATCCAAAGAAGCTATCGTCTTTAATGGGTATTTCTGATAATTTGGCAGAACTAAACTGGCAACGCAATCAAGAATTTAAAACTCCTTTTACCGTTGAAAATGCCCGCCCGGCTGTTTTTGCCTTTAATGGTGATGTGTATACGGGGTTGGATGCTTATACAATTCCGCAGGAAAAAATGAAGCCTTTGCAAGAAAAGTTGCGTATTTTAAGTGGACTCTACGGGGTGTTGAAGCCTTTGGACTTAATCCAGCCTTACCGATTGGAAATGGGCACCAAGCTTACGGTTGGAAGAAACAAGAACCTTTACGATTTTTGGAAGAAAAAAGTTACCGCTAAACTAAATGACCAATTGACGGAAGACGAACTTTTCATTAATTTGGCAAGCAATGAATATTTTGGTGCAGTAGACGAAAAAAAGCTAAAAGTCCCGGTAATTACCCCCATTTTTAAAGATTGGAAAAACGGAAAGCTAAAGGTAATTAGCTTTTTTGCCAAAAAGGCCCGCGGGTCCATGGTGCGCTATATTATCGATACCAATGCAGAAACCATTGAAGATTTAAAAGGCTTTAATTACGACGGCTATGGTTTTAGCGAAGAACATACCAAAAAGGAAAATGAATTAGTGTTTGTTAGATAAATCTAAAAAAACGCGGAGCCTTTATACATACGTAGCTCCGCTTTTTTTATTTCTTCGTGTCCACACTTACCTTTTCTTCAACTGGAGTGCGTTTTTTTATTTTCCTACGCCGTCTTACACCGTAAGAACCGCGTGAAATTTTACCTCTTTTTGTTTTTTTATCTCCTTTTCCCATAATTCAAATTCATTTTTGTTATTCCTTAAAGTTAGTTATTTTGTCAACAGAAGTCAAATATATGTTTAAACACCAGCATCCATACGCCCCATACATCCCTAAAACAGCCACAAAATTAATTGTTGGTACCTTGCCGCCACCGCGTTTTTGCAATAAGGAATTTAAGGAAGGCGATGTTGATTTTTGCTACGGAAGCCGCGATGGTTACCTATGGATAATATTGAACAGGATTTTTAAACTGAATTTACTCTTTGAGCCAACGCCAGAAGCCATTGCCCAACGGAAACAATTTTTGAACGATTATGGCATTGGTATATGCGATATTGTCGCTTCCGCGGAAAGGGAAAAAGTAGATGCTTCAGATCTTGGAATGAAGAATGTCCAGACCCGTAACATTCTTTGGTACTTAAAAGAATTTCCTTTTATCGACACATTGCTGTTCATGGGCGGGAACAGCAAAAACGGACCTGAATATCTCTTCAGAAAGCAATTAAAAGAGCATCAAATTAAATTAGAGGCAATTTCGTTGAACATTCCCCGCATTTATCAATTTTATATAGCAAACCGTATGGTAAAAGCGGTTTCGTTAACGTCGCCGTCCGGGGCTGCAAATAGGGCGGTAGGGGCAATTCCTGCCTACAAGGCGTTAAAAAAGAAGCACCCCAATTTCAATACAATCGATTTTAGGGTGCTTCAGTATGTCAAGCATTTTAAGTAAACTTTTTGCTTAACATTTTTCTATAGGGGATTTTACTTTTTATTCTGCTGATCTTTAATCGTTTCTTCATCAATATCAAACTTGTTGGTGTCGATATTTCTGTTACCCGTTGGATTGGTCGGGTTGTTCTGCTCGTGTTTGCGTTTCCATTTCTTATCTTTAATCTTGCTCATAACTTTTGCTTTTTTAAGTTATATTCAAGGTACAAAACTAAACATGAAAACCTTATTAAAGCTATTGTAAAATCTTGTTAACTATTTAACAGTTACTATTTTAATGAGCTGCTGAGGCATTTACCTTACTGCTTCCCTTTTTAATCATCAATACAAATGGCACACATATTAAAAACAAAATACCCAAGTATAAAAATATGTCCATGTAGGATAATACAGTGCTTTGTAAGGTAATGGACCCTTCCATTAATTGATAGGCTTTTTGGAGCGATTCGTTAACACTGAAACCTTTGGACATAAACATTTGTTGATAGGCATGAAGACGCTCTTGTACCTCAAAATCTACTTTAGACAGGTTCGGGATAAGGTCCACACGGTGCTGTTGTGTAAAACGCGCCACAAAAGTGGTTATAATGGCAATCCCGAAAGATCCTCCCAATTGGCGCATCATACCCGTAAATGCAGCGCCATCGCCAATGTCCTTTCCCCTCAAGGTAGAAAGCGAGAGCGTGGTTATGGGCACAAATAATAACCCCAAGCCAAAACCACGGGCTACCAATGGCCAGAACATATGCTCAGAACCTGTGTCGGGGGTCATGAGGTTAAACATCCAATAGCTATAAACAAAGAACACTACAAAACCAATGGCGGCCAAATATTTTTGCGGAACTCCCCGCTCCAATAATTTCCCAATAATAGGCATCATTAAAGCTGTGGTTATGGAGCTTGGGACCAGTAATAACCCGGCATCGGTTGCTGTCCATCCTAAAATAGATTGTGTATATATCGGGATTATAAACGTGGAACCATACAGTCCAAAGCCAAGGATGAAGGTTAAAATAGTCCCTATTTTCAGGTTGTAATCTTTAAGCACCCGGAGATTTACAATTGGATGCTCATAGACCAATTCCCTCCAAATAAACAATAACAAACCAAATATAGATACAATACTTAATATCAAGATGGTAGGATCGGCAAACCAGTCGTCTTGTTGGCCGTGTTCCAAGACAAATTGTA
The DNA here is from genome assembly GCF_037029175.1 of Galbibacter sp. PAP.153. Classification (NCBI taxonomy): domain Bacteria; kingdom Pseudomonadati; phylum Bacteroidota; class Flavobacteriia; order Flavobacteriales; family Flavobacteriaceae; genus Galbibacter; species Galbibacter sp. PAP.153. Next base: position 62,831 of record NZ_JAZEUN010000015.1, on the reverse strand, counting down.
ACGAGCCAATAAACGATGCCAGAAAAACGATGCCCCACCAATCTACTTGATAGGCCTTCAGTTTTTCACCGTATTTAGGGCTTTTAATATAAAGAATAGTTAAAAAAGTGGCAATTATACCAATGGGCACGTTGATATAAAATATATAGGGCCACGAGAAATTATCTACCAGATATCCTCCCAATGGCGGTCCCAGTGTTGGGCCTACAATAACGCCCATACCATAAATAGCCTGTGCCATTCCTCTTTTTTCAACGGGGTAGGTTTCTGTAATAATGGTCTGTGCGGTAACCAACAGGGCACCGCCTCCCATTCCTTGTATAAAACGAAAAGCAACCAACTCCCATAAATTGGTGGCATTACCACATAAAAAAGAAGCAATGGTAAATATCATTATGGAAGCCGCAAAATAATTACGCCTTCCAAATTGTTTAGACAACCAGCTGGTCATCGGGATAATAATTACATTGGCAATGGCATAAGCGGTAATTACCCATGCAATATCGGTAAGGGAGGCTCCCAAGCTTCCTCTCATGTCATTTAGCGCAACGTTGACAATAGTAGTGTCAATAATTTCTAAAAGGGCACAAAGAATAGCCGTAATGGTTATAATGACCCTGGTGAAACCATATTCCACCAAACTATTTTCATCTTGAACTTTAACTTGTGCTTCGGCCATATCTTATTTTAAATGTACATCTACAATTACGTTCATTCCCGAACGAAGTTTTGCCAGTTTTTCGGCATCGTTATCCTTGGTAAAGTCTATTTTTACCGGTAAACGCTGAATGGTTTTTACAAAGTTTCCAGAAGCATTGTCTGGCGGAAGTAAAGAAAACTTGGCTCCGGTTGCGGGCGAAAAAGCGGTTATGGTACCTTCAAAATCTTCGCCGGGATAGGCATCTACCTCGATGGTTACTTTTTGGCCAATAGCCATTTTTTCAAGTTGTGTTTCTTTAAAATTGGCAACAATCCATTTATCGGTTGTGTTTACTAAATAAAACAACGATTGTCCGGGCTGTACAAATTGCCCCACTTGTAAATCTACATTGGAAAGCTGACCGTCTATCGGGGCGGTAACAATGGTATAACCTATATCTAGTTTTGCTGCATCCAGTTGTGCTTGAGCACTTTTTACGTTGGCTTCTGCAACAGCAATTTGCTTTTGCGATATTTCTGTTTGGGAAACAGCAGCGTTACGCTGGCTGGCACTTGCTTTTTGTTGGCTTTTAAGTACTTCCAGCTCTTTTTCTGCGGCTTGTTTGGCGGCCAGTGCTTCTTCGTATTGTTGTGCGGTAATGGAATGATTTTTATACAGGTTTTCGTAACGTTTAAAATCGTTTTCTGCTCTCCATAATTTAATTTCCGCAGTTTCTATATTCCCTTTTGCCGAGCTTACCTGCGCTGTTGAGGTTTGCACATTGGCCTTGTAGGAGCCAACACTGGCTTGCGCAACTACCAGTTGACTTTCGGCGGCGGCCAATGCGGCTTTTGCCTGCTCCAGTTTTACCTGGTAATCCTGATCGTTTATAATAAAAAGGGTATCGCCTTTTTTTACCCTGTCGTTATCGGTTACCATTACTTTTTCAATATAACCGCCTACATGGGGTATAATTGGGTTCATGTTGGCTTCTATTTGTGCATCGTCTGTTTCTTCGTGAGATAATGAATGCACAAACTTGTATGCTCCATAAATAATCCCGATAACGATTAAAGCACCAATTATAATGGCAAATTTCTTATTTGTTTTTTTCTTCTGTTCCATTTTATTGCTGATAGTAGTTTATTTTATATCTGTATTTATTTGTCCTTGAGCATCTAGAAGCTCGTAAAATTTCAGGGTAATGTCTGCCTTGGCATAAGCCAGGTTTATTTTAGACTGAAGCTGGTCGATGTCTGCTTCTAGCAAATCGTTGGTATCTACCAGGCCGTTATCATATTTATCTTTTACGATCCGGTAGTTTTCCGTGGCCTGCTCTTCTGCTTTCCGGTAAACTTCGTATTTTTTAGTTGCCAGGTTATAGCTTTGATTGGCATCTTCTATCTGTACATCTATTTGATCTCTTACCATATCAATGGTATATTCTAGTTCCCGGGCCTTGCTCTTGGCAACTTTTACATCGCTTTTTGCCTTAAAAATATCGGCCAGGTTGTACGACACGCCAACACCAAAATTCATGGCATCGGTAATGGTCATTACATTTTGAACGTCAAGGGCTACATAACCGCCCATTAATGAAAGACTTGGGTAATATTTGCTTTGTGCTATTTTAATATTGTTTTTGGCCGCTTCTTCTTGAAAATACAACGATTTAAGGTCGTTACGTTGAATACTGTCCGACAATTGTGCGGTTGAAACCAGTTCAAAATTGGCATCGCCTATGGATATTTGGGCATCCGAAGGCATTTTTAGCATGGTAATAAGATTGTAGTTTAAAATGCTTTCGTTTTTCCTAGCTTCTTCCAGACTTACTTCAATGTTAGATTCCTGCAATTGTGCCTTCAATAAATCGTTTCTGGCCAACAGGCCGTTTTGCTCCATTGCCGTAAAATCCTTGACCCGCTGTTGTGCACTTTTAAGGTTTTCTTCAATAAGTTCAACGGTTTTATGTGCTTTGTATAAATTTACATAGGTGCTTACGGTATTAAGGGCTATTTTTTCCTTTTCGCTTTTGGCATTATAGACTGCCGCCTGTAAACTGTTCTGGCTTGCCTTTACCAAATTAGAGAGTTTAAAACCGGTAAATAGCGGTACCGATGCCGTTGCCTGCCCGAGCATTAAATAACTAATGTCCGGCGGGGCTGCACCACCGGCATCGGCATCTTGGCCTGTGTCTAGTTTTATGTCGGCATTTACTTTTGTTAAATGTTGATATTGCCCCGAGATATCTAAATCTGGGTACCGGTTGCTTTTGGCCGATTTTACTTCGTATTCGGCAGTATTCACCTTAGTATCTGCTATTTTAGAGGCATCGCTGTTTAAAAGGGCCAGTTTTATGGCTTCTTCCAGCGTTAACGTAGTTTGTTGCGCCTCCATGGTCTTAATACCTAGTATGCCAAGTAGGCATATGAGTATAATTTTAATTTTCATCTGTTGTTGTTTATTTGTTTTATAGCCGTATGTAGTGCCCTGTTTTTAATTGGTAGTTAATTGCCAATGGGCATTTCATAGGTCAATAATGCTTTAATTGTTCTTTTTATATGATCTGTTAAAGTGGTGTGGACAAAATCGTCCAACGAAACATTTGGGTCTAATTGATAGGTTGCTTCATACGATCTTTTGTTGTAATAAAAATTGAAATAAGTGCCCAAAACGGTGGGGACAATCAAAGGGATATTTACATCTTTACTAAAAACACCGGCTAGTTGACCATCTTTAATAAACCGCTCTATAATGGCATAATTTTCCTTTTTTGTTTTTAGGTAACTTTCAAAATCTATTTGCCTGTTGCCGTTGGAATATTCAAAATGGATAATTTTATATACCCGCCTGTTTTTATGTATCCTCCTTACAAGAAGGGTAATAATATTGTCTACCTTTTTTAGATAATCATCACTGGAAGACAAGGCACTTTCCAGTTCAATGGTAAAATTAGCTGTTTTATAGTTTAATAATTGTTCCAACAATTTTTCTTTCGAACCAAAATAATACGAAATCATGGCAATGTTAATGCCTGCTTCTTTGGCAATGGCCCGTATGGAGGTGCCGTCATAGCTGTTTTCTGCAAACATCCGCTCTGCAACTTCAAATATGTGTATTTGCTTTTCGTTAAACTCCATTTTCCTAGTTTTTAAAAACCGATGCAAAATTAAACAATTGTTTAATTTAAACGTTTGTTTAATTTTTAAATAATCAAATTTTAACATATAACGTTATAGTTGTAGCAAGGCTCACGCCGTACTAGAAGGAGCAGGGCACAAGCGGGATATAAACCCTACAGGCTTCCATAAAAATTGCTACATTAACAATAGCTTAGCCCATAGGTTGTATTGCTTTGCCACAAGGTTTTATTACTTTATTAATACTAATAGAGTTTTGTTATTAAAGTATAATACCATAACAGTTAAGTATTGTCCCTACGGTTATAAGTACGTTCCCTACGGTGTTAAGTACAGTTCCTACCGAGCTAAGTACGGCTCCTACCATGCTAAGTATAGAAACTACCTATCTAAGTAAGACGCCGTGATAGATAGGTTCTATCCCTACGCACCTAAGTACGGTTCCTACGTTGTAAAGTATTGTCCCTACGCACCTAAGTGTAGTCCCTACGTACTTAGGTACGGCATCTACGCACTTAGGTATGGGCCTTATATGGTTATATGCTGTTGCTTTATTTATATGAATAAAATCTTTTTGCTGAAGTTGAATTTCGAGAACTCCTGCAAGGTCTTCTTTTTACCTTGTAGGAGTACATTGCCACAATAGAATACCTACAAGGTTTCAAAAACCTTGCAGGAATAAACAAATTTTAGTCCCCTACATGGTTATATGCTGTTTCTTTATTTATAAGAATAAAATTTTTTTACTGAAGTTGAATTTCTGAATGGTCAAGTAGCATAGTTTAGGTTGAATTATTACGATAAGATATGCCTAATGAAAACAATTAATTGAAAAATAGATGATGCAAAGCCCGCACCATACAATTCAAGGTGATAGCGGCATAAAAAAAATCCGATAGTTAAAACCATCGGATTTTATATACAATGAAACCTTGATTTTAAGTATTTTTAATGGACGAAACAAACGCTGGTATGCCTTCAATTCCCTTTTCGGTAATCATTTTAATAAATGCAGAGCCAATAATGGCGCCTTTGGCATAATGCGTTGCGGCATTAAACGTGTGGTTGTTGCTAATACCAAAGCCAACAATTTGCGGTGCTTTTAATTGCATGCCGTCTATTCTTTTAAAATACTCGGTTTGTGCATTCCCGAAAGTATTTTTGGCCCCGGTAACACTTGCCGAGCTCACCATGTAAATAAATCCGTTGGAAACCGAATCTATAAACCGGATGCGCTCATTAGAAGTTTGCGGCGTAATTAAAAATATATTAATGAGCCCATACTTTTCGAATATTTGTTGATACTCTTCGTGGTACACATCTACGGGAAGGTCGGGAACAATAAGGCCATCGATCCCTATTTCGGCACATTTTTTACAAAAAGCCTCTACACCATACTGCATAATCGGGTTGAAATAGCCCATAATGATAAGCGGAATGGAAACGGTTTGCCTGATGTTTTTAAGCTGTTCAAAAAGTTTAACAGAAGTCATCCCGTTTTTAAGGGCTTGGGTAGAACTGGCCTGAATGGTGGGGCCATCGGCCAGTGGGTCGGAAAAGGGAAGGCCTATTTCCAGCATGTCTGCACCACTGTCCTGTAACTTTTCAATAATGGGCACGGTATCGTCCAGGTTTGGATATCCGGCAGTAAAATATATAGATAACAGTTTTTTGTCTTCCTGTAATTTTTTATGGATTCTGTTCATTTGTTTCATATTCAGGTTTTACAAATCGAAATAATCAATGTACGTATTCAAATCTTTGTCGCCGCGACCAGATAAACTAATTACAACAACATCATCTTCTTTAAATTTTTTATGATTGAATATTGCCAACGCATGCGAACTTTCAATGGCGGGTATAATGCCTTCGGTTTTGCACAGTTCCAATCCCGCCTTCATGGCATCGTTGTCTGTAACCGAGAAAAACTCCCCGCGCCCCGATTGGTACAAATGCGAATGCATGGGACCAACGCCCGGATAATCCAATCCGGCAGAAATAGAATAGGGTTCGGTAATCTGCCCGTCGTTGGTTTGCATCAAAAGGGTCTTGCAACCATGAATAATACCTTCTTTTCCCAATTGCGAGGTGGCGGCACTTTCGCCCGAATGAATACCTTTTCCGGCAGCTTCCACGGCAATAATGCCAACAGTGGCTTCATCCAGAAAATGGTAATAGGTACCGGCGGCATTGCTTCCGCCACCAATGCAGGCAATTACATAATCGGGGTTTTCCCGGCCTTCTTTTTCTTTTAGCTGCCATTTTATTTCTTCGGAAATAATACTTTGAAAACGGGTAACCATATCAGGATACGGGTGCGGACCAATGGCAGAACCAATAATGTAATGTGTGTCCACCGGATTGTTGATCCAATCGCGAATGGCTTCATTGGTGGCATCTTTCAGGGTTTTACTGCCAGAAAGTGCCGCGCGGACCTCGGCACCGAGCATTTTCATCCGTGCCACATTGGGCGCTTGCCGCTTAATGTCTATCTCGCCCATGTACACCACGCAGTCAATTCCCATTAGTGCGCAAACAGTGGCCGTTGCCACGCCATGTTGCCCGGCGCCCGTTTCGGCAATAATGCGTTTTTTGCCCAAACGTTTTGCCAATAAAATCTGACCAATAGTGTTGTTTATTTTATGCGCTCCCGTATGGTTGAGGTCCTCTCTCTTTAAATATATTTTTGCCCCGTGCTTTTGCGATAACCGCTTGGCAAAATACAAAGGCGAAGGCCTCCCGACATAATCTTTTAAAAGTTGGTTGAATTCTTCTTTGAAAGAATCTTCACCCATAATGGCAAGATATTGTTGCCGCAATTCTTCTACGTTGGGGTATAGCATTTCCGGGATGTAAGCACCCCCAAAGTCGCCATAATATCCTTTTTTGTTTACGTTGTATGTGTTCATTTTAGTTTGTAAAGTTGAAAGTTTGTAAAGTTGAAAGTTTGTAAAGTTGAAAGTTTGTAAGGTTTTAAAGTTAAAGAGTAAAGGTTGTTCAATTCACAAATAACAGTTATCAATTCACAATTATCAATTAACAATTATCAATTAACAATTATCCCTTATCCCTCTATATTCCATAACAAATTCATTTAATAATTCAATGTTTTTCAATCCGGGTTCCAATTCAAATTTACTGTTTACGTCAATAGCATGAATGGGAAGTTTAGGATCTATATTTTTAATTTTTTCAATATGTTCAGGGCCAATGCCACCACTTAAAAAGAATGGTTTTTTAGATGGATAATCTTTCAATACTTCCCAGTTAAATGCATAACCGTTACCGCCGGGGAGTTTTCCTTTGGTGTCGAATAAATAGAAATCGACAATGTTTTCATACGGATCTAAAATTGAAAAATCGAATTCGTCTTTAATAGAAAACACTTTAATAATGACCACATGCTGAACTTGTTTCAGCATCTCAACGCTTAATGTTGCCTGAGATGTTAGTTTGTTTTTTAGCTCTTTACAATAATCAACCGATTCATTTCCATGTAATTGCACACCATTTAATTGATGCTTTTGTACTTTTTCGACAATAAATTTAATAGTGGCATCTACAAAAACACCTATTTTTTGAATGCTTTTTGGTAGTTCTGGAACAATACCATTGTTAAAACGAGCCGATTTTTCATAAAAAATAAAGCCGAGATAATCCGGTTGCAATGCTGCAACAGCTTTAATATTATCTTGGTATTTCATTCCGCAGATTTTGAGTCTCCCTCTCAATCCTTTTTCCTCGTTTTTCATATTAAAATCATTTCTTTCATTTATTAATAGGAAAAATTAAATAATTCCCCTTTCCTTTGGAGAGGGGTTAGGCGAGAGGCTTTTTATAAAATCACGTGCGCTTTCCCCAGGGTTATCGGTCTTCATAAAGTTTTCGCCTATTAAAAAGCCCTTGTAACCAAATTGTTGTAATTCTTTAATAGCTTCGATATTGCTGATGCCACTTTCGGATACTTTTACAAAATCGTTGGGGATTTTTCCCGATAACGACTTACTAATATCCAAACTCACTTCAAAAGTCTTTAAGTTTCTGTTGTTTACGCCCAGCATGTCCAAACTTGGCATAAGCGATTTGTAGAGCTCTTCTTCATTATGCACTTCAAGTAGCACATCCAAACCTATGCTTTTGGCAGTTTCTGATAAAATTTTAATTTCCTCCCGCTCTAAAATGGCGGCAATTAAAAGAATAACATCGGCACCATGGGCTTTGGCTTCTATAATTTGATAGGTGTCAATAATAAATTCTTTACGTAATAAAGGCATGTCAACAGAAGCCCTTGCAAGTAACAGATCGTCTAACGAACCGCCAAAATATTTTCCATCGGTAAGAACCGACATGCCACAAACGCCTGCATTCTCGTAACCAATGGCCACATCTTGCACATTAAGCGATTGGTTGATAACCGATTTGGAGGGCGATCGCCGTTTATGTTCGGCAATAATTCCCGTTTGACTTACTTTTAATTTATTGGACAACGAAATGCTGTTGCGGCTAAAAAGCACACTGTTTTCCAGTTGTGAAACCGGAACAATACTTTTTTTAAGGGCAACTTCCTTACGTTTATCGGCCACTATTTTATCTAGAATGTTCATTTTTTTTAGTTAGAATATTTTACGATTAAAGGATTGAAAAATTGAAAGATTTTATAATTTGATTTGTTAGTATATAATTTCTAAAGTTTGGTTTTTAAATATTTGATAAAATTGGATAAGTTTTGAGAGATTTCAATACTTAAACAATAACATCTCTCCATTTTTGATGGGGAAGTTAATTTTAATTCTTTTGCTAAGATTAGCATACTCCTTACTTCTGCGCAGCTTCCTTTTGCAATTTTCAAATATCTGATAAACTGTTTGTTGTTATTGTACTCAGACCCTTCAGCTATATTATTTGTAATTGAAATAACAGCTCTTTTTATTTGGTCTTTAAATCCAAATTCTTTTTCAAAAGGTTTGTTGTTAACCAACTCAAAAATTAATGTAGCCAACAAGATTCCTTTTTTATAAACCTCAAAATCTTCAAAAGACTTAGTTATAATCTTCCAATTTTTCAATCCTTAAATCATTTAATTTTTCAATCCCTCATTCCCATAACCCTTCAATCTTTTAATTTTTCAATCCTTAAATCATCCAACCCTTATCCCTTTTAATTTTTTAAACGCTTCCAACCCCTTACCCGATAGCAACGATTCTTTGGCAAGCTCAAAACCTTCTTTGGGGCTTAATTCTTTTACCGTTGCAATGGCCATACCTGCATTGGCGCATACAACATTGTTTTGAGCCTCGGTTCCTTTTCCGCTTAATACATCCATGAATATTTTTGCAGAAGCTTCAATGGTGCCCCCGCCCGAAATAGCTGCTTCGGTATGTTCGCTTGCCCCAAAATCTTCGCCGCTAAGCATTTGCTCGGTATTGTTCCTAATGGTTTTTGCGGGACCGGTAAGCGAAATTTCATCGTAACCGTCCAATGCATGTAAGATGGTATAGTTTTTATCGGTGTTTTGATAGAGATAACCATACATTCGAGCCAATTCTAAATTAAATACCCCCACCATTTGGTTTTTTGGAAACGCGGGGTTTACCATGGGCCCCAACATATTGAAAAAGGTTTTTACCGCCAATTCCTTACGGATGGGAGCTACATTTTTCATGGCAGGGTGGAAGAGGGGCGCATGTAAAATACATATTCCCGCTTCGTCGATGGATCTTTTCAGGAAATCGTAATCATTTGAAAATTGAATCCCCAAATATTCCATCACGTTGCTAGAGCCACATTTGGAGGAAACACCATAATTCCCATGCTTGGTTACCTGGATTCCGGCGCCCGCCGTTACAAAAGATGCCAAAGTTGATATATTAAAAGTGTCTTTTCCGTCGCCGCCCGTTCCGCATAAGTCGATGGTATTGTAACCTTCTAATTTTACGGGGATACAAAGTTCTAACAAGGCATCACGGAAACCTTCCAGTTCTTGAATGGTGATGCTGCGCATCATATAAACGGTTAAAAAAGCCGCAATCTGACTGGTATTGTACGAGCCGTTGGAAATATTTACCAATACGTTTTTAGCCTCTTCTTTGGAAATGGTTTCGTGGTTTATGAGTCTGTTGAGTATTTCTTTCATATAAATAAGTTGGGAGACGGAAGACCGTAGCCCGAAGTTTTTTATTAAACAATTTTCTTTTTTATGGCGACCAATATGTTCATGAGATCAAAACAATGATTGTATAGCGTTTTTAAATTGAGAATGTTCTATGTATTTTCTTTTATAAGATTTATGCAAACATGTAATTACTTCTGCTAAAGACCGGATTGTGTATCCCAAAAATCTTTTATACTCTGCATTGGATTGCCCAATAGAACCTTCGGCAATGTTTAAGGCAATAGAGTCTACAGCCCTTCTTATTTGTGAAGATAAATTGTACGTCTCTTTGGAAGGAAAAGTATCAGAAGCAATATTGATTTCCTCTTCTAAATCCATTGCTTTTTGCCAAACAATTAATTTTTCAAATTTAAATTTTGTTTCCATTTTTAACTTTCGTTTTTCATAAATACAACTTCTGTCTTCCAACTCCGCTTCAAGCTATTTGTTCAACCAGTTCTCCAAAATCTTTTTGCCTTCGGGGGTTAAAACCGATTCGGGATGGTATTGCACGCCGCAAACATCAAATTCGATATGGCGTAGCGACATTACTTGTCCGTTTGCATCATAAGAAGTAGCTTTTAAAACCTCGGGAAGTTTAGGGTCTACAACCCAACTATGATACCTGCCCACTTCGATTTCCTTTGGCAAATCTTTGTAAATGGGGTCGTCTTCAACAATTTTTATTTTGGTGGCTACCCCGTGATATACTTCGTCAATATTAATAAGTTTCCCGCCAAATACCTCGCCAATGGCCTGTTGCCCCAAGCATACGCCAAAAATGCTTTTAGAGGGGGCATATTTTTTTATGATTTCTTTTAAAAGTCCGGCCTCATCGGGAATACCGGGGCCGGGAGAAAGCACAATTTTTTGAAAAGGCACTACTTCTTCCAGTGTTAATTGATCGTTTCTTTTTACGGTAACATCGCAACCTAAATCTTCTAAATAATGCACTAAATTATAGGTGAAACTATCGTAATTATCTATAACTAAAACTGGCTCCATGCCATCCTTCCCCGAAAGGGAAGGGGATTTATGTTGAGTTGTATTTTTTTTGATATTCATGTTGATTAATTCATGTTTGATTATATCCTTTTCTTTGAAGAGGCTTTTATATATCTTCTGCCATTTCCATGGCTTTGTTTAACGCTCCTAATTTATTGTATGTTTCCTGCAATTCACTTTCTGGGTTAGATTCTGATACCAATCCGGCTCCGGCTTGGTAATACAATTCGTGATTTTTGCTTAAAAAAGTACGAATCATAATAGCGTGGTTAAAATTGCCTTCAAAATCCATAAAACCAATGGCGCCTCCGTAATAATCACGATTGGTAGCTTCGTATTTATCAATAAGCTGCATGGCCATGTGTTTGGGTGCACCGCTTAAAGTTCCTGCCGGAAAAGTATCGGCAACAACTTGCATGGTCGGGATTTCTTTCTTTTTCTGTCCGGTTACTTTGGATACCAAATGAATAACATGCGAGAAGAATTGCACTTCGCGATAGGTTTCCACTTCTACGGTATTTCCATTCCTGCTGAGGTCGTTTCGGGCCAAATCTACCAGCATTACATGTTCGCTGTTCTCTTTTTCGTCAACCGAGAGTTGTTTGGCCAGTTCGGCATCTTTTTCATCGTTTCCGGTACGTTTAAAAGTTCCGGCAATGGGATGGATTTCGGCTTTGTTATCTTTTACAATTAATTGCGCCTCGGGCGAGCTGCCAAAAATTTTGAAGTTTCCATAGTCAAAATAAAATAAATACGGTGAAGGGTTGATAGAGCGGAGCGCCCGGTAAACATTAAATTCATCGCCTTTGAATTTTTGTGCAAAACGCCGACTTAACACCAATTGAAAAACATCGCCGCGATGACAGTGTTTTTTTGCTTTTTCTACCAGTTCCTTGTAATCGTTGTCTTTTAATTTTGATACCGGATCTCCTACTTTTGAAAAGTTGTAGGAAGCAAAGTTTTTAGATTGCAATAATTGGTGTATGTCTTCAATATTGTTATCGCAATCATAACAATGACAAAATATGTACGCTTCATTTTTAAAATGGTTGATAGCGATAATATTTTGATAAATGGCGTAATAAATATCGGGTATTTGTAAAGAGCTTTCCTTGTTGGTAATTTCAATATCTTCAAAATAACGCACCGCATCGTAAGCTATGTAACCAAAAAGGCCGTTATTGATGAATTTGAAGCCGTTTTTATCGGTTTTAAAACGTGCAGCAAAATTTTCAATGTGTTCAGGAACGTTGGTATTGGAGGTTATTTTTGTTGAAACTTGAGCGCCATCCGGAAATTCTTCTTCAATGGTTTCATTGGCTATTTTAATAGAAGCAATGGGATTGAAACAGATATAGGAAAAACTGTTGTCGTTGGCATGATAATCGCTACTTTCCAGCAAAATACTGTTTGGGTACCGGTCTCTAATTTTTAGGTAGAGACTTACCGGTGTAATGGTATCGGCAAGTATTTGTTTGTAATTGGTTTTTAAATGATAGGCCTCTCCCCCCGCCCCCCTCTCCAAAGGAGAAGAGGAGTTAGCTTGCCTGAGATTTTTATCTTTTGTCATGGCTGTTGTTTTTAACGTGTTGTAATTTTTTGATTTTTGGCATAAAAAAAGGCTTGTCGTGATTGACAAGCCTTCTATATTTTTAAAATATACTACAGCAATGTTACCTCACGACTTTTGACGTAAGTTGTACCACCACCAAGTATTTTTTTGTATTGTTCTCATTTGTTGCATCAAATATAGAAATCAAATTTTATTTATCAAACAAAAAAATGAATTTACAACGATTTGTGGTAAAGTCGTGAGAAATTCGAATTATTTAAACATAAAAAAGCGGCAGTCTAAAAAGCTGTAAATCCTGATGTCATGCTGAGCCTGTCGAAGCATAATTCGGTGAATGCCAACAAGTCTTCGACAAGCTCAGACTGACAAAACAAGTTTACATAGGGCTTTTTAGACAGCTACCTCTTTTCCATTGTTTAACCGGTTTGGGGTGTGTGAGATTAAAAAGCCAAGTCGACTACCAAGTCAAATTCATCGTAAATGGTCTTATCGCCCAAGTTATCAAAGAAACTGCCTGAACCATAACGGACATCGTATTTAGCCCGGTCGATTTTAAGTGTGGCATTCGCTTTATTTTCATAAACAGACATGGTAAAAGTTACCGGGTTTGTCTTTCCTTTAATGGTTAAATCTCCGGTTACTTCGTATGAGTTTTTCCCATTGGCTTTGGCATTGGTTATTTTTAAAGTGGCGGTCGGGAATTTTTCAACCCCAAAAAAGTCGTCCGATTTTAAATGGCCGTCCAATTTCCCTTTGTAATCACCGCTTAAATCGGTAGAGCCAATGGTAGTCATATCCACCGCAAAATTTCCGCCGGTCAAGGTTTCGCCATTAAATTCAAGTTCGCCACTTTTTAGGGCAACGGTTCCTTCGTGCGAGCCGGTTACTTTATAGCCTTTCCATGTAACTTCACTTTTTTCGATATCTACCTTTTTGGTGTCAATATCGTTAAAAGCACTGGTTCCTAGCGTTACGGCCAAAATTACAGCCGATTTTAAAATTTTCTTTTTCATGTTTTATAGTTGTTTTAGCGTTTTTATAATGCAATAAAGAGTTCTTCTTCTGGTTTTCTCACCTTTTTGTAATGCTGTGTTTCATCTTCTTCAGAGCGGTAACCAATAGGTGCAATAACGGTTGGGGTTAAATTAAGTTCTTTAAGCTCCAATATTTCGGTAAATTTATCGGGCTCGAACCCTTCCATTGGGCAGGTATCTATTTTTAGGTCGGCGGCCGCAGAGAGTAAATTGCCCAGCGCGATATACGTTTGTTTGGCGGTCCAGGCATTTTTGGCATCTTCTGATAAAGAGTTAACCGAATTTTTCATCATGTCGGCATACGCTTGAAGGTTTTCTGGTTGAAGCCCCCTTGTGTCGCTCACATTTTTAATGTATTCATTTATATGGTTTTCACCAAAATCATTGATATTGGCAAAGACTATTAAATGTGAAGCATCTGTAATTTGGGTTTGGTTCCACGCTGCAGGTTTTAGTTTTTCTCTTACTTCTGGGTCAGAAATTATTAAAACCTTGTATGGCTGTAACCCGTATGATGATGCCGAAAGTTGTATGGCTTCCTTTAAAATATTTAAATCGTCTTCGGATACTTTTTTGGTTGCATCAAATTTTTTTGTGGCATAGCGCCAGTTTAAATTTTTGTTGTAATTGCTCATGACTATTGTGTTTACTTTAGTTGTATATACAAGTATTTAGTTAAAATTTTTTAATCCCTTATTTTTTCCAGCATTTCGTTAAAAGCCTCTATTTCTTCTTTGGTAAGGTTTTTTATAATGTTGCCGTTATGTTCATCGATGGGTTTGTCGATTTCGGCCAATATAAACAATCCTTTTTCGGTAATATTGATTTCTACTTTACGCCGGTTCTCTTGGCAAACAGAGCGCTCTACCAAACCTTTGGCAAGGAGTTTGTCTACCAGGCGCGTGGTGTTGCTCATTTTGCAGATCATGCGTTCCTGTATGGTGCACAAATTGGCCGGGTTGCCTTTTTGGCCCCTTAAAATACGCAATACGTTAAACTGTTCGGGCGATAAATCGAACGGTTTAAGGATTTCTGCGGTTTTATCCTGCAATAAATTTGAAGTATACATCAAATTCAAGGCAGTTTTCCTGCCCAATGGCATTGCTTTAGATTGTATGATGTCTTCAATTTTCATTGTATTTACAATATTTGTATGTACAAATGTATGATTATTTTTCGGTCAGCACCAAATTTTTAACTTATAAAAAAATGTTAAACCTCATAAAACTTAAATTGGTATTTATACATTTAAAAAGCGCTAACTAAAAATATTAAAGATGAAACGGATTGCAATTTTGCTTTGTGTGCTGGCATTGACGGGATGTAAGGAGCAAAAAAATGAACCAGCGTTTGCCCTGGCCTCTATTGAAAAGGTAACACCCCTAAAAATAATCGAAACCAATGCCAAAACCATTCCGGTATACAATTTTAACAGCCTTGAAAAACTTTTAAAGCCACAAGACGATAAAATATATGTGGTAAACTTTTGGGCCACATGGTGCAAACCCTGCGTAGAAGAATTGCCAAATTTTGAAAAGGCATACAAACAGTACAAAAAAGAGGGGGTTGAAGTAATTTTAGTGAGCCTGGACTTTCCAAATAAAGTAAACGAAATTTTGATTCCGTTTATAAATAAGAAAAATCTTATAAGTAATGTAATCCTTTTAGATGATCCAAAACAAAACCGATGGATTCCCAAAGTTGATGAAAATTGGTCTGGAGCCATACCCGCAACTATAATAATTAGTGAAAATAAGCGTTCTTTTTATGAAAAATCCTTTACCTTTATAGAATTAGAGAAAGAAATAAAAGATTTTGTGAATAACTAATCTAACTAACACGCTATGAAACTTTTAAAATTATTACTGCTGGTTGCCGTTTTGGTAGCGGGTAGTGCTTTTTCTCCACCGGAAAAATTTAAGGACGGATATAAAATAGGTGACAAGGCAACCGACTTTCAGTTAAAAAATGTAGACGGAAATATGGTTTCACTTTCCGATTATGAAGATGTAAAGGGATACCTTGTAATATTTACATGCAATAGTTGTCCATACGCCAATGCATATGAAGATAGAATTATTGCCCTGCACGAAAAATACAATGAAAAAGGAGTGCCTGTTATTGCCATAAACCCGAACAACCCCGAAATCCAACCCAAAGATAGTTACGAGAACATGCAGCAAAGGGCTAAGGAAAAAGGGTACAGTTTTCCATATTTAATAGACGAAGGCCAAAAGATATTCCCGGTTTATGGTGCCCAAAGAACCCCACATTGTTTCCTGTTGGAAAAAACCAGCGACGGGAATGTGGTTAAATACATAGGTGCCATTGACGATAATTACCAAGATGCCGATGCTGTGGAAACCACATATGTTGAAGACGCCATTGATGCCATGCTTCAAGGTGAAGAAATAACCATAAAAAATACCAAAGCCATAGGGTGTTCTATTAAAGTATAGATTTAGAACGTATGATGCTATTTTTCATATTTTAATCAATTGAAAAAGTCAAAGCCAATTCTTATATAAGTTTTGCATAAATTTGTAATCCGAAGGAAGCTTCGGATTTTTTTTAATCTTGATTTTTAAAATAAGAAACAATATGGCAGATTTAACTCAGGAAGAATGGACAGAAGAACTTCAGAACGATAAAAACGCAGTTGTCCTAGATGTAAGAACAGAAGAAGAAGTTGACGAAGGATACATCCCAAACGCAATAAATATAGACATATATAAGGGGCAGGGTTTTCTGGATGAAGTAGAGCAACTGGACAAATCCAAAAACTACTATGTATACTGCCGTTCTGGAAAACGCAGTGCCCAAGCGTGTATGTTGATGAAACAACTTGGTTTTGAAAACACCAACAATCTTCTAGGCGGCTTTATGGAATGGGAAGGTGAAATCGTAGAAGATTAAATTTAAAAAATAATATTTATAATAGAAAATTTTCATTATCTTCTTTCAGAATTTGAGAATTTCAGGTTTTGAAAGAAGATTTTTTGCATTATATATGGAAATTTAAAAGGCTATCCCCTGGAAAACTGGTAACCGAAACGGGTGAATCGCTTCAAATACTATCGTTTGGAACGCATAATAAACATGCCGGCCCCGACTTTTTAAATGCTAAAATTAAAATTGCTGGTCAGCTATGGGCGGGAAATGTTGAGCTCCATATAAAATCCTCCCATTGGTACGCGCACCACCACGAAAAAGATGCGGCATACAACAATGTAATCCTCCATGTAGTTTGGGAGCACGATGTTGAGGTGTTTAACAGTGGAAACGGCAGCATTCCCACTTTGGCCTTAAAGGATAGAATAGATAGCAGCACACTTGCAGCATACAATAACTTGCTGTACCGCAAAAAGCATTTTATAAATTGCGAAAACCAAATAAACACAGTCGATGAGTTTTTTTGGGAACGATGGCTGGAACGTTTATTTTTTGAACGTTTGGAGCAAAAGGCAAAGTTGATAAATGCCGAACTGGAACATGCAAAGAACGACTGGGAAGCCGTTTTGTTTAAAATGCTTTGTAAAAACTTTGGCCTTAAGGTAAATGCAGATGCCTTTTTGGAAATCGCCAATACTGTCCCATACACGGTTATTAGAAAAAACAGTGTCGATAAAAAGTTGTTGGAGGCATTGTTTTACGGAACGTCTTTAATGTTGAACGAAAATTGCACAGACGTATATTTTATAGAATTAAAAGAAAACTATACGTATATAAAGCATAAATATAAATTAGTGCAGGCCCCTTTTAAACCAAAATATTTTAGTTTAAGGCCTCGTAACTTTCCAACAATAAGGTTGTCTCAGTTGGCAGCGGTCTATCATTCGGAGACTTCGCTTTTTCAAAAAATTATAAACATCCGTTCGGCAGAGGGGTTTTATAAGCTTTTTAGCGTTTCGACTTCATCATATTGGAACAACCATTATACATTCGGCAAACAATCTGCTTCCGGGGCAAGAAAAAAAATAAGCAAAAACTTTATAGACCTTCTTATAATAAATACCATTGTGCCCATTAAATTTTGTTATGCAAAATCGAAGGGAAAAGATGCCGGTGAAGAAATTTTGGCATTGATCGGAGAATTGAAAAAAGAAAAAAATGCAGTGCTAAATAAGTTTGAAAGCATTGGTTTAACAATAGGCTCGGCAATCCATAGTCAGGCAACGCTTCAGCTTTACAAACAGTATTGCAGCAAAAATAAATGTTTGGAATGCGAAATTGGTGTTAAATTAATACAATGATAATTCTATATTTGTAATATGAGTCTTTTTCAGGATATTAGATATTATTTCGAGAAACATGGCTATGCCGTATCTTCAAGATTGGCAGAGCGCTTGGGCATGAAGACCAAAAATGTGCGTTTGTTTTTTATTTACGCTTCCTTTTTCACCCTTGGAATTTGGTTTTTTGTGTATTTAACATTGGCTTTTTGGCTAAAATTAAAAGATTTGGTCTATACAAAACGAACATCGGTTTTCGACCTGTAACAGTTTTTGGGGGTATAAAACCGGCACCATTAAAAATAATAATCGACTAAAATAGTATAAAGACCATCGGCATATATGTTTAAACTCTTTAAATCCAAATTTTATATCGCAGTTATCCTATTGGTAGGCATTTTCCTGTTTGGCATCATGGGGTATAGGTTATTGGGAGATTATACATGGGTAGAAGCAGCCTACATGACGGTTATAACCATTACAACGGTAGGTTTTGGTGAAGTAAGGCCCACCGACGATATCACCAAAATATTTACAATAGTATTGATTACATCAAGTGTTTTTATAGTGGCCTATGCCATTTCGGTGGTAACAGAATATGTATTGTCCAAAAATGCACTGCAAAACATAAAATATAGAAAAATGAAGAACCAAATAGATAAGCTCGACAACCATATCATTATTTGTGGCTACGGAAGAAATGGAATGCAGGCCGCCAAAAAACTTAAAGCCTACCAAAAACCTTTTGTGGTAATCGAGCAAGATGAAGAATTGGTAAATAAATATAGCGACGATATTATGTTTGTCGTGGGGAACGCCAATGAAGACGAAACCTTATTGGAGGCAGGCATAGATAGGGCACACTGCCTTATTTCGGCATTGCCAAACGATGCCGACAACCTGTTCGTGGTACTTTCGTCCAGGCAATTGAACAAAGAAATCACGATTATTAGCAGAGCCTCGCAGGAAACATCCCAACGTAAACTTAAATTGGCAGGGGCCAATAAAACCATCATGCCCGATAAAATAGGCGGCGACCATATGGCTTCGTTGGTGGTATTGCCAGACCTTATAGACTTTATGGACCATCTCTCTTTTGATGATGAGCATACCATTAATTTAGAAGAAGTCTCTGTAGACGACCTGCCAAACGGATATTTGTACAAAACATTGATAGACCTGGACTTGCGGAAACAAACGGGCTGTACGGTTATTGGTTACAAACAACCCGACGGAAAATATATTATCAACCCAGATGCAACTGTAGAATTGTTGCCGAATTCCAAATTGGTGGTACTCGGACAACCCGGCCAAATTAAGAAGCTAAATACCCTGTTTCAAATCCCGGAAACCACATTTAACGGGTAAAATTTGAATAAACGCCTTTTTTTTATGATATTGCCCCGTCAGTTTTTAAGAATTTTTAATATAATTATAACCTAAACTTAATTCTTTATGAGAAAACAATTTCTCTCAATTTTTTTAATGCTGAGCTCAATTGCGCTTTTTGCCCAGGAGTTATCAGTAAAAGAAACACTAACTAATCCTTCTAAGCAGATTAATGATGGGCAGATCACGGTAGACGTGTCAGGGGGAAAGGCTCCATATACATATAAATGGAGTAATCAAGAGACCCCTCTTAAGTCTAACGTCTCGACAGGTTTAACAGAAGGAATTGATTACAGTGTAACAATTACCGATGCAGAAAACAGGTCGGTTACCAAAACATATCAGATAGAATCCGAGTCGATAACAGAAATTTTTAACGGAATCATGACCCCAGCAGTAGCAGGTTTAGGTTCCGTTTTATTTTGGGACCCATTTGCGGCTACAGGGGTATACGACCCCGTTGTTTATGCTGATGTGAAATTAATATCCATCCCGGACTGGAGCGCAGATGTGAACGATAAATTTACATTAAAGCAATGGTTGAAGCCAGAAGGATCGCATGTGGAAAAAGGTGAAACAATAGCAATTGTATCCAAAGCTTCGGGTGGAGAAGTAGAAGTTAAGGCCGCAGCCGCTGGCGAACTAAAATACCGCGTAAAAGAAGGTGGGGTAATATATAACTCCAACAATAAAGAACATGTAATAGAACAGGGAGCTCATTACTTAGCAGAAATTAAATACGATGAACCTATAGCATTGTTACATCCAAACGGGGACCCTCAAACAAAAAATATTCCGTTTATCGTAGTTTGGTTATTGCTGGGTGCCACATTCTTTACCATTAGAATGGGCTTTATCAATATCCGCGGATTTAAACACTCGCTCGAACTGGCCAAAGGAAAATACGACGATCCAAATGCACCTGGGCAGGTAACGCACTTTCAGGCATTGGCAACAGCAGTTTCGGGAACCGTTGGACTTGGTAACATTGCAGGGGTTGCAGTGGCAGTTTCTTTAGGGGGCGCTGGTGCAACTATGTGGATGATCGTTGCTGGACTCTTGGGGATGTCTTCAAAATTTGTAGAATGTACCCTGGGGGTAAAATACCGTAATATTCTTCCCGATGGCCGTGTATTTGGTGGTCCAATGAATTATTTAAGATATGGTCTTGAAAAAAGAAATTTAAAAGGACTAGGCAAAGTATTGGCAGTTGTTTTTGCCATACTTGCTGTAGGTGCTTCTTTTGGGGGCGGTAATATGTTCCAGGCTAACCAGGCTTTCGAGCAGTTATCCGGTCAGTTTCCAACATTGGCAGGGCATGGTTTCTGGTTTGGCGTTATTACGGCAATATTGGTAGGAGCTGTAATTCTTGGCGGAATTAGCAGTATCGCCAAGGTTACCGAAAAAATAGTTCCTTTTATGGCAGGTATATATGTATTGGCTGCTTTGATTGTAATTGGAGTTAATTTTCAAAATATAGGGGCTGCTTTTTCAGCAATTATAGACGGAGCATTTAGCCCAAGCGCACTAAAAGGAGGCGTTATCGGGGTTTTAATTGTAGGTTTCCAAAGAGCCGCATTCTCAAACGAGGCAGGGGTTGGTTCTGCTGCCATTGCACACAGTGCCGCTAAAACAAACCATCCACCATCCGAAGGTTTTGTAGCGTTGCTAGAGCCGTTTATAGATACCGTTGTTGTTTGTACGTTAACAGCCTTGGTGCTTGTTTTTACCGGGATGCACGAAGTAGAAGGTGTTGGCGGGGCGCAGTTAACCTCAGATGCTTTTGGTAGCGTTATAGGTTGGTTCCCTTACGTATTGGCAGTAGCAGTTTTCTTATTCGCTTTTTCAACCATGATTTCGTGGTCTTACTACGGAATGAGGGCATGGACTTTCCTATTTGGGAAAAGCCGAAGAACCGAAGTGGTTTATAAATTGGTGTTTATGTTCTTTGTGGTAGTTGGTGCTTCGGTAAGTTTGGGTGCTGTGTTAACTTTTTCAGATATGATGATTCTTTCCATGTCGTTCCCCAATATTATCGGGTTGTACATAATGAGCAAGGAAGTGAAAATAGACCTTAATGAATATTTAAGAAAACTTAAAGCAGGCGAATTGTTTAAAAAACAGAAAGTAGAGAAAAAATCTGCTTAGCAATTCATAAAAAATGAAATTTATATCCCACTTACGCTTTTCTAAAAGTCAGCGGAGTGGGATATTTTTTTTGATAATTATTGTTGCTTCATTTTATATGGGATCCTTCGGAATGGATTCCTTTAAATATGAGTTTTATAAGATTAACAAGACAGGGCTTACTTCATTTGAAGAAAATACAATAAAATACCATCAGAAAATATTTCCGTTCAACCCAAACTACCTTACCGATTATAAAGCATATGCATTGGGGATGTCTATTGAAGAAATAGATAAGCTTCATGCGTACAGAAATCATGGCAGGTATGTAAATTCGCCAGCGGAATTTCAAAAAATAACGGGGATTTCAGATTCATTGCATGCCTTTTTAGGCCCTTACTTGAAGTTTCCGAACAACAAAAAACCTTCAAAAAAGTATAAATCGCAAGCGGTTTCTTATAAAACGCCAAAAAAGGATATCAACGGGGCAACTGTCCAAGATTTAAAAAAAGTGTATGGAATAGGCGACAAGCTGGCCGCAAGAATTATAAAATACCGAAACCTTTTAGGGGGCTTTTATTTTAAAGATCAACTCAATGAAGTTTATGGGCTAAAGCCCGATGTAGTTAATAGATTATTGAAGCAATTTACCATTTTACAGCAGCCAAAATTCACCCCTGTAAATGTAAATTTGGCCTCAATAAAAAAATTAAGTTCGCTTCCATATCTCGACTGGAAAATTGCAAAAAAAATCGTAACTTATAGAACCAGCCATATTAAAATAAATTCAATTTCTGAACTAAAAAAAATAGAGGATTTTCCTACGGAAAAATTAAATAGAATTGAATTATATTTGACGACCGAGTAAAAAATCGTAAAAATGGAACTGGATATAGCGGCACAAATGAATTTTGATTATACAGAAACACAGCAGTTGATTGCCAATGCTGCAAAAGATTTTGCAGAGCAATATATAAAACCCCACGTAATGGAGTGGGACGAAAAACAAATATTTCCACTCGAAGTATTTAAAAAGGCCGGGGAATTAGGCTTTATGGGGGTGTTGGTACCCGAAATATATGGAGGGTCCGGTTTAGGATATCATGAATATATTGCAATTTTAGATGAAATTTCCAAGGTAGACCCATCTATTGGGCTATCGGTAGCAGCCCATAACTCGCTTTGTACAAACCATATACTTACTTTTGGTAACGAAGAGCAAAAGCAAAAGTGGCTGCCCAAACTGGCTACCGCAGAATGGCTTGGCGCCTGGGGCCTTACCGAACATAATACCGGCTCTGATGCTGGCGGAATGGCTACCACTGCTGTAAAAGATGGAGACGAATGGGTGCTTAACGGTGCAAAGAACTTTATTACCCACGGAAAAAGCGGGGATATAGCGGTTGTTATAGTACGTACAGGCGAAAAAGGCGATTCTCATGGAATGACGGCTTTCGCCATAGAAAAAGGTACGCCTGGGTTTACAAGCGGTAAAAAAGAAAACAAATTGGGCATGCGCGCAAGCGAGACGGCCGAGCTTATATTTTCCGATTGTAGGATTCCCGATGCAAACAGATTGGGAGAAGTTGGCGATGGGTTTGTACAGTCCATGAAGATACTCGATGGCGGTAGGATTTCTATTGGCGCATTATCGTTAGGAACCGCAAAAGGAGCTTACGAGGCCGCATTGAAATATGCCAAAGAACGGGTGCAATTTGGAAAACCAATATCCCAATTTCAGGGAATATCCTTCAAGCTTTCCGAAATGGCTACCGATATAGAGGCTTCCGAACTGTTGTTGCATAAAGCGGCCTTTGAGAAAAATGCAGGCAGAAAAATGACCAAATTAAGCGCCATGAGCAAAATGTTCGCTTCAGAAGCCTGCGTGCGCATTGCAAACGAGGCCGTACAGATACATGGCGGATATGGATATACCAAGGACTTTCCGGTAGAAAAATTTTACCGCGATGCAAAATTGTGCACCATCGGTGAAGGGACTACCGAAATACAAAAAGTGGTCATCTCAAGACATATCTTAAAATAGGGAATCAGGGAATATCCGAATATTGATTTTGACGGAGGCAAAAAAATAATTTTTTGTTTTTTAAATAAAATTTATTTCTATCTTTGCCGTCCGTAAAAGAAAGGAGGTGGTACACTTATGTTAATTATACCTATTAAAGAAGGAGAAAATATAGACAGAGCGCTTAAGCGTTACAAGCGTAAATTTGATAAAACTGGTACAATGCGTCAGCTACGTAGCCGTCAACAATTTACAAAACCTTCAGTAGCAAAAAGAGCTCAAATTCAAAAAGCTGCTTATATTCAAGGATTAAGAGATCAGGAAGAAATCTAATAAGTCTTTATTGATATAAAAATAATAAATCCCGCCTTTCCAAAAGGCGGGATTTTTATTTTTTACCTAATACCCAACTCCTAGATACCTATCAACTAATTTTATATCTTTGGGTTAAACTTCATTGCATGCCATTTCAAAAATTCATTGAATACCTTCAATTGGAAAAAAATTATTCCAAGCATACAATTACTGCTTATCAAAACGATTTATCTTCTTTTTTGGAATTCTGCAAACTAACTTTCAACGAATCTTCTGTAGACCGGGTACATTATACCCAAGTACGTTCATGGGTTGTCAGCATGGTCAATCAGGGTTTAAGCAACAGGAGTATCAACAGGAAAATTGCTTCATTAAAGGCTTATTATAAATTTTTATTGAAGATAAAAGAAATTGAAATTAATCCGTTGGCAAAGCACAAGGCATTAAAAACGGCCAAAAAAATAGAGGTGCCGTTTTCGGTCCGGGAAATGAAACTGGTCTTGGAGGAAATGAAGTTTGACGATGGCCATGACGGCATTTTGGAAAAATTGGTCATCGAACTTTTTTATGCCACGGGCATGCGTCGGAGCGAACTGGTAAATTTAAAAACCAACGATGTAGATTTTGCAAACAGCACCATCAAGGTGCTTGGCAAGCGCAACAAAGAGCGCTATGTTCCGCTGCTTTCTTCGCTTGGCGAGACAATCCATGAATATTTGGTACACCGGGAAAACGCTTCTACCATAGAATCTGGAGACATTTTGCTTATTCTTAAAAATGGTCATAAAATTAATGAAACGTTTGTATATCGAACAATAAATAATTACTTTAGTAAGGCATCAACTAAAATAAAAAAGAGTCCGCATATCCTTAGGCATACATTTGCGACCCACTTGCTTAATGAAGGTGCTGACTTAAATTCGGTTAAGGAATTGTTAGGTCATTCCAGCCTTGCATCGACCCAGGTGTACACACACAATAGTATAGCTGAGCTAAAAAAACAATACGGTTTGGCGCATCCTAGAAACCAAAAAAAATCCTAACCGCTTAAAATGAATGTTTAACCACAAAATTTAGAGGAAATGGAAGTAAACACGCAATCTGTCAACTTCAATGTAGATCAAAAATTAGTAATTTTCATTCAAAAGCGATTAGATAAACTGGACCACTATTACGATAGGGTTGTTTATTCTGACGTGTATTTGAAAGTCCAAAACACCAGTGCAAAAGAAAACAAGATAGCAGAAGTAAAGGTGCACGTTCCCGGAGACGAATTTATGGTAAAAAAACAGTGCAGAACATTTGAGGAAGCGGTCGACTGTGCGGCAAATTCATTAGAGCGAGTACTAAAAAAAAGAAAGCAAAAATTGAGAGCATACATCTAAATAAAAATTTTATACAATTTGTTTTGTATAAAGAATAATTTATATACATTTGCAGTCCGTTAGAAATAGCGGACTTTTTTGATTAAATGCCGATGTAGCTCAGCTGGCTAGAGCAGCTGATTTGTAATCAGCAGGTCGTGGGTTCGAGTCCCTCTATCGGCTCTTTTAAAAGTAAAGTTTTTTGATAATTTGATGATTTTTAGAAGCGTGCAATTTATCTTTAAAAAAAGATAAGGAAAGTAGTTGGTAATTGGATAATATTGATTATTTTTGCGCTCGGAATTTTAAGCAGTAAAATTTAAATGTTTTCTGCTTTTCAAAATGCTAAATTGGGGGAGATACTCAAGCGGCCAACGAGGACAGACTGTAAATCTGTTGGTTTTTACCTTCGCAGGTTCGAATCCTGCTCTCCCCACAAAAAAATTTCTTAATTACAAGAAATGCGGGAGTAGCTCATCCCGGTAGTTATCGGGAGGTAGAGCGTCTGCAAAAGAATAAAGAGTTTTAAAGCTCAAGAGGTATTAAAGGTCAATTTATTGTTTGGTCTTTTGTGAAGTAAATTTTAATGCGGGAGTAGCTCAGTTGGTAGAGCGTCAGCCTTCCAAGCTGAATGTCGCGAGTTCGAACCTCGTCTCCCGCTCTAAACAAGGTGGCTCAAAATTTATTTTTGAGGTTAAAAAAAAGAAGAGATGAGAATTTATCTTAAGAAAAAAGATGTGTTCTCTTCTCTCGTTCTAGTACTTTGAGTTTATGGTTGTTGTTTAAGGTGATGAAAAGCGATTTTTAAACTTGAAACTTTGAATCTATAAGCCGGTGTAGCTCAGGGGTAGAGCGCTTCCTTGGTAAGGAAGAGGTCACGAGTTCAATTCTCGTCATTGGCTCTTGTTGCGTTTAAATTTGAACACTAATATATAACTAAGATTAAAATTATTAAATCATGGCAAAGGAAACTTTCGATCGTTCCAAACCACACTTAAATATAGGTACTATTGGACACGTAGATCACGGTAAAACTACTTTAACTGCTGCTATCACTAAAGTATTGGCAGATGCTGGTCTTTCTGATGCACGTTCATTCGATTCAATCGATAACGCTCCTGAAGAAAAAGAAAGAGGTATCACAATTAATACTTCTCACGTTGAGTATCAAACTGCAAATCGTCACTATGCCCACGTTGACTGTCCTGGTCACGCGGATTACGTAAAAAACATGGTTACAGGTGCTGCTCAAATGGATGGCGCTATTTTGGTAGTTGCTGCTACAGACGGACCTATGCCACAAACTCGTGAGCACATCTTATTAGGACGTCAGGTAGGTGTTCCAAGAATAGTTGTTTTCTTGAACAAAGTGGATATGGTTGATGATGAGGAGCTTTTAGAGCTTGTAGACATGGAAGTAAGAGAATTGTTGAGCTTCTATGAGTATGACGGGGATAACGGACCTGTAATTCCTGGTTCTGCACTTGGTGCTTTAAATGGTGAGCAAAAGTGGGTTGACTCAGTAATGAAATTGATGGAAGCTGTTGATGAGTGGATTGAATTGCCACAAAGAGACGTGGATAAAGATTTCTTGATGCCTATCGAGGATGTATTTACAATTACTGGTCGTGGAACAGTTGCTACTGGACGTATAGAGTCTGGAGTTGCTAAAACTGGTGAAGCTGTAGATATTATCGGTATGGGAGCAGAGAAATTGACTTCTACTATTACAGGGGTTGAAATGTTCCGTAAAATATTAGATAGAGGTGAAGCTGGAGATAACGTTGGTATCCTTTTAAGAGGTATCGAGAAAACCGACATCAAAAGAGGTATGGTTATCTGTAAGCCAGGTTCTGTAACTCCTCACGCTAAATTCAAAGCAGAGGTTTACGTTCTTAAAAAAGAAGAAGGTGGACGTCACACACCGTTCCATAACAACTACCGTCCTCAGTTCTACGTACGTACAACTGACGTAACAGGTACAATTACATTGCCTGATGGAGTTGAAATGGTTATGCCTGGTGATAACTTAACTATTACTGTTGAGTTGCTTCAGCCAATTGCCTTGAACAAAGGTCTGCGTTTTGCTATCCGTGAAGGTGGTAGAACAGTAGGTGCTGGTCAGGTAACTGAAATTTTAGACTAATTTCAATAAGCATACAAGTTTTAAGGTGTCCTGCTTTATAGTAGCAGGATGCCTTTAAACTTGAATAAACGGGTGTAGTTCAAGGGTAGAATAGCGGTCTCCAAAACCGTTGATGGGAGTTCGAATCTCTCCACCCGTGCGAAATAATAGGATTGGGTCAGAAGAGTTTTGAAAAAGAAAATTGGGATTCTCGGTCCATAATAAGATAGAGTAAAATGGTGAATTATATAAAAGAATCATTTCAAGAGTTAAGAGCGAATGTTACTTGGCCGTCATGGGCCGAGGGACAAAACCTGATGGTTGTGGTTGCTGTTTTCTCTATACTTTTTTCATTGGCAATATGGGGTATTGATACGGTTTTCGCTAAACTTATCAAGCTTTATTTTGGAATAATTACTAATTAATAATATTAAAGACGGGTATTGCAATGGCAGAAGCGTTGGCAAAACAATGGTATGTAGTAAGGGCTGTGAGTGGTCAAGAGAATAAAGTTAAAGGCTACATAGAGCAGGATATAGCGCGTCTTGGATATGAAGATTATGTAGATGAAGTATTGGTACCGACCGAAAAAGTGGTGCAGATACGCAATGGAAAGAAAATAAATAAAGAACGTGTTTATTTTCCCGGCTATGTAATGGTGAAGGCCAATTTGGGAGGAGAAATTGTACACGTTATCAAGTCTATAACTGGAGTTATTGGTTTTCTAGGTGAAGTTAAAGGGGGGGATCCCGTTCCATTGAGGAAATCTGAGGTAAACAGAATGCTTGGTAAAGTTGACGAATTATCCGTGAAGACAGATAATGTTGCTATACCTTATGTGTTAGGGGAAACCGTGAAAGTTATAGACGGTCCTTTTAACGGATTTAACGGAACTGTTGAAAAGATCAATGAAGAAAAGCGTAAACTTGAGGTAATGGTGAAGATTTTTGGAAGAAAAACACCATTGGAATTGAGTTATATGCAAGTAGAAAAGATATAATTGTTACACATTATATAGATTCGCCTAGCTTCCAAAAGATCAGGCGATTCAAATTTTAAAATTGAACATAAACAATGGCAAAAGAAGTTAGTAAAGTAGTTAAACTACAAGTTAGGGGAGGTGCTGCGAATCCGTCGCCACCGGTTGGACCCGCTCTAGGTGCTGCCGGCGTTAACATTATGGAGTTCTGTAAGCAATTTAATGCACGTACACAGGACAGACCGGGTAAGGTTTTACCAGTTGTTATCACCGTTTACAAAGACAAGTCGTTTGACTTTGTAATTAAGACACCGCCAGCGGCAGTTCAGCTATTGGAAGCGGCTAAGGTTAAAAAGGGTTCCGGAGAGCCAAACCGTAAAAAGGTGGCGAGCGTTACCTGGGATCAGGTAAAAGCTATCGCAGAAGACAAAATGCAAGATCTTAATGCATTTACTGTAGAATCGGCAATGAGCATGGTTGCAGGAACTGCAAGATCAATGGGATTAACGGTTTCAGGTGATAAGCCTTTTTAAATCTTAAAAGAATCTAGAAATGGCAAAATTAACAAAAAAGCAAAAAGAAGCTGTAGGTAAAATAGACAGGAACAAATTGTATTCTGTTGCAGAAGCTTCTCAATTAGTAAAAGATATCACTAACGTTAAGTTTGATGCATCTGTAGATTTAGCAGTGCGTTTAGGGGTAGACCCTCGTAAGGCAAATCAAATGGTAAGAGGGGTGGTAACACTTCCTCACGGTACCGGTAAAGATGTTAAGGTTTTAGCATTGGTTACCCCAGATAAAGAAGCAGAAGCCAAAGAGGCTGGGGCAGACTATGTAGGGTTAGATGAATACTTGCAAAAGATCAAGGACGGTTGGACAGATGTAGATGTAATCATCACGATGCCAAGCGTAATGGGTAAATTAGGCCCCCTAGGAAGAATCCTTGGACCTAGAGGCTTAATGCCAAACCCAAAAACAGGAACGGTTACCATGGATGTGGCCAAAGCTGTAGGTGAAGTTAAAGCTGGTAAAATCGACTTTAAAGTTGATAAAACAGGAATCGTTCACGCAGCAATTGGAAAAGCATCTTTTTCGGCAGATAAAATTGCTGGTAACGCAAACGAATTATTACAAACATTATTAAAACTGAAGCCAACTGCGGCTAAAGGAACATATATCAAAAGTATCTTTATTTCAAGTACTATGAGCCCAAGTGTTCCTGTAGATCCTAAGGCAGTTTAAGAGGCAGGTATAAATTTTTTAATCATGACTAGAGAAGAAAAGTTAACGGTAATAGAAGATTTAACTGCGCAGTTAGGAGATACTACAAATATCTATTTAGCAGATATTTCAGGATTGGACGCTCAAACAACCTCTAATTTGCGTAGAGCTTGTTTTAAAGCAAACATCAAACTCGCAGTTGTAAAAAACACATTGCTTGCAAAAGCAATGGAAGCTTCTGATAAAGATTTTGGGGAATTGCCCGGAGTGCTAAAAGGAAATACTTCTTTAATGCTTTCCGAAACAGGGAACGCCCCAGCTAAACTTATCAAGGACTTCCGTAAAAAATCTGAGAAACCTCTTTTAAAAGGTGCATTTATCGAAGAAGCTATCTTCATTGGAGATAACCAATTAGATGCATTGGTGAGCATTAAATCCAAAGAGGAAGTTATTGGAGATATCATTGGCTTGTTACAATCGCCTGCTAAGAACGTTATTAGCGGACTTAAATCAGGTGGTGGTAAATTGGCTGGTATCCTTAAAACGTTATCAGAAAAACAATAATAAGTACGCACTTAAAAACAATTATATTTTAAAAATTTATTAAAACGATAGAAAAATGGCAGATTTAAAAGATTTTGCAGAACAATTAGTTAATTTAACAGTTAAAGAAGTAAACGAATTAGCTGATATATTAAAAGAAGAATATGGTATCGAGCCTGCTGCTGCAGCTGTAGCTGTTGCTGGTGGAGTTGCTGCCGGAGGTGGTGAAGCTGCTGAGGAGAAATCAGAATTTGATGTAGTCCTTACAGCTGCCGGAGCGTCTAAATTGGCTGTTGTTAAATTGGTTAAAGAATTAACCGGTTTAGGACTTAAAGAAGCTAAAGAAATTGTAGACAGCGCTCCTAAAGCTATCAAAGAAGGAGTATCTAAAGATGAGGCCGAAGGTCTTAAAAAGTCTTTAGAAGAAGCTGGTGCTGAGGTAGAATTAAAGTAATTCAACCCTACAGCCCCGAGCTGTAAAATACGGTTTAGGTCCATCCCGAAATTTGCGGGTTGAGACCTAAACCCTTTTGCGTATATGAGTATATACGTTTTATCAATTTTCACTTTAATCAAAATATTGTCCATTGATGTTCACAAATCAGACTGAAAGAATTAATTTCGCCTCTGCAAAGAATACCCCGGAATATCCGGATTTCTTGGACATTCAGATTAAATCGTTCCAGGATTTCTTTCAACTGGAAACCAAATCTGAAGAAAGAGGTAACGAAGGTCTTTATAACACCTTCATGGAGAACTTCCCCATTACTGATACGCGTAATCAATTTGTACTTGAATTTTTAGACTACTTTATCGATCCTCCACGTTATTCTATCCAGGAATGTATAGAAAGAGGGTTAACATACAGCGTTCCGCTAAAAGCTAGGCTTAAACTTTATTGTACAGATCCAGAGCACGAAGATTTTGAAACCATAGTACAGGACGTGTATTTGGGTACCATCCCGTACATGACACCTAGTGGTACCTTTGTAATAAATGGCGCAGAACGCGTAGTCGTATCGCAATTGCACAGATCTCCAGGTGTATTCTTTGGTCAATCGTTCCATGCTAACGGAACAAAATTATACTCTGCCCGGGTTATTCCTTTTAAAGGATCTTGGATAGAATTTGCTACCGATATCAACAGCGTTATGTATGCTTATATCGATAGAAAGAAAAAATTACCTGTTACTACGCTTTTCCGTGCCATTGGATTCGAGCGCGATAAGGATATTCTAGAAATATTCGATCTAGCCGAAGAAGTTAAGGTTTCCAAAAGCGGACTTAAAAAAGTGTTGGGCAGGAAGTTGGCAGCACGTGTGCTAAAAACTTGGCATGAGGATTTTGTTGATGAGGATACAGGCGAGGTGGTTTCCATAGAACGTAACGAAATCATCCTGGATAGAGATACAATTCTAGAAAAAGAACATGTAGATGAAATACTGGAAACCGATGTTAAAACTATCTTGTTGCACAAAGAAGATAGCCAAACAGGAGACTATGCAATTATCTACAACACATTACAAAAAGATCCTACAAACTCTGAAAAAGAAGCTGTAGAGCACATATACCGTCAATTGCGTAATGCCGAACCGCCAGACGAAGAAACAGCAAGGGGCATTATAGACAAACTGTTCTTCTCGGACCAACGATACAACTTAGGTGAAGTTGGCCGTTATAGAATGAACAAGAAGTTAGGCTTGAATATCGACATGGATAAGCAAGTGTTAACAAAAGAAGATATTATTACAATTATTAAATATCTTATCGAGTTAATTAATTCCAAAGCAGAGATCGATGATATCGACCACTTGTCAAACCGTCGTGTTAGAACCGTTGGAGAACAATTGTCCTCTCAGTTTGGAGTAGGTCTTGCACGTATGGCAAGAACCATCCGCGAGCGTATGAACGTTCGTGACAACGAGGTGTTTACGCCAATCGATTTGATCAATGCCAAGACATTGTCATCGGTTATTAACTCGTTCTTTGGTACCAACCAGTTGTCTCAGTTTATGGATCAAACCAATCCATTGGCAGAGATTACGCACAAACGTCGTTTATCAGCATTAGGGCCTGGAGGTCTTTCCCGTGAAAGGGCCGGTTTCGAGGTGCGTGACGTTCACTATACTCACTACGGGCGTCTTTGTCCTATTGAAACGCCTGAAGGACCGAACATTGGTTTGATATCTTCATTGAGCGTGTTTGCAAAAGTGAACAGTATGGGCTTCATTGAAACACCATATAGAAAAGTAAACGAAGGTAAAGTAGACCTTTCCGAAATACTTTACTTAAGTGCCGAAGAAGAAGAAGAAAAGAAAATTGCACAGGCAAACATCCCTTTAAAAAACGATGGTACCATCGATACAGAAAAGGTAATTGCCCGTGAAGAAGGCGATTTCCCGGTAGTAGATCCGGTAGAAGTACACTATACAGATGTTGCTCCTAACCAAATTGCATCAATTTCTGCATCCTTAATTCCATTCTTGGAACACGATGATGCAAACCGTGCCCTGATGGGATCGAACATGATGCGCCAGGCAGTACCATTATTAAGACCGGAGTCTCCAATTGTGGGAACAGGTTTGGAACGTCAAGTAGCATCAGATTCAAGAGTATTGGTAAATGCTGAAGGAAATGGAGTTGTAGATTATGTAGATGCTTCAAAAATCGTTATTAAGTACGATAGAACAGAAAATGACAGATTGGTAAGTTTTGACGATGACTTTAAAACCTACGATCTCGTTAAATTCAGAAAAACAAACCAAGGTACTTCCATAAACTTGAAACCTATTGTTAAAAAAGGCGATAAAGTTGCCAAAGGACAAGTACTTTGTGAAGGGTATGCAACACAACAAGGGGAACTTGCTTTGGGTAGAAACCTACAAGTAGCGTTCATGCCTTGGAAAGGATATAACTTCGAGGATGCGATCGTAATTTCTGAGAAAGTAGTAAGGGAAGATATCTTTACTTCTATCCATATCGACGAATATTCACTTGAAGTTAGGGATACCAAACTTGGTGCCGAAGAATTGACAAACGACATACCAAATGTTTCTGAAGAGGCCACAAAAGACCTCGATGAAAACGGGATGATCCGTATTGGTGCCGAAGTAAAACCGGGCGATATTTTAATTGGTAAGATTACACCAAAAGGAGAATCAGATCCAACCCCGGAAGAAAAATTACTTCGTGCCATCTTTGGAGATAAAGCCGGTGACGTAAAAGATGCTTCATTAAAAGCTTCTCCGTCATTAAGTGGTGTTGTTATAGACAAGAAATTGTTCTCAAGGGCTATTAAAGATAAGCGCAAAAGAGCAAAAGATAAAGAAGATATCGCTAAGCTTGAATTGGAGTTTGAAACAAAATTCACACAGCTTAAAGATGTATTGGTAGAAAAATTGTTCTCGATTGTAAACGGGAAAACATCGCAAGGTGTATTTAACGATTTAGGCGAAGAAGTATTCCCTAAAGGAAAAAAATACACACAAAAGATGTTAAATGCAGTTGATGATTTTGCGCATTTGGTTAGCGGAACTTGGACAACTGATGATGAAACCAATGCATTGATAAACGATCTTCTTCACAATTATAAAATTAAACTGAACGACCTTCAAGGAGCGTTGCGAAGAGATAAATTTACCATTTCTGTGGGAGATGAACTGCCTGCCGGAATTATGAAGCTTGCCAAAGTTTATATCGCTAAAAAGCGTAAGCTTAAAGTAGGAGATAAAATGGCTGGACGTCACGGTAACAAAGGTATCGTTGCAAGAATAACACGTCAGGAGGACATGCCGTTCCTAGAAGATGGTACGCCGGTAGATATCGTGTTGAACCCACTTGGGGTACCTTCACGTATGAACATCGGGCAGATTTACGAGACCGTATTAGGATGGGCCGGTAAAAACCTTGGTAAGAAATTCGCAACACCAATCTTTGATGGTGCTTCCTTAGATCAAATCAACGAACTGACCGATGAGGCAGGAATCCCAAGATTTGGCCATACACACTTGTACGACGGTGGTACTGGAGAACGTTTCGACCAAGCAGCAACAGTAGGAGTTATCTATATGCTTAAGTTAGGGCATATGGTAGACGACAAAATGCACGCACGTTCTATTGGTCCATACTCATTAATTACACAACAGCCATTAGGTGGTAAAGCACAATTTGGTGGTCAGCGTTTTGGTGAGATGGAGGTTTGGGCACTTGAAGCATACGGAGCATCAAGTACACTAAGGGAAATCTTGACTGTAAAATCTGATGATGTTATCGGGAGAGCCAAAACTTACGAGTCTATCGTAAAAGGAGAGATGATGCCAGAACCAGGGTTGCCAGAATCATTCAATGTATTGATGCATGAATTAAAAGGCCTTGGATTAGATATCAGATTAGAAGAATAATAATTTTAGCATAGGCATTTGGTTTTACCGGGTGCCTTGGCTAAAAAGGTAATACTAAATTACACTTAATTCATTATCACCATATATTATGGCTAGAAATAATAAAGATAAGAATACAGTACAGAGATTTAACAAAATCTCAATTGGTTTGGCCTCTCCGGAATCTATTTTAGCAGAATCCAGAGGAGAAGTGCTTAAACCGGAAACCATTAACTACCGTACACACAAGCCTGAGCGTGACGGTCTTTTCTGCGAGCGTATTTTTGGTCCGGTAAAGGATTACGAATGTGCCTGCGGTAAATATAAAAGAATACGATATAAAGGGATTGTTTGCGACCGATGTGGGGTAGAAGTTACCGAGAAAAAAGTACGTCGCGACAGGGTAGGCCATATCAATTTGGTAGTGCCCGTAGCCCATATATGGTATTTCCGTTCTTTACCTAATAAAATTGGGTACCTTCTTGGATTACCATCTAAGAAGCTGGACATGATTATCTATTACGAGCGTTATGTTGTTATCCAGCCGGGTAACGCCAAAAATGCCGATGGGGATCCTGTTGAAAAAATGGATTTCTTAACGGAAGAAGAATACTTGAATATTCTAGAATCACTTCCTGCGGAAAATCAATACTTGGAAGATACAGACCCAAATAAGTTCATTGCTAAAATGGGCGCCGAATGTCTTATAGAATTACTCTCAAGAATCGACTTGAACGAGCTTTCTTATGAATTAAGGCACAAGGCAAACAACGAAACATCAAAACAACGTAAAACAGAGGCCTTAAAACGTCTTCAGGTTGTTGAGGCACTTCGTGAATCTCAAAAGAACAGAGAGAACAATCCGGAATGGATGATTATGAAAGTGGTTCCGGTTATTCCACCGGAATTACGTCCGTTAGTTCCATTGGACGGAGGACGTTTTGCAACTTCCGATTTAAATGATCTTTACCGACGTGTAATCATCAGGAACAACCGTTTAAAACGCTTGATGGAAATCAAGGCGCCAGAAGTTATCTTGCGTAACGAAAAACGTATGCTTCAAGAATCGGTTGATTCATTGTTCGATAACACACGTAAGTCTTCGGCCGTAAAAACAGAATCAAACAGACCGTTAAAGTCACTTTCAGATTCATTAAAAGGTAAGCAGGGGCGTTTCCGTCAAAACTTACTTGGTAAACGTGTGGACTATTCAGCACGTTCTGTAATTGTTGTTGGACCTGAAATGAAATTGTACGAATGCGGTCTTCCTAAAAACATGGCTGCCGAGCTTTACAAGCCTTTCGTAATTAGAAAACTAATTGAAAGAGGAATTGTAAAAACAGTTAAGTCGGCCAAGAAAATTATAGATAAAAGAGAGCCAGTTGTATGGGATATCCTAGAGAATGTTCTTAAAGGTCATCCGGTACTACTTAACCGTGCCCCCACGCTTCACCGTTTGGGTATCCAGGCATTCCAGCCTAAATTGATAGAGGGTAAAGCTATCCAGTTGCACCCATTAGTTTGTACGGCCTTCAACGCCGACTTCGATGGTGACCAAATGGCGGTACACTTACCTTTAGGGCCAGAAGCTATTTTAGAGGCACAAATGTTAATGTTGGCTTCTCATAACATACTAAACCCAGCAAACGGTTCGCCAATTACGGTACCTTCTCAAGACATGGTTCTTGGGCTGTACTACATGACCAAAGCAAGAAAATCTACTCCCGAACATAAAATTAAAGGAGAAGGGCTTACTTTCTATTCTGCCGATGAAGTTACAATTGCTTTCAACGAGAAGAAAGTTGACTTAAATGCTACGGTAAAAGTCCGTGCCAAGGACTTTAATGAAAATGGCGAATTAACAATGCAGATTATAGAAACTACTGTTGGTAGAATTTTGTTCAACCAAGTAGTTCCAGAAAAAGCCGGTTATATTAACGAGGTATTGACCAAAAAATCGCTTCGTGATATTATTGGTAATATTTTAAAAGCTACCGATGTACCAACCACTGCCGAATTCTTGGACAAGATTAAGAGCATGGGGTACAACTTTGCATTTAAAGGAGGTCTTTCTTTCAGTTTAGGAGATATTATCATACCTGAAGAAAAACACCCAATGATTGCAGATGCAAACGAGCAGGTAGAAGGGATTATGATGAACTATAACATGGGATTGATTACCAATAACGAACGTTATAATCAGGTAATTGATGTTTGGACATCTACCAACGCCATGTTGACCGAGCTTGCAATGAAACGTATCCGTGAAGACAACCAAGGGTTTAACTCGGTGTTCATGATGCTTGATTCTGGAGCAAGGGGATCCAAAGAACAGATCCGCCAGCTTACAGGTATGCGTGGATTAATGGCGAAACCTAAAAAATCGACAGCCGGAGGTGGTGAAATTATCGAGAACCCGATTCTTTCAAACTTTAAGGAAGGATTGTCAATTCTTGAATACTTTATCTCTACGCACGGTGCACGTAAAGGATTGGCAGATACCGCGTTAAAAACGGCCGATGCCGGTTACTTAACACGTCGTTTGGTAGACGTTTCGCAAGATGTTATTGTAAATACCGAAGACTGTGGAACACTTCGCGGAGTAGAAGTAGAAGCGTTAAAGAAAAACGACGAGGTTGTAGAATCTTTAGGTGAAAGAATCTTAGGACGTGTTTCTTTACACGATGTATACGATCCGCTTACAGAAGAATTGTTGGTAGGGGCAGGTGAAGAAGTTTCAGAAGAAATCGTTAAGAAAATAGAAGCATCTCCTGTAGAAAGAATGGAAGTACGTTCGCCACTTACTTGTGAAGCAAAACAGGGTATTTGTGCAAAATGTTACGGCCGTAACCTAGCTACCGGAAAAATGGTTCAACGTGGAGAAGCCGTTGGTGTTGTGGCTGCCCAATCTATTGGGGAACCAGGTACACAGCTTACATTGCGTACCTTCCACGTAGGGGGTATTGCCGGAAACATTTCAGAAGAAAATAAAATCATTACCAAGTTTAAGAGTAAGATTGAAATAGAAGATCTTAAAACTGTAAAAGGAACAGATGCTGATGGAAAAGAAGTTGATATTGTAATTTCCAGAACAGCAGAAGTTAAATTTATAGATGAGAAAACGGGTATTATATTGGCTACCAATAATGTTCCTTACGGTTCGCAAATCTTTGTTAAAGAAGGGCAGACTTTAAGCAAAGGAGATGTGGTATGTCAGTGGGATCCGTACAATGCCGTAATTATTTCAGAATTCTCTGGAAAAATTGCTTACGAGAACATCGAGCAAGGTGTAACGTACCAAGTTGAGATTGACGAACAGACCGGATTCCAGGAAAAGGTAATTTCTGAATCTAGAAACAAAAAGCTAATCCCAACCTTACTTATTAAAGATAAAAAAGGGGAAACGCTACGTTCGTACAACCTGCCTGTAGGTGCACACATTATGGTCGATAACGATGAAAAGATAGAAGAAGGTAAGATTCTTGTAAAAATACCAAGAAGGTCATCAAAAGCCGGGGATATTACAGGGGGTCTTCCAAGAGTTACCGAGCTTTTTGAAGCGCGTAACCCTTCAAATCCAGCCGTTGTTACAGAAATAGACGGTGTAGTTTCATTTGGAAAAATAAAAAGAGGTAACCGTGAAATTATAGTGGAGTCTAAATTGGGCGATATTAAAAAGTATTTGGTAAAATTATCCAATCAGATACTTGTTCAGGAGAACGATTACGTCCGTGCCGGAATGCCACTTTCTGATGGATCGATTACTCCAGAAGATATTTTAAGGATTAAAGGACCTTCTGCAGTTCAGCAATACCTAGTGAACGAAGTACAGGAAGTATATCGTTTACAAGGGGTGAAAATTAACGATAAGCACTTTGAGGTTGTAGTACGTCAAATGATGCGTAAAGTTAATATTCAGGATTCTGGAGATACTACGTTCTTAGAGCAACAACTAGTTCATAAAGATGATTTCATTGAAGAAAATGATAGGATCTTTGGAATGAAAGTTATCGAAGATGCGGGAGATTCAGATACCTTGAGAGCTGGACAGATTATTTCTCCACGTGAATTAAGGGATGAAAACTCAATCTTAAGAAGAGCCGATAAGCAATTGGTAGTGGCCAGGGACGCTGTTCCTGCGGTTGCAACGCCAATATTGCAAGGTATTACCAGGGCATCGTTACAAACTAAGTCGTTTATATCGGCTGCATCGTTCCAGGAAACTACAAAAGTCCTTAACGAAGCTGCGGTAAGCGGTAAGGTAGATGACCTTGAAGGATTGAAAGAGAATGTAATTGTTGGACATAAAATCCCGGCAGGTACCGGAATGAGAGACTACGATAATATTATTGTAGGCTCTAAAGAAGAGTACAACGAGATTATGGCCAGTAAACAACAGCACGTTAATTTTTAAGTTTATAGCTTAATTTATAATATAGAAACCCCAAAGGATGACAAATCCTTTGGGGTTTTCTTTTTTTATATGTTATTTTTACAAGAGCAAAAAAAGGTTGGCAAAATGTATTGCAACTTAAAAAACGCTCCCACAATAATTGGTTACAACTTTACAAACTTTTAAACAAATACAATGAGCGATCAGAACGAACAAAAGAAAAATCAAATCAATATAGAAATAGACGATGCCACTGCCGAAGGAACCTACGCCAACTTGGCAATTATCAATCATTCGGTATCAGAATTTGTAGTGGATTTTATAAGTATCATGCCGGGAAGACCCAAAGCAAAGGTTAAGAGCAGGATTATATTGACACCACAGCATGCCAAACGCTTTTTAAAGGCATTGAACGACAATGTGCACAGGTTTGAACAGGCCCATGGAGAAATCAAGGATTACGAGCAACCGCCGATTCCATTAAATTTTGGTCCAACAGGCGAGGCATAACTTATATAAGTTGGGCTGGTCCCTGCCCGAAAGACCTCGTTCGATCGGGCTGTAGGATACTTATTTATAAATAAAGTAAAGAGACCTAAAATTTTAATAAACTCAGGAAGACAGCGCTTCTTTAGGTATTATTTAGCTTAATTGGTTAATATTGAGTTTAATATAGTTGAAGGGTTGGCACGGGTATCGTTTTCCACATCTTCCACAATGCTAAATAAGCCATCTGTTAGTTGTTTTGTAATAGCATCGTTTAAAAGTTCTGTAGTATTTGTAGCTGTGCCATTTCCTAAAACAGTACCTAAAATAGCATTAAGGGAGCTGTTGTTACTGCCCAAAGCGTTAGAGAGTAATGAGTTAATCCCAAGGCTTTCGGTCTGTTTGTTTACTACTGGGCCAATGGCTGTTGTAAGGTCGTTATATGTTTTACCTTTTAAATATTGGGTAGCAGCACCTTTTCCGCCAGAAATAATATTGATGGCATCCTGAGCGGTCATTTCATTAATGGCTTTTGTAACAATTGGGCGGACAGTATTTATGGAAGCATTGGCAATATCGCTAATCAATGCCTGTTCTTTTTCTACAACTTGAGAAAGTCCCAAAGATTCCAATTTACTGTTGATGTCCTTTAACTTTTGTGGCATGGCGGCATCGATAAGCGCATTGGTCATAAATTTATTTTGATCGCCAAAAACATCAAAAGCAGATTGTGTGCCGTTTTTTAAAACAGACTGAACAGTATTCAACATTACATTACTGTTTTGAGTACCGCTTCCGGCAGTGCTCATGGATGTACAACCGTAAAAATTTAGTAAACCGGCCATTAATAAAACTGGGATGAGAGAAATTTTTTTCATGCTTTTTCTTTTTGTCAATCGTAAAAATACACCCTTTTTAGAATATAAGCTGAAAATTTAAAAAGAAAAGGCGAATATTTACGCTCTTTTTTCCAGTTCGATAATTTCCAGGTCTTTTATGTTTTCACCATCAATAACAAACCGGAGCATTGTTCTTACTTTATGAAAACCGTACTTTCCGGCCGCTCCGGGGTTCATATGCAGAAGGTTTAACTTTTTATCCCATATGACTTTTAAAATATGAGAATGCCCACTTATGAACAATTTTGGCGGGTTGTTTTGTATAGCTTTGCGAATTCTCCTGTCGTACCTGTTTGGGTAACCCCCAATATGGGTAATCCATACATCTACATTTTCACACATAAACCTGTTGTTTTCTGGAAATTCGGCTCTTATTACATCATCATCAATATTACCAAAAACACCTTTTAAGGGTTTTAGTTTTTTTATGGTGTCGGTAACCTTTTGGTCCCCAATATCCCCGGCATGCCAAACTTCGTCCGCCTGCTTGACATATTTTAATATTTGGTTGTTAATAAAACTGTGCGTGTCTGATAGCAATAGTATTTTTTGCATAAAATAGGTTGAAGGTTCTTAAAAATAAATTGAATATCCGTAATTAATCAAAATGATTCTGCTTCTGGCATTAAGCATCATGGTATGACCAATAGCGGACAATCAGAAAATAAAAATGGGAATGTTTAATTTAATACATTGTTTTTTATTATTAAATTTTTAACCTTTTCCCTTTAACTTCTTGCTTTAAAATATTGGTATCTTTGTACCTTGTTGCAAAAATAACATTTTGGTTTGAGATATTTTTTAGAGCTATCATACAATGGTAAGCACTATCACGGTTGGCAAAATCAACCCAATGCCATTTCGGTTCAGGAAGTATTGGAAAAAGCACTTTCTACACTTTTACGTGCCGAAATTCAAATTTTAGGAGCGGGAAGAACAGACTCGGGAGTACATGCCAAGCAAATGTACGCCCATTTTGATATGGAAATCATGATAGACAAAAATGAGCTGATTTATAAGTTGAACAGCTTTTTGCCGACCGATATAGCCATTCACGACATAAAAATAGTAAACAGCGATGCACATGCCAGATTTGATGCCGAACAACGCAGTTACGAATATTGGATAGTGCAGCAAAAAGATCCATTTTATACTGATTTTGCATATTATTTAAAAGCCAATTTGAATGTCGATAAAATGAACGAAGCGGCGACCGAATTATTAAAACATAAAGATTTTCAGTGTTTTTCTAAATCCAACACAGATGTAAAAACCTATATTTGTGATGTTAAAAAAGCAGTTTGGGTACAGGAAAAAAATAAGTTAGTTTTTTATATTTCCGCCGACAGATTTTTAAGGAATATGGTGCGTGCAATAGTTGGTACGTTGATAAATGTAGGAATGGGGAAATCTTCTGTTGAAGACGTTAAAAAAATAATTGAAAGTAAAAATAGGAGCAATGCGGGGGTATCGGTTCCGGCACACGGATTGTATTTAACCGAAGTTCTATACCCCGATGCTATATATAAAAATATAAATGAGTAAAGATACAACAGGAAATACCTTTGATGTGGGGTTGTTTAGGCGGTTAATGCGCTATACAAAACCATACAGGCTTACTTTTTTGGGAGTTGCGCTTGCAGCAATAATGCTTTCTGTATTTTCATCGGTACGGCCCATATTACTAAAATATACCGTAGATGATTATATTTTAAACAAAGATGCGCACGGATTGCTCATGTTCGTTGTTTATATGACCGCGGTTTTGTTCCTGGAAGTCATTAGCCAGCTTTCCTTTATTTATTATGCCAACTGGCTAGGGCAATCTGTTATTGAAGACATCCGGGTAAAGCTGTTTAAGCACATGCTCCGTTTCAGGATGAAGTATTTTGATAATTCTTCCGTTGGTATTTTGGTAACCAGGGCGGTGAGCGATATCGAACGTATAGCGGCCATTTTTAGCGATGGTCTGTTCATGATCGTGAGCGATTTGCTTAAAATGATTGTGGTGGCCGGAGTAATGATTTATTTCGACTGGCAATTATCGTTAATCGTTTTTGCAATCTTACCGTTAATGTTATACGCCACCAGATTGTTTCAAAAGGCAATGAAAAAAGCCTTTATTGAAGTGCGCAAAGAAGTATCGAACCTTAATTCTTTTGTTCAGGAACGGTTAACCGGAATGAAAATCGTACAGCTTTTTGTTCGTGAAAAAGAAGAATACAATCAGTTTAAAGTAATTAACAACAAGCATAAAAAAGCGTGGATAAATACGGTTTGGTACAACTCCATTTTTATAGCGGTCGTAGAATTAATGTCGGCCGTTACCACCGGACTTATTGTTTGGTACGGAGGATTAAGAGCTGTTACAGACGGTGCGGAAGACTTGGGTAATATTTTTATGTTTATCATGCTTTCGTCCATGATTTTTAGGCCTTTACGTCAAATAGCCGACAAGTTTAATACGCTGCAAATGGGGATGGTTGCCGCCAATCGTGTTTTTGATATTTTGGATACAGATAGTAGAATTGACAACGATGGGACGGTTATTGCGAAAAACCTTAAAGGCGACATCGTTTTTAAAGATGTCCGTTTTGGATATTTAGAAGATGAAGAAGTTTTGCATGGAATTTCTTTTGAAGCAAAACCGGGAGAAACCATTGCCATTGTAGGCGCTACGGGAGCCGGAAAATCGACCATTATAAACTTGTTAAACCGTTTTTACGATATCAATTCGGGGGCAATTTTAGCCGATGGAGTTAATATTAACAATTTTACATTAGAATCGCTACGCTC
This sequence comes from Galbibacter sp. PAP.153, assembly GCF_037029175.1. Classification (NCBI taxonomy): domain Bacteria; kingdom Pseudomonadati; phylum Bacteroidota; class Flavobacteriia; order Flavobacteriales; family Flavobacteriaceae; genus Galbibacter; species Galbibacter sp. PAP.153. The sequence goes on along the minus strand of NZ_JAZEUN010000015.1, from coordinate 20,017 downwards.
TCAAATAGCGGTTGTATTGCAGGATGTTTTCCTTTTTGCCGATACTATTTTGAACAACATTACCTTAAACGATCCTTCTATCAAGGAAGAAGGCGTAATACAAGCGGCCAAAGATATTGGCATTCATAAATTTATAAAAAGTTTGCCCGGTGGTTACCATTACAACGTAAAAGAAAGAGGAAGTATGCTTTCCAGCGGACAGCGACAACTTATAGCCTTTTTACGTGCCTATGTAAGCGATCCCAGTATTTTGGTGCTCGATGAGGCCACATCGTCGGTAGATACGCATTCCGAAATCTTGATTCAAAAAGCAACCGATAAAATTACCAAAGGAAGAACGTCTATTGTAATTGCGCACAGACTTGCAACCATAAAAAAAGCAAACAGGATTTTGGTAATGGAAGCCGGAAAAATAGTAGAATCTGGCACACATACCGAGTTGCTTAAAAAAGCAGATGGATATTACCGAAATTTATACGAAGTACAGTTTATGGCCGAAGAAGCTGTTTAAAGTATGCTATGTAAACCAACCCTTTCTGTGCTAGCCCTAGATTGAAAGCGATTCTATATTTCTGCTTCTTTAAATGTTAGGATAAATCCTTGATAATCATGTTTTTTAAATCAGAAAGTTCATTGTAAAGTACAAATTCCCCATTTTTCATATAAGAAATCTGACCGTTTTCTTCGCTTACCACCAATGCAACGGCATCTGTTTTTTCGGTTACCCCAATAGCGGCCCGGTGTCGAAGCCCGAAACGGAGCGGAATGGTACGCTCGTTAGACACAGGAAGAATGGCGCGCGTGGCAACAATTTTATTGCCTTCTATAATAACCGCACCATCGTGAAGCGTGCTATTTTTGTAAAAGATACTCTCTATAATTGGCTGGTTTATTTCAATGTTCATGGTATCTCCCGTATGCTTTACAAAATCAAGAGAGGTGTTCCTTTCTATAACAATGAGGGCACCGGTATGTATAATGCTCATTTTTTCGCAGGCCGCAAGTATGGCATCTATGTTGGTGTCTATGCCAATCCCGTCATGCTTTAAAAAGTTAAAATGCTTTAAAAAACCTTTTTTGCTGGTAAAATTGGTAGACCCCACCATAAGGAGGAACTTCCTGATTTCTTGTTGGAAAACTACTAAAAGTGCAAAGAACCCAGCCCCAATAAATTTTCCAAATATATTGCTTAGAATGCGCATGTTAAGCGCCTCTGTAAGTAAGTAAATTACATAGATAACTACAATCCCTATGAAAATATTAATGGCAACGGTCCCTTTTACCAGTTTGTACAAGTAGTAAAACAAGAATGCCACTAAAAAGATATCGATGATATCTACTATTTTTAATTCAACAAAATCAAATAATTCCAAGACGTATTGGTTTTATGTAAAAATATAAAATTTAGTTTAGCTTAAAATATAAACCTGAGTTCGATTATTATAACAAAGCCAAAATTAATAAAAGTATTTGGTTGCAAGGCAGGTTTTCTAAGGGATAGCGAGCTATCTCGTGAAAAGCTAACGTAGGAAACAGGTGCTTTTATTAAAAAATTAAGCCTTAATCATCTCTATTCAGCAATCTGCTTCGGTTTTTTCTGACACAATATCCCATATTGCCTTCAAAAAGGCCTTGTACCTCACTATCTATATGCGTTTTTGACAAAGTTAGAATAATCCAACTCAGGTTATAATATTGCATGAGGATTAAATATCCTTTCGGTTTTTTGTTATCATTTCATGTATTTTTATACATTCCATGGCTTCTTTTACATCGTGCACCCTTACTATGTGTGCTCCTTTGCCAAGTGCTATGGTATGGAGGCTCGTGGTGGCATTAAGGGCATTTTCGGGATTGGTATTTAAGAGTTTGTATAGCATTGATTTTCGGCTTATTCCCACCAGTACGGGTAGGTTGATAATGTGCAATAAGTCTAGTTTTGCCATGAGCTCGTAATTTTGGTCCAATGTTTTGGCAAACCCAAAGCCCGGGTCTATAATAATATCATTTATCTTATGTGCCCTGGCCTCGGCAATTCTTTCAGAAAAAAAGTAAATCAGTTCGCGCATAAAATTATGGTAAAGGGCATTTTCCTGCATGTTTTTCGGGTTTCCCTTCATATGCATTAAAATATATGGCACATTAAGCTTGCCAACCGTTGAGAGCATATCGGCATCTAAGGTCCCGCCAGAGATATCGTTTACCATACAGGCACCGGCCTCAATGTTCTCTTTGGCAACCTTGGCCCTAAAAGTATCTATGGATATAAGCGTGTTTGGAAAATTTTTTACTATTAGCTCCACAGTTGCAACACTCCGACTTAGTTCTTCATCAACAGAAATTTCATCGGCGCCGGGACGGGAGCTGTAGGCTCCAAGATCTATAAAGGTAGCACCTTCCCCAAGCATGTTTTCCACGCGGTGGAGTATGTTGGTATCTTTGGTGTATTTTCCACCATCGTAAAAAGAGTCGGGGGTAATATTGAGGATTCCCATTATTTTTGGACTGGAAAGGTCTACAGGGGCACCATTGCAATTAATAGTCATTTTATATAGCTATTTTATGTTCAAGAAAATTTTTACGGTCGTTAAAAGTAATTAAAAGGTAAAGTTTATATGGCTAACTTTGAACTTTTAAAAATTTTAAGCGAAATTTACGCAAAATACTATCAAACTTATGCAAAATACATCAAAACAATACGATGAGGCGATTGCCGTTTGTCGTGAATTGTTTGAAAAAAAGATGAAAGACTACGGTAGTGCGTGGCGCATTTTAAGGCTTCCGTCGTTAACAGACCAAATATTTATAAAAGCACAGCGCATACGGTCATTGCAGGAAAAGGAAGTGCGAAAAGTAGATGAAGGCGAAATATCCGAGTTTATAGGGATTATCAATTATTCCATCATGGCGTTGGTGCAAATAGAAAAAGGTGTGGCAAAATATGCAGATCTTTCTGCTGAAGATGCCTTGGCCATGTATGACAAAAAAGCAGGGCAGACCAAAACTTTAATGGAAAACAAAAATCACGATTATGGCGAAGCTTGGCGTGATATGCGTGTAAGCTCGCTTACAGATTTAATACTTCAAAAAATATTGCGTGTTAAACAAATTGAAGACAACAAAGGCAAAACCATTGTGAGCGAGGGGATTGATGCCAATTATCAAGATATGATTAATTACTCGGTATTTGCCATGATTCACTTAAATGAAAAATAAAAAGAATGGGTAAAATATTGGTTTCAATAGCAAGAATCTTGGTGGGTTTATTATTTATCATCAGCGGATTAATAAAATTAAACGATCCGGTAGGTTTCTCTTTTAAGCTAGAAGAGTATTTTAGCCCGGGCGTATTAAACCTAGATTTCTTAACACCCTACGCATTGGCCATAGCCATTGTAATTGTTGTGTTTGAAACCTTACTCGGCGTAATGCTTTTATTGGGTTTTAAACCTAAATTTACTACATGGAGTTTGCTGTTAATGATTCTCTTTTTTACATTTTTAACATTTTATTCGGCCTATTATAACAAGGTTACCGATTGTGGGTGTTTTGGAGATGCCATAAAATTAACACCTTGGCAATCTTTCTCAAAAGATATTGTTTTACTATTTTTTATTTTAATTCTTTTCTTCGGAAGGAAACACATATCAACGGTTAAATTTGCAAAATCCGGAACATTTATAGCCTTGGCATTGTGTATTATATATGTTTATTATGTATATAACCATTTGCCGGTAATAGATTTCCGCCCATATAAAATAGGGGCAAATATTATGGAGGGGATACAAATTCCCGAAAATGCCCCAAAGGCCATATACGAATATGCATGGAAATTTAAGGTAAATGGTGAAGAAAAAGTGATAACTACCAATGGCGATTATCCAACGGTAGATGGCGAATTTATTGATGTAAAGACTACCGAGATCCAAAAAGGTTACGAACCGCCCATTCACGATTTTACCATGGAAATTGATGGCGAAGACCATACCGAAGAAATCATGGATCTAAACCATGTATTGGTAATAGTTTCCAGGGTAATCAACGAAGCCGATGAAAAAGGATTACAGGCAATAAAAAAAGTAGCAGAAAAAGCAAAAGAGAAAGGATATAGGGTAATAGGCCTATCGGCTTCAAATCCAGAACAAATAGCTCTCGTAAAAGAAAATTATGGGTTGGATTTCGACTTTTATTTTTGCGACTTAACCACCGTAAAGACCATTATACGCTCCAATCCGGCGCTTTTAGAACTTCAAAAAGGAACCATAACCCAGAAATTACATTATAACGATGCCGATGAATTTGTGTTTAGTAAGGATGTAGTTAAGCAACCTGAAATTAATACAGCATTAAAAAAACAACTAGACAGTATATACAGACTGGATCAAGGGATAAGAGAAATTTATTACGCAGAAAGCAAAGCAAAAAAAGATTCCATAGCAAAAGAAGTTGGAATAGAGGTTCAGGAGGAGGTAAATGATTACATGGATAAAATATGGCCAGTAATTGACTCTACAAATATGGTTGCAGTTGACAAAATTATTGACCAATATGGATATCCCGGAAAATCATTGGTTGGAGAACCAACCGATAAAATAGCATGGTTTGTAATTCAACATTCTCCAAAGATTGAAGAATATTTGCCTATGCTTCGAAAAGAAGCAGAAAAAGGGGAATTACCAAAACGTTTAATGCCATTAATGGAAGACCGTTATTTAATGCGACAAGGGAAGATGCAGATATATGGAACACAAGGCTCTTATATAAATACAGCCGAAGAAAGGATACCCATTATTTGGCCAATTAAGGATCCAGAAAATGTTAATACAAGAAGAAAGGAGGCTGGGTTGGACACAACCGTTGAAGAATATGGCAAAAATCTTTTTGGAGATGATTTTGAATATGAAGTTTTAACTTTGGAAGAGATGAAAAAAATGGAAGAGTAAATAAAATAACACTTTCAACTTTAATTGTAAGAAGATGTTAAGTATATAGCGATGCTGTTACTTAATTAATATTTTTGTATAAACTAAAACAAACACCAATAGTATAATAAAAAGAAAATAATGAGAAAGAAAATTGTTGCCGGAAACTGGAAAATGAACAACGACCTTGCCGAAACACAGACCCTGATAAGCGATCTAAAAAAAAGTATGCCGGCCACCGATGCCGAGGTAAAAATAGCACCTACTTTTACAAACTTGTACCCAGCATACGAAGCTTTAAAAGAAAATGCCATTGAAGTAGTGGCCCAAAACATGCACCAAGCAGAAAACGGGGCCTATACAGGAGAAATCTCTGCGGCCATGTTAAAAAGTGTAGGCATAAAAACAGTTATTTTAGGGCATTCCGAGCGCAGGGCTTATTTTGGTGAAGACGATGCCTTGCTGGCCAAAAAGGTAGATGCAGCCATTAAAAATAATATGGATGTAATTTTTTGTTTTGGAGAGGAACTGGAAGACAGGAAGGCCGACAAACATTTTAATTTGGTTGAAAGTCAGTTAAAAAATGCGTTGTTCCATCTTGACACCAATGCATGGAAGCACATTGTTTTGGCATACGAGCCAGTTTGGGCAATTGGTACCGGAGAAACAGCCAGTCCGGAGCAAGCTCAGGAAATGCACGAATTTATTAGAAATACAATTGCGGCAAAGTACAGTCAATCGCTGGCAGACGAGGTTCCAATTTTGTACGGCGGAAGCGTAAAGCCAAACAATGCCAAAGAAATTTTCTCTAAACCCGATGTCGATGGCGGACTAATTGGCGGTGCTTCTTTAAAGGCCGAAGATTTTGTGGCAATCGTAAAGGCAATTTAAAAATATAAAATACACATATACCATTGCCTTTCTGTAAAACTATATGGAAGGGCAATTTTTTTACCATTACCAAAATGGATCAAATATATCTGGAATATACATTTACCGTCAATCCCGCCGAGCCGGGAAACGAAATATTAATAGCCGAGCTAGGCTATGCCGGTTTTGAAAGTTTTGTTGAAAATGAAGAAGGGGTAGTGGCATATATTCAAAAAAAAGAGTGGACACCAGATGTCTTGGAAACGGTTGAAATAATTAAAAATGAATCTTTTAAGGTTAATTTTACCTACAAAGAGATAGCGCAACAAAATTGGAATGCCGAGTGGGAGAAGAACTTTCATCCTATTGAAGTAGATGGATTGTGCACCGTAAGAGCCCCGTTTCACGAAAAACCATCAACCAAATACGATATCATTATCGAGCCCAAAATGAGTTTTGGGACCGGGCACCATGAAACCACGCACATGATGATTCAATTTCTGTTAAAAAACAACCTTCAAGGAAAAAAAGTGCTGGATATGGGCTGTGGCACGGGCGTGTTGGCAATCCTGGCCGAAAAAGAAGGCGCAACAAACATAGATGCCATTGATATAGATAGATGGTGTTTTGAAAACGCGGTCGAAAATATAACCCGGAACAATTGTGAGCATATAAAAGTATATGAAGGCGATGCTTCATTGCTAAATAATAAAAACTACGATGTAATTATTGCCAATATCAATAGGAACATTCTTTTAGAGGATATCCCAATTTACATTTCCTGTTTAAATAATGATGGAATATTGCTGTTAAGTGGCTTTTATAAAGATGATATTCCTAAAATAAAGGACCGATGCGAGCAATTTTCGTTAAAATTTGTTGAAAATCTGGAAAAGAATCATTGGGTTGCCGTAAAATTTATAAATTAGTACAAAATACTGAATATGAGTACAAAGGAAAGAATTTCAGAAGAATTATTACTTGAGGAAGAAGTGGTAAAACAGAGTGAAATCATTCTTTATAATGACGATGTGAACACTTTTGATTATGTTATAGATATGCTCATCAATACCTGTGAGCATACCCCCGAACAAGCAGAACAATGTTCTATTATTGTACATTATAAAGGAAAGTGTACAGTTAAGACCGGTGAATACGACGATTTAAAACCGCGTTGTTCCAAACTACTTCAGGCCGGGCTTAGTGCAGAAATTGTATAATTCATTCTTTTTACAAATGCTTTCTTTCAAGGCTATGGCCTAGTTATTGCTTTTATTGGTGTCGATCCCAATAATTTTGTACAGCGGGCTAAACCTAAATAGGCTGGTAAGTAAAATTGCTATGGCAAAAAGTAGTAAAGCTACGCCAATAAAACCGCTAATTATTTGGTAATAAAACAATACAGCAATTATAAAGGCAATAACAACCCTGACCAATTTGTCTTTTTGACCCATATTTTTCTTCAAAACAACATTTTTTATAAAAATACAGTTTTACGGTATTTAAAAAAAGCAAACCTAAAGATTAACTAACTGTTGCGCAATTTTTTCTGATAATTGAAATGATGAAAGATCGTAAGTTGTGGAATTGTTGTTAAAATAATTAATAAGCTCCCGTGCCTTTAGAAGCATTTTTTCTTTTGGCCCTTTGTTGCTTTGGATAAGGCTGTCATAATATAAAAGTTCGGCCAAGTATTTTATCGATTCAAGATGTTCGTTGTTTTTAGCATTAAAAAAATCAATTAGCACATCTATTTCATTGTCCAGGAAAAAATTAACATCCTTACCCAACATGTTATATGCATTTGCTATATCGGTACTTGGATCTTCTATATTTGTGCCAACCTTTTTTTTAATTTTTTGGAGGGCTTCAAATAAGTCGTTTAAAAACCTTAAAAGATAATCTTTTCTAAGCATTTCTATAGTTTTTTGCCCTTTTTACGAGTTCGGACAGGCAAAGTTCGTTTTAGGGATCTGGGTGTTTTTTAAGGCTCCAAACCCCCCTTTTATATCCACTAAATCTTTATAGCCCCGGGCCCTTAATATGGAGGCAGCAATTGCAGAACGATACCCGCCGGCACAATGAATGTAATACTTTTCGGTTTTATCCAATTGCCCCATGTTATCGTTTATAAAATCCAAAGGAAAACTATCGGCTGTTTGCAGGTGTTCGGCCTCAAATTCCCCCGGCTTTCTCACATCCAATATTTCTATGGTGTTATTGTATTCGTTTTCAAAAGCATCGGCAGTAATAGATTGTATGGTATCTGTTTCTTTTCCTGCTTTTTTCCAATTTTCCAGTCCGCCTTCCAAATAACCCAAAGTATTATCGTACCCAACCCTAGACAAGCGTGTTACGGCCTCGGTAGACTTTCCATCCGGCACCACCAGCAAAATAGGCTGTTTTAAGTCTTTTATCAAAGCGCCTACCCACGGTGCAAAAGAACCGTTCAGGCCTATAAAGATAGAATTGGGAATGTGCTCGTTTAAAAACTCGTCTTGATTTCTTACATCCAGTACAAGTGCACCTTCTTGATTGGCAATAGCTTCAAATTCGTCAGGGGTAAGTGGGGCATTTCCCTTTTTTAGTACTGTTTCAAAAGTTTCATACCCTTCTTTATTTAAAAGTGCATTTTTAGAAAAATATTGCGGCGGCGGCATAATGCCATCCAACACTTCTTCTATAAATTCTTCTTTGGTCATATCGCTTCGAAGCGCATAATTTGTTTTCTTTTGGTTGCCCAAGGTATCCACGGTTTCCTTGCTCAAGTTCTTTCCGCAGGCAGATCCGGCTCCATGAGCGGGGTAAACAATAATATGGTCTTCCAAGGGCATAATTTTATTTCTCAAAGAATCAAAGAGCATTGCTGCCAGGTCTTCTTTGGTAACATCTTGTTTTATGGCCAGGTCGGGCCTTCCTACATCTCCCAAAAAAAGAGTGTCTCCCGTAAACAATGCCTTGTTGTTTCCATCTTCATCAATTAAAAGATACGTGGTAGACTCCAATGTGTGCCCGGGGGTATGGAGTGCCTTTATGGTCAGCTTTCCAATTTTAAATTCTTCGTTGTCCTCTGCCTGGTAAATATCATATGTTGTTTTGGCATTTGGGCCAAAAACAATGGTTGCTCCTGTTTTTTCGGCTAAATCAACATGTCCAGAAACAAAATCGGCATGGAAATGTGTTTCAAAAACATATTTAATTTTGGCTTCTCCTTTTTCTGCACGGTCTATGTAAGGAGCCGTTTCCCGCAATGGGTCAATAATGGCAGCTTCTCCTTCAGATTCTATATAATAAGCACCTTGGGCAAGGCATCCGGTGTATATTTGTTCTATTTTCATCACTTTGTTTTTTAGGCTCCCTCCTCAAACTTTAATTATGTCAAAGATACAAAAGCTCTTTGTTTTCAAATACGATAAAAATCATAATATAAATGTAACGATGCAAAATAAGCACAATCGGGCATAAAACTTTTTATTAAGTATAAATGGCCTTCAGCTGGTATTTAAAGGGAGTTTGGTGTAAAAAAGTTAACATCTATTGTTTTTGTTTAACCCAGCAAGGTTCTCAAAACCTTGTAGGTATTTTAAAACCGAAATACAGACCTACAAGGTCATAAAAAAGACCTTGCAGGAGTTTGTCAAGGTCAACTCGCTGTAAATCAGTGAGTAATATATGTAGCCATATAAAGCCTATAGAAATAAGGGCGCCCATAAACAGTATTGGAGCACATTCAAATAGCATTGGAGCATGTTCATTTAGTATTGGAAGATGTTCAATTGGTATTAGAGCACATTCAATTAGCATTGGAGCACATTCAATTAGCGTTGGAGCATGTTCAAAAAGTATTGGAGCACGTTCAATTAGTATTGAAGCACAATAAATAGCTGTTTTAGCAGCAATGTTATCATTTATCAATTATCCAATTATCAATTAATAATCAACTATCTCCCTAATCCCTTTTCCCTTATCACTATTAAAGATTTTAAGTTTTAAATTACTCAATTAAATACCGTATGTTGCTCCCGACAAATATTTTTTATACCTTGTATAAGTGCAAAAACCAATACATATACCACATACCTCATAAACTGCCAATAATATGAAAACATTATTCGAAAAATTGAAGCTGGAGAATCAAAAAGAAATCTTGATCCTCAACGAACCCGAAGGTTTTGCCGAGCAATTGGCCAATTTGGTAGATATAGACATTTACCAGTCGCTCATTCAGGTAAACAAAATGGAATTTGCTTTGGTTTTTGTAAATACCATTAAAGAACTGGAAGGCCAAATGCAAACCCTGCACCCCAAACTTAAGGACGATGTAGTACTGTGGGTTGCCCACCCCAGAAAAAAATCAGAAAAACTCACTACCGACATCACCGACGATTACGACTGGGCCCCATTGGTAAAAAACCGCTACGAACAAGTAAAAATATTAAAAATAAACCCCGACTGGGAAGCTGTACGCTTTAGGCGGGCAGAATATATAAAATAGATTGCTCTATAAAAATTCGTTACATTTGATAAATGAACCCGATTGAAAACCATATCGATAATATAAAGAAGTTATGCGCCAGTTACCATGTGGAAAAAATGTACCTTTTTGGCTCGGTTTTAAATGCGGATTTCAACACAAAAAGCGATATCGATTTTTTGGTAAAGTTCAAGCCCATAGATTTAGCACAATACTTCGACAATTATATAGATTTTAAAGAAAATTTAAAAAAACTATTAGGTAGGGAAATCGATTTGATTGAAGAGCAAACCCTCAAAAATCCAATCTTAATTAATTCCATCAACAGAAACAAAGAATTAATTTATGGATGAAAGGATTCTTAAATGGTTATACGACGTTAAAATGGCAATTGATGAAATTGAAGGATATTTCAAAAAAACAAACAAAGATTTCCATACTTACAAAGAAAACTTAATGTTAAAAAGGGCCATTGAAAGAAATTTAGAAATTATTGGAGAGGCTTTAAACAGAATTATAAAATATGATGCTTCTTATGCAGATCATATTACGCATGCAAAATCTATTGTTGGCTTAAGAAACCATATTATTCATGTTTACGACAATATTTCTGATGAAAACATTTGGTCGATTTTAATAAATCACCTCCCAAAATTAAAAAAAGAAGTCAATGCCTTAATCATAAAAAAATAAAAAAACACCATATACATAAACCAATATGCTACATCCATGGCACTTTTACTTAATGGCCGTTATTTATATAATTACCGGAACATTGCACTTTGTAAAACCAAATACATACGTGTCCATAATGCCGCTTTACATTCCGTACAAAAAAGTAATGGTATATGTTAGTGGCCTAGCCGAAATACTGTTGGGGATATTATTGTTTACCAACCTGAAAAACATTGCCCTTTGGGGAATTATAATAATGCTTTTGGCATTTATCCCTGTGCATATTTACATGCTACAGGACAAGAAGTTTGAAAAAGTAGCTCCAAAATGGATGTTAATATTGCGCGTACCATTACAATTTGCACTAATGTTCTGGGCATATTGGTATATCAATACATAAAGATATTTTATGCCGGAGCCATTAAAAAGCATTAAAAAAATGGACTTCGGTAAAAATTTGGCATAAAAAAAAGGGAGTCTAACCTCTCCCTTTTCCAACTTTAAAATCTAATGTAAGATTACAAGCTAACTGTTTTGTAAAAAGTATTTCCTTTGTGTGTTACTTCAAATCTGTAAACTCCGTTTACATTAGAGAAGTCAAATCTTTTTCCTAAGCTTTTTTCCCCTTTTAATACTTCTTCGTGAATTAGTTGATTGGTAGTCTCGTTGTAAATTTTAACATCTACCGGAGATTCGTCAATACTCAACATGTTTACACTCAACAAATTGTTGTCTTTTCTAAAATAAGGTTTGTAAATAGTTGTTGTTTTTCCTCTTTTTACAACAGTTTCGTTTTCAGAAAGTACAACAGGCACCTTTTCTATTTTAGTTTCGCTTTCTACCACGAAATAATAAGTTCCCGTTGGTAAATTTTTAAAGTTATAACGCTTTACGTTTGTTGGTAACTCTTTATACTTATAATTATAAAGCACCTCGCCTCTTGCGTCAACAAAAGAGATTGCCAAAGGCTGGTTTGTTTTCTCAATAAACAGGTCAACAGTTCTGTTATCGTCCTTTTTTACCGAAAGGTAAAAATCGTTGGCTCTTGCCATGGCTAAAGTCATTACACTTAGTATAACAACCAGCATACTGTTTTTAATTGTTTTTTTCATCTTCTTGCAATTTTTAATAGTTAGACATTTATTTTAACTACATTACAAAGATAGGTGCAACATGGCAGGTACACTACGTCAGGATTTTCAAGTTTATGCACTATTTTAACACAACATGCATGTTAATTTAAAGTAAAGGATAAAATAGCACATATTTATGGTAATATTTTGTATCTTGCACCCCGATAGAACATGTATATTTATTAAGTTGTATTATAAAAAAACATTATGCTATGAGTATTAAAAAGCCTGCATTAGAAGTAATTAACCCAACCTTCGGCAGTTCTTTTTCTTTCATTAAATACGATGAGAACCAAAACCAGAACACATCGTATTGGCATTACCATCCGGAAATAGAGCTTGTATATGTAAAAGGAGGTGCCGGGAAAAGGCAAATTGGGAGCCATATCTCTTATTATACTGAAGGAGACCTTATTTTAATTGGTTCCAATCTTCCTCATTGTGGATTTACCGATAAGTTTACGGGAAACGAAAATGAGGTGGTTATACAAATGTTGCCCGATTTTTTGGGTGCCGAACTTATGTCTAAACCCGAAATGAACAACATTAGTTTGTTGTTTAAGCGCTGCAAGGGCGGACTTGCCTTTAACGGAAGAACAAAAGAAATAATCGGGACCCGCATCGAGGCCCTGGAAAAGATGAACAGTTTTGAACGGTTGCTGGGCTTTTTGTCTATTTTAAACGAGCTTCAGTTATCCGAAGATTACCAGATTTTAAATGCCGAAGGCTTTTCCATGCAAGCCGATGTTCAGGACAACGACAGGATCAATATTGTTTTTAATTATGTGAAGACACATTTTCAGCAACAAATTACTTTAGAAGAAATTGCCAATATTTCTGGCATGACGGTCCCTTCTTTTTGCCGTTATTTTAAACAGATTACGGGAAAGACATTTACACATTTTGTTAATGAATACAGATTGGTGCACGCCTCTAAACTGCTTGCCGAAAAACCCATTGGTATTACCGAAATATGCTTTGAAAGTGGTTTCAACAATTTTTCGTACTTCAATAAATCCTTTAAAAAATTTACGGGAAAATCTCCTTCTCAATACCGAAACGAGCTTAAAACGGTAATTGAAGATTAAAACTTCATGAAAAAAGAAAAGGCCGCACTTTAGGGAACATGCGGCCTTCTCAAACTAACCAACTTAAAAAATAATCAAACAAATCTTTGTAATTACCTATTCATTTAAAAAAGTAGAGCCGAACCATAACGGTTTAGGGCACGTTTACGAACGGCTCTACAAACTAACCAACCAAAAATTATGAAAAATCTTATACAAGAATCATTCATATAAATAGGTAAAATGTATATTTTAATGAACGTTTTATCTTTACTTCCAATTACAGGACAAAGTTACCATAGATACAAGGGTTACCACTTGTAAAAAACAATAAAAAAATTTCCTTTTCTCATTATAGTAAATTGATTTACAGACTGTAAACCATAAAAAAAGGCCATGCTTTAGGGAACGCACGGCCTTTTCTAACTAACCAACTTAAAAAATAATCAAACAAACTTTTTATATGCAATTAACCGTATTTTAAAAAAAGGGCCGCGTGCAGGTTTGGGGACAATGCTTGGGGGAAATTGCGGCCCTTAAATACTAACCAATAAAAAATACAATCAATGAAAAATCTTTAACTACACTATTTATTGTTTAAAATAGTAGAACCGCACTTGCGTTTTAGGGCACGACCATGTACGGCTCTACAAACTAACCAACCAAAAAAAATTATGAAAAATCTCACATAATTATGATTTACATAAATAGGTAAAATGTATATTTTAATGAACGTTTTATCTTTACTTCCAATTACAGGACAAAGTTACCGCAGATATAAGGCTTACAACTTGTAAAAAACAATAAAAAAATTTCTATTTTTGAAGTAACCAACTGATTTTTAAATAATAAAACATGAAGACAGGTGCCTTTCACGAAGGTTTTCTACTGGTAGAAGAAGTGATTAACAAACGGAGTCCTTCTAACTACAGGCACAACTATTTCCAAATCCTTTACATTAAATATGGTAAGGGTATTATTACAATTAATGAAATAGAAGTTTTATATAATGAAGGAAGTATTTTTTTAATTGCTCCCGAAGACGATTATTATATCAATCCAAACAGCCAGACCTGTTACACTGCTTTTAAGTTTACCGAAATCCTGTTCTCAAGTAAGTCCAGTTTACCAGACAGAGAGCATTGGCTGCACAACATAGAGCACATATTGCACAACCCCAACATTATGCCCAGGGAATGCCAGCTTAGCCATGATGACAGAAAAAGGTTATGGAGAATCCATGATTTTATAATAGACGAATACAAGAGTAAGGACGAGTTTTACTGGAGCATTATTACCAATGCCATTACAACCACTTTGAGCATTTTGGCCAGAAGCATTATTAAAACGTACAACCCCAATGACGTTAAGCCAACTCTGAACCTAAAAAAAACAGACCAGATACTCTCGTACATCCGGACACATGTATACGAACCCGAACTGGTAAAAATAGAGCACTTGGCTGCCAAATTCAATATGTCTCCCGCCAATATTGTAGCGCTTTTTAAAAAAGAAACCGGGGAAAGTATAAGGCAATATATTATTAACTATAAATTAATGCTTGTAAAATACCGGCTAAAAAACACGAATTATACCATTTCTGAAATTAGTTACGAACTGGGCTTTACCGATGAGAGCCACTTAACAAAGTCTTTTAAAAAACGTTTTAATAAAACTCCAAAAGAATACAGAAAGGAACTTGTCGAGCATTCTTAAATTTAAAAAACACCTTTACCGCAAAGTTGTTTATCTTCAAAAAGGGTTTAAAAAATATCGTTTAAAACCTTGGCCAAACGCAGCCCGCCTTTTTCAAGTTGTGCCCTTACGGTATCGAAATAATCGTACATATACCTATACCCCAATTTCTCTCCGGTATTTGCCGATGCATATACTTTTTTGGCCAATTCCTGCGATTCTTCGACCCAGTCTAAAATACTTCCTTCGGCAATGGACTTTTCTTGTGTTTTGGAATACACCGGCAAGTTGTTGGCCAGTTCTGTGTAACTCATTCCGTAAAAATCAATCATATCGCTATCCCAAACACGGTGCAAGTTACTGCCCTCGTTAAACCAGCGCACCTGTATATCGTTTCCACCTTTATCTTCGCCCCTGCCCACATGTAACGGCTGGTGAAGATCGCCCATAAAGTGAACCAATAATTTTAAATAAAAGACTTTGTCTTCCTTTTTGGCATTATCATCTTTTAAAACCGCAATGCATTTATCAATGCCAATAATTATATCTCCATATTCGCTGGGAGTTTCTTCGCCATATGCTTTATCAAAAGGAAAGTTTACATAATGCCAGGCACTATACTCTTTGTATTTTGGGTCAGATTTTATATCGTCGCCATAATTAGATACCAAGGCCAAGCTTTGTCCGTCCAGCAATTTCATTATTTTTCGTTTTGTGCTGTTTTTTAAATGCTGCTCTGCAACTTCACCCACAACACGGTGCCCGGTTTTGCCCCAAAATGGGGCATTTGCCGATAATTGCTGAAAAAACAATAGCGAGAAAACCAATAAATAGCGCATAGGTTTGATTTTTCTTCAAAAATAAAATTCTTAAATCTATTTTGGTGTTAAATAAAGCATCTATTTATATTATTGTTCTTTTATAGAATTTCAATAACTCTTTCTTACCTTTACGCATAATTGCTTTATATGCTGTTTAAAGTATTCACCCCCTTAAAATTTACAACTTTTAATCGCTATTTGTGAACTAAAGATTAAAACAAAACGTATAAAGTATAAAAGACATCAAATGAAGTTTAAACATACCGCCCTTTTTGCGGTAACTTTTTTCTTTTTAAACGCCGGGACTGCCCAAATTCCCGAAAATGTAAAAAAAGAAATACAATATCGTATCGACAACCATATCAACCCATCCATTGCAGTAGGCGTATTGGATTCGTCTGGGGTATATTATTATGTTAAAGGTTACAAAGACCTCGAAAACAAGATAAAGGCAGACGAAAACACCCTTTATGAAATAGGTTCGATCACCAAAACCTTTACTTCCTTGTTGCTGGCAAAATATGCTGTGGACAGTATTATTTCCATTGATGATGAAGCCAATGAGTTTTTGCCCGATTCTATTGATTTAACCGATAAAAAAGGGGTTTCCGTGACCCTTAAAAACCTTTCTACGCATTCGAGCGGCCTACCAAGAATTCCAAACAATATAAATGTTATGGATCAAATGAATCCATATGCCAATTATACCCGGTCGGACATGTTTTCTTTTTTAAGTCATTATATCCCCAGAAATGTTGGGAAAAAGTTTGAATACTCCAATCTTGGGGCCGGACTTTTGGGCGAAATCCTATCCATTAGCCAAAACGATACTTATCAAAACTTGGTGAAAAAGAAAATTTTGACGCCATTAAACTTAAAAAATACATATTTTAAAGTTCCCGAAAGCCAAAAAGGAAATTATGCAAAGGGATACCTTTCCCAGAAAGAAGTGCCACATTGGAAATTTCAGGCCATGGCGGCTGCGGGCGGCATAAGGAGCACCATAAAAGACCTTGTTAAATACGGAGAGAGCTATTTAAAAAACGATAGTCCGCTATACAAAGCCCAAGAATACACAAAAACCGTTCACTTTAAAGATCAAGAGGGCCAATTGCACGGACTTGCTTGGTTTATCAATCCGGAGGGAATTATTTTTCACGGTGGAGGTACAGGCGGATTTAGGACTTTTATTGCTATTGATGGCAAACATGGAAAAGTGGTCGCCATTATGACGAATTCCGGTTCCAGCCCTGCTGAGGACATTGCAGAATATTTAATGGACCCGGATAAAAATCCGTTGGATTTTGCCAAAGAAGAAATGCCTATTACTGCCGAAGAACTTATGGATTTTGAAGGGAATTATATAAACGATGGCTTAAACATGACATATAATTTTTCTCTAGTTGAAGATGCCCTGCATGCCCAACTTAATAATCAACCGGAATTCCCTGTGTATTATCAAGGAGAATCTACCTTCTTCTATAAAATTGTTAAAGCCAAAATTGTTTTTGAACGCGATGAAAGCAACACGGTCGTGGGCTTAACACTCTACCAAAACGGACAAGAAATACCCTTTATAAAAACAAACCCCTAAACTATTTCAATGTACAAAATAATTTTTAGCGATATAGACGGAACGCTATTGGGCCCAAAAAGAGAACTTACAAAACCTACCATAAAAGAAATACAAAAATTAAAAAATAAAATCCCCTTTATACTTGTATCTTCCAGAATGCCAAGGCAAATGTATCATTTACAAGAAGAATTAGATGTTCTGGAACTGCCCTTAATTGCTTTCAACGGAGCTTATGTGGTTCAAAAGAAAAAAGTAATACATTCTACCGAAATCCCCGTAGGCATCATAGAAAAATTGGTTAACGAAAACGAAAAAAACGGTTCGGATAAAATTCATATAAGTCTTTTTAATGCAGACGATTGGTATGTAGACAGTATGGATTACTGGGCATTAAGAGAAGAAACAAACACCAAGACGTCTCCAGAAGTTAAAACAAACAAAGATGTTGTTTCCCTATGGAAATCAAAAGAAAAAGGCGCCCATAAAATTATGTGCATGGGCGATAAAGATAAAATTGATGCAATTTACACCTATCTTGAAGAAAACTACGGTGCTGTTTTGCACCTGTACAGATCTAAAGAAACCTATATTGAGATAGCCAATAAAGAAGTTTCAAAGCTTACCGGGATCAACAAACTGCTAAATTGTTGCTATCCCGATTTTACACTGGAAGAAACAGTGGCCTTTGGCGATAATTATAACGATGTGGAGATGATTGCCGCCGTTGGTTGTGGCGTGGCAGTTGCCAATGCAAGGAAAGAAGTGCTATCTGTGGCAAAAGCCGTTACAGAACACCACAAAGAAGATGGCGTTGCCATTTACCTGAAAAAGTTATTTAATAGTTAAAATTGGTAACTAATTTAAAATATTAAGGTCTTATACAGAAATTTGAAGAAAATAAGAATATGAAGAAATTAATTTTTACACTGCTTGCCGCTTCTATCGTGGCCTGTACCCCAAAAGTAAACGATCTTGCAACCAGCATGCCCATAGAAACCAATATAGACTTGGTAAATGTAAAGAACGATATGGTACATGTTTCGGTAGACCCGGGAAGGTTCACTGCCGAAAGCATTAATTTTTATATCCCAAAAACCGTTCCCGGAACATACAGCAATAATGATTATGGGCAGTTTATAGAAAACCTCACCGCTTACGATTACAACAACAAACCATTACAGGCCACCAGTGTGGACGTAAATACGTGGAAAATAGACAATGCTACACAATTAGACCGGATTGAATACGACGTAAATGATTCTTTTGATACCGAAGGCGAAGTAGAAGACCCCGTTTTTTCCCCGGCAGGGAGCAATATCGAGGCCAATAAGGACTTCTTTTTAAACCTTCATATGTTTGTAGGGTATTTCGATAATTTAAAAGAACAATCCTATTTGTTGCATTTTAAGCATCCAAGTGGTTTTGAAGCTTCCACGTCGCTACATAAAGCTACCACCAAAACACAAGAAGCAAATACCGACACTTTTCTTGCCAACCGCTATTTTGAGGTAACCGATAACCCGATAATGTACTCCAAACCAGATTCCCAAACTTTTTCGGTAAACGATATTGAAGTAACCTTGTCGGTCTATTCTCCTAATAAAGTTTATTCTGCCGTAAGCATTAAAAACGAAATGGAAAAAATGATGAAGGCCCAAAAAACATTTTTAGGGGACATCAATTCAACAAAAACCTATAACATCCTATTGTTTTTAGGCGCTATGGAAAAAGGCGACCCAACAGGTTTTGGAGCGTTAGAGCATCACACGAGCACCACCGTTGTATTGCCCGAAACCATGCCCAAGGAAGATATGGTAAAAACCATGACAGATGTTGTTTCGCACGAGTTTTTCCACATTGTAACCCCATTAACGGTTCATTCGGAAGAAATTCAATATTTTGACTACAACAACCCAAAAATGTCCGAACATTTATGGATGTACGAAGGTGTTACCGAATATTTTGCCA
This sequence comes from Galbibacter sp. PAP.153, assembly GCF_037029175.1. Classification (NCBI taxonomy): domain Bacteria; kingdom Pseudomonadati; phylum Bacteroidota; class Flavobacteriia; order Flavobacteriales; family Flavobacteriaceae; genus Galbibacter; species Galbibacter sp. PAP.153. Next base: position 816 of record NZ_JAZEUN010000015.1, on the reverse strand, counting down.
ACCTGTTCCAAATAAATCAAGGACTTATTGACGAACAAGATTTTTACGACAGGATTGCCACGAAAATTCAAAACTCAAAGCGTTACAACGATAGTTTGTCATTTACAAAAATGAGCAAAAATGTATTGGTAGAACCCTACAAAGACCAATATGCCAATGTATACGAAAAAGGCGCCCTTATCGGGATGTGCCTCGACATTATTATCCGCGAGGAAAGCAATGGCGAGAAAGGAATTTTATGGTTAATGAAACAACTTTCAAGGGAATATGGAATGGACAAGTCTTTTAAAGATGATGAATTATTCGATAAAATAGTTTCGCTTACCTACCCCGAGGTTAGAACTTTCTTCAATACCTATGTTATTGGTGACACTCCTATTCCTTATGATGAATTTTTAAACAAGGCAGGGTTAACATTCCATACCGAAGAAAAAGAAACAGGTTTTTTCTTAAACGGGCAAATCCCTTATATAGATGTAAATCCGCAAAACAATGAAATATTTGTAAGAAAAACAGCCCTTAATAGCTCCATGAAAGCATTGGGACTTAAAAGCGGGGATATCATCAAATCGGTTAACGGTACAGAATTTACAATGGAAAACATAAGAAACGTTATAATTGGCTCTATGTCATGGCAGCCCGAAACCGATATCAACATGGTTATAAATAGAGATGGAGAGGAGTTGACCCTTAAAGGAAAGGTAGGCTCCCCTAGCATTGAAGTGGACAAAATAACAAAAATGGAAACCACGACCCCCCAACAAGATACTTTACGTGAAGCCTGGTTAAAAGGGTAATAAAAACATATATAACTTA